>DASYSC010000215.1:0-6620 GCA_036003765.1 Candidatus Limnocylindria bacterium
GCTCCTCAGCGATATGTAGCCGAGGATGCGAAAGCTTGAGGTCGGGTTAGCTCTCTATCGCCTGCTTGATGCGTTCGGCCAGCGACGGGCCGACGCCGGTGACCGCGGCGAGGTCCTCGACAGGCGCGTCACGCATCGCGCGCACACTCCCGAACCGCCGCAGGAGCGCGCGCTTCCGCGCCGGCCCCACACCCTCGACGTCGTCGAGGACGCTGCGCACGGCCCGTTTTCCGCGGACCTGCTGGTGATACGTCACGGCGAAGCGATGGGCTTCGTCGCGGATGCGCTGCACGAGATAGAGGCCTTGCGACGTCCGCGGGAGGCCGATCGGCTCTGGCCGGTTCGGCACGAAGAGCTCCTCGTGCTCCTTGGCGAGCGCCGCGATGGGGATCTGCAGGAGGCCGGCATCCGAGAGCGCCGCCTGCCCGGCGGCGAGCTGGCCCTTTCCGCCGTCGAGCATCACCAGGTCGGGGACCGGCCACCCGTCTGCATCCGACGCGGAGCGCTGGAAGCGTCGGCGCAGCGTGTCGCGCATGTTCGCGAAGTCATCGTTGCGATCGGTGATCTTCGCGCGGAACCGTCGGTAGGCCTGCTTCGCCGGCCGGCCGTCCTCAAAGACGACCATCGAGCTGACGACGCTCGTCCCCTGGACGTGGCTCACGTCGTAGCACTCGATCCGTTTCGGCGGTCCCTCGAGACCGAGCGCGTCCGCGAGCTCCCGGAGCGCGGTGTCGGTCTTGCCGCGGTCGGCGAGCCAGCGCACGCGCTCCTGTTCGAGCGCGTCGCGCGCGTTGCGCTCCGCGAGCTCGGCGAGGTGACGCTTTTTCCCGCGCTGGGGAACGAGGATGCGCACGGGCCCGCCGCGCCGCTCCGCCGCGAACGCTTCGAACTCGCTCTGGTCCGGGATCGGAACGGGAACGACGATCTCCGGCGGCAGCGCGGCCGCAACGGTGTAGTGCTGCCGAAGGAAGGAAGCGAGCACGTCCGGTACGCCGGCGCCTTCGGATCCCTCGAGCGAGAAGTGATCTCGGCTGACGACGGTCCCGTCGCGGACGCGGAAGACCTGGACGACCGCGTCCCCTTCGTCTACCGCGGCCGCGTGGACGTCGAAGTCGTCGCCCTTGTAGGCGTGCACCTCCTGCCGATCCAGGGTGCGCTCGATCGCGAGAAGCCGGTCGCGGAGGGTCGCGGCGCGTTCGTACGCGAGCGCGTCCGAGGCCTGCTGCATCTCCTTCTTCGTATCGCGCGCGAGCGTTTCGTAGCGGCCCTCGAGGAAGAGAACGCTCTTCTCGACGGTGGCCCGGTACTCGTCGCGGGTCGTCGCGCCCACACACGGCGCCGTGCAGCGCTTGAGGTGATAGAGCAGGCACGGACGGCCGCCGGGCAGCGCCGACGGCGGCACGGTCCGTCCTCGTCCGTCCTCGTCCGCGACGATCGTCAGCTTGCACGTGCGGTACGGGAAGAGCTTCTGAAGGAGGTCGAGCGACTGGTCCACGGACTTCGCGTTGGCGAAAGGACCGAAGTAGCGCGCCGTTCGATCGCCGAGCGTTCGAGTCCGGAGGATCCGCGGGAAGTCTTCGCCGAGCGTGACCTTCACGTAGGGATACGACTTGTCGTCTTTGAGCCGGATGTTGTAGCGAGGCCGGTGTTGCTTGATGAGATTGTTCTCGAGAAGAAAGGCCTCCGAGATGCTGTCGGTGAGCACGTACTCGAGCCGCTCGGCGCGCTCGACCATACGGATGAGGCGGACGTCGAGGCTCGGACCGAAGTAGTTGCGCACCCGGTCCCGGAGGACATCGGCTTTGCCGACGTACAGCGCCCGCCCCTTCGAGTCTTTAAAGAGGTACACGCCTGGTTTGGCTGGGAACGAGGCGACCTGCGCCTCGAGCGACTCGCGCCTGGAGTTCTTGTCCACAAATCGAGTATCGGACCGACGCGCGGGTATGCTTTCACCTTGCAGATGTGGGCTTCCGAGCGGTGAAAGAGGCGCCTTCGACTCCGAAGCGGACCCGCCGGTCCGTGCAGTCGGTCGACCGTGCGCTCGACCTTCTCGAAGCACTCGCGGCAGCCGACGGCGAGGTCGCGATCACGGCGCTCGCAGGCCGGACCGGCCTGCATGTGAGCACGGTCCACCGGTTGCTCGCCACCCTGTTGCGCCGCGGGTACGTGCGGCAGAACCCGGACACCAGCCGCTACTTCGCAGGCGCGAAGCTCGCGACGCTCGCTGAAGGCCGAAGCCGGTACGGCGAGCTGCGCCTGCGCGCCCGGCCGCTGCTCCGCGCGCTCACGGAGAGCACGCGGGAGACCGCGAATCTCGTGGTCCTCGACGACTTGCAGGCCGTGTACATCGAGACGGTGCCGTCCCCTCAGGTCGTACGCCTCTTCACGTCCATCGGGAATCGGACTCCGCTCCACGCGACGGGCGCGGGGAAGGTACTCCTCGCGAACCTCGCGCCGGCGCGCCGGGACGCCCTGATCGAACGCCTGGACCTTCGCGGTTACACGTCGCGCACGATGACGGACCGCGCGGTGCTGCGTCGCGCCCTCGACGACGTGCGCGACAAGGGCTACGCCATCGACGACGAGGAGTACGACGACGGCGTGCGCTGCGTGGCCGTCGCGGTGGCGGGGGCAGGGGCTCCCGGGCGCGAAGCGAACTCGGGCGCGCCGGTCGCCGCGCTCTCGATCTCCGCGCCGGCCAACCGTCTCTCGCGGCAGCGCTGCGCCGAGCTCGCGCCGGTCCTTCGCCGGACCGCGGCGGAGCTGGCCGATGCGCTGCGCGACCAGGCCGGAGCGGCCTCATAGCCTCCCCAGCACCGGTCCGCGCCGGGCTGCGCGGAGCCGCGCTCGTCCGCGGTCTGGCGCAGCTGCTCGGCCCGTCGAAGGTGCTCGGCGCTCGCGCCGATCTGCTCATGTACGAGTACGACGGCGCGGTCGACACCGCGACCCCGGACGCGGTCGTTCTGCCCGAGAGCACGGCGGATGTCTCGGCGCTCGCACGCTTCTGCCACGAGCATGCGGTGCCGATCGTCCCGCGCGGCGCCGGCACGGGCCTCTCGGGCGGAGCGATCCCCGTGGAGGGCGGCGTCGTCGTGTCGTTCGCGCGCATGGCACGGATCATCGAGATCGACGTCGCGAACATGCGCGCGGTGGTGCAGCCCGGGGTTATCAATCTGCATCTGTCGACGGCCGCGGCGCCGCACGGACTCCACTTCGTTCCCGATCCGTCGAGCCAGAAGGCGTGCACGCTCGGCGGGAACGTCGCCGAGAACTCGGGCGGTCCGCACACGCTTTCCTACGGCGTTACCACCAACCATGTCACCGGCCTCGAGATCGTCCTGTCGGACGGCGAGGTGGTGCGTCTCGGTGGGAAGGCCGTCGAGGATGAGGGCTACGACCTGGTCGGTACGTTCGTCGGCTCGGAGGGCACGCTCGGCCTCGTCACCGAGATCACCGTCAAGCTCGTTCCGCTCCCGGAAGACAAGCGCACGCTCATGGCCGCATTCGACACGATGGATGCGGCCTCGGAAACGGTCTCCGCGATCATCGCCGCCGGCATCGTACCGAGCGCGATCGAGATGATGGATCAGCTCGCGACCGAAGCGGTCGAGGCCGCGGTGCACGCGGGTTATCCGCTCGATGCCGGCGGGATCCTGCTCGTGGAGGTCGACGGACCCCGCGATGGGCTCGACGACATGCGTCAACGGATCGAGATGATCTGCCGCGAGCACGGCGCACGGTCCATTCGCATCGCGGCAACCGCGCTCGAACGCGAGCGGCTCTGGGCGGGCCGCAAGGGCGCATTCGCGGCCATGGGCCGGCTCTCGCCGGACTACTACGTGCAGGACGGGGTCATCCCCCGGACCAGACTTCCCGAGATCCTGCGCGTCGTGAAGGCAGCCGGCGAGCGGCACCACCTTCGCGTCGCGAACGTCTTCCATGCCGGCGACGGAAATCTTCATCCCCTGATCCTCTTCGACCTTCGCGACGGACCCGAGGAGCTCGAGCGCGCGAAAGCCGCCGGTCTCGAGATCCTCACCGCGTGTGTCGAGGCAGGCGGGTCGCTCACCGGAGAGCACGGCATCGGCATGGAGAAGAACTGCTACATGCCGCTGCAGTTCGCCCCACATGACCTCGCGGCGATGCGCCGCGTAAAGGATGCCTTCGATCCTGCGGGACTCATGAACCCGGGCAAGGTCTTCCCGACGCCGAGCCGGTGCCGTGAGTTCGCGCTTCCAGCCGCGCGGTGACGGCCGTCAGCGTCCAGGCGACGCCGGCCGACGCGGCGGAGTGCGCTCGGATCCTCGCCGACGCGAGCCGCGATCGCCGGACCATCCGGGTCGCGGGCGGCATGACGAAGAGCTACATCGGCGAGTCGGGCGACACCGATGACGAGCTTCGCACGTCACGGCTGGCCGGGATCGTCGATCACGTCCCGGCCGATCTCACGGTCACGGTGGCGGGCGGGACGCGCATCGCGGATCTCGTCGCGGCCCTCGCGAGCGCGGGTCAATTCCTGCCGCTCGATCCGCCACATGCCGAGGCCGCGACCATCGGTGGGGTCATCGCCGCCAACTCCAACGGGTTCTGGCGAGCTCGCTACGGCTCCGTGCGCGACCTGCTGATCGGCACGCGGATCGCCCTCCCCGACGGCACGGTCGTCCGGGCCGGAGGCCGGGTCGTGAAGAACGTCGCGGGCTACGACCTCAACAAGCTCTTCACCGGATCGTTCGGCACCCTCGGTGTGATCGTCGAGGCCACGCTGAAGGTGCTCCCGATCCCGACGGCGAGCGATGGCGTCCTCGCCAGCTTCGCTCGTGGAACGGACGCGTTCGCGGCGGCAGAGCGGATCGCTCGCGCGGCAGCACGTGCGGAAGCGATCGTCGTCGAGCGTATGGCTCGCGACGATTGGCGACTCCTCGTGACCGCGCGCGGCGAGGCCGCGGCCGTGGCGCGCGCCGTCACCGACGCGCGGCGCGAAGTAAAGCTCCGCGGAGGCAGCCCCGCGGAGCTCGCGGGCGAGCTCGCGGTGCTCCGCGAACTCCCGGCGCGCGCGGCAGACGGCGCGCTCGTGCGTGTCGCGGTCCCGGTCGCCGCGCAGACCGCGTTCGCGGACACGGCGGCGCGCCTCGAAAGCTTCGCCACGCTCGTCGCCGACGCCGCGAGTGGCGTGGTCCGGGTCCACC
This sequence comes from Candidatus Limnocylindria bacterium, assembly GCA_036003765.1. Classification (GTDB taxonomy): domain Bacteria; phylum Chloroflexota; class Limnocylindria; order P2-11E; family P2-11E; genus 3-1-20CM-2-70-9. The sequence continues at coordinate 5,187 of DASYSC010000215.1, forward strand.
TTCACGGCGACGACCCCGCGGTGATCCGCGATGCCGAGGCCCTCCTGCTCGCCGCGCGCATGGTCGGCGGGGGCGGGCGTGTCGAGCGGCGCGCTGAGGAGCTGCGCGGACGTCTCTCGGGATGGCCGACCCGTTCCACCGGTGAGGCGCTGATGCGCCGCATCAAGGACGCGTTCGATCCGGCGGGCATCCTCGAGCCGGGGCGATCGCCAGCGTGACGACCACGATCCCGCTCCCGTATCCGAACGCCGACGCCCCTGGGGAGGACCTTATCGCGCGGTGCGTGCACTGCGGGTTCTGCCTCCCGACATGCCCGACGTTCGCGGTCCTGGGTGTCGAGATGGACTCGCCGCGGGGCCGGATCCGATTGATGAAGACGGTGTGGGAGCGCCGGCTGGGCGCGGACGCCGCGGGCCTCGACGACCACATCGGCAAGTGTCTCGACTGCCGTGCCTGCGAGACCGCCTGCCCGTCAGGCGTGGAGTACGGAAAGCTCGTCGAGGGCGCCCGCTCGCAGATCGTCGCCGCGCGCCCGCGGTCGCGGGTCGAGCGCGCGATCCGCGCGGCGGCGTTCGACTGGCTCCTCCCCCACCGCCGCGCCCTCGGCGCCTTCGCCTCCGTCTCGGTCCTGGCCAAGCGCCTCGGCGCCGGCGCGGTCCTCCGTGCGACGCGCCTGCGCGCCGCGCGCCGGATGGCCGACCTGCTCGATCTCGTCCCCGACAGGGCCAGCGGCAAAGGGCCGCCAGAGATCGTTCGGGCCCGCGGCGAGCGGCGTGCCCGGGTCGCGCTGCTCCGCGGCTGCGTGATGGGCAGCGTGTTCGCGCCGACCAACACCGCGACCGCCCGCGTGCTCGCTTTGAACGGGATCGAGGTGCTCGTCCCGGACGATCAGACCTGCTGCGGCGCGCTGCACGCGCATGCGGGCGAGCGCGATCGTGCCCGCGCACTTGCCCGGCGGAACATCGCGTCGTTCGAAGGCCTCGATGTGGATGCCGTGATCGTGAATGCGGCGGGCTGCGGCGCAGCGATGAAGGAATACGGGTGGCTGCTCAAGGACGACCGTGAATGGTCGGCGCGAGCGTCCTTATTCGCGGCGAAGGTGAAGGACGCGACCGAGTATCTGGCCGATGTCGGGGTACGCGAGCGCCCTAGCGAGGTCAAGGTCCGCGCGACCTGGGACGACCCGTGTCACCTCCTCCACGGCCAGAAGGTGCGCGAGCAGCCGCGCGCGCTGCTCGCCGCGATCCCCGGGCTCGACCTCGTGCCGCTCGAAGAGGCGGACTGGTGCTGCGGCAGCGCCGGCACGTACAACGTGACCCAGCCGGACCTGGCGCGCGCGGTGCTCGAGCGCAAGGTCGGCAACATCCTCCGGACCGGCGCCGAGATGGTCGTCACGGCCAACCCCGGCTGCCTCATGCAGATCCAGGCCGGCCT
>DASYSC010000216.1:0-11815 GCA_036003765.1 Candidatus Limnocylindria bacterium
CGCTGCGATCACTGCGGGCACGCGTTCTCGGCGGTCCAGTCATACAAGGACCAGCCGCTCGAGAAGTGCCCCCAGTGCGGAAAGAAGCCGCGCCGGCTGATCGGGTCTCCGGCGATCGTCTTCAAGGGATCGGGGTGGTACAAGACGGACAGCCGTCCCGCCGAGAAGAGCGAGAAGAGCGAGAAGAGCGAGAAGAGCGAAACGAAGTCCGACGCGAAGACCGAGACCAAGGGCGACAAGAAGTCCGAAACGAAGCCGTCGGGAGACGGGGGGCAGAGCCCCCCGTCTCGCAAGAGCGAGGCGTCATCCTAAGAAGGCTCGTCACGCGCTCCCGCGCCGTCTTGGAAAGCTTCAACGCAGACGACTGCCCGTTCCTCGCGGGCGCCGTCGCCTACCAGATCTTCTTCGGGCTCGTTCCTTTGCTCGCGCTCATCGTGGGGGTGCTCGGATTCATCTATGGACCGGATCGCGCGCAGCGCGAGATCGTCCAGATCATCCGTGAGATCTACCCCTCGGCCACTGCGCAAGAGACGCGGATCGCACGTGAGCTCGTGCAGGGCCGCGCGATCTCGCTCGGCTTCGGGGTCATTGGCACGGTCCTGTCCGCGACGGCGGTCCGCAACTCGCTGGAGCTCGCGCTCGCCGCCGTCCTTGGCCGCGAGGGCCGGCGCACATTCCTGCGCGGCCATCTCGAGACCGCCGCGTTTCTCGCCGGCATCGCCGCTTTGGCCGTGACCTCCTTCGGTCTGTCCTACGGCGTCGCGGCGCTTTCGGGCGCGCTCAGAGACGCCGGCTTTGGAGGTGTCGTATCCATTGCCCTGCCGCTCCTCTCGCCGCTCGCCGGGCTCTTGTTCGGCTATGTCTTCTTCTACCTGGTGTACCGGGCGCTGCCCCGGCGTAGGGTGAGCGGTCGCGTTGCCGCGAGCGCGGCTTTGGTATCGGCCGTGCTGTGGGAGGTCGCCAAGCTGGCGTTCGGCTACTTCACTCGCGCGCTGAGCTTGTTCGCCGCGTACGGGCCGCTTGCGTTCGCCGCGGGGCTTCTCACCTGGATCTACCTGACAGCGGTCATCATCCTCATCGGCGCGGAGGTCGTGAAGACGCGTGGAACGGCTTGAGGCGTTCGCGAGCCGATTCATCGAAGGCTGGAGCGCGCGACTCTTCGGTGCGAAGCTGCAGCCGGTCCAAATCGGCAAGCGCCTGATCCGCGCGATGGAGTCTCGTCAGACCATCTCGCTCAGCAAGACCTTCGTGCCGAACTCGTACGTCGTGTCGCTTTCGCCCTCTGACTTCGCGCAATTCGAGCAGTACCGCCGGAGCCTCGAGCAGGATCTCTCCGAGGCGATCCTCGGCGCCGCCCGCGATCGGAACTACACCCTGCTCGCGTTCCCGACGGTCGAGATCGAGCGCGACGAGGATCTGTCGGCGGGGGATCTGCGCGTGTCTTGCGCGCTGGTCGACGCATCCGGCGAGGAGGTCGAGCCCGACGCGAAAACACTCGGCGCGGTCGAGGGCGGGCACACCATGGTCCTCGACCGCGAGAAGCTGCTTCGCGAGAAGCCCCGCGCCGCCAAGGCGTCGCTCGTGATCCGCGAAGGCGAAGACCGTCGCGAGATGTCGCTCGGGCCTGAGCCGCTCACGATCGGCCGCGACCCCCAGAACGACATCGTGCTGGACGATCGGCGCGTGTCACGCAAGCATTCGGAGATCCGCGTGCGCCTCGGCCGGTACACCTTGTACGACCTCCAGAGTACGAACGGCACGTACGTCAACGGGAGACGCGTTGCGGAGATCGTGCTCTCGGACGGCGACCGCATCGCGATCGGCGGGGTCGAACTGCTCTTTCGCACCGCCGAATAGCCGCCGTGGAGATCACCTTCGGGGTCCTGCTCTGGGGCGTGCGCATCGCCTTTCTGGTCGTCCTCTATCTCTTCCTCATCCGCGCCTTCAGTGCGCTCCAGCACTCGCTCGGCGCGGAGACTCAGGTCGCGGCGCGCCCTGCCGGGCTCGCGTTCCTGGTCGTGCAGCGCAGCGTCCGCGGCGCCCCGCGGGTGGGGGATCGCCTTCCGCTCCGCGCACTGAACGCGATCGGCCGGGACGCCGGGAACGACGTCGTCATCAACGACGAGGCCGCGTCGGCGCGGCACGCGCTCGTCGAGTTCGCCGATGGCGAGTGGTGGGTCCAGGACGCCGGGAGCACGAACGGCACGCTCGTGAACGGTGCGACCGTCCGCTCGCGCGAGCGTCTCCAGTACGGGGACGAGCTTGGCATAGGCCGCGTCGCGCTGAGGCTCGAGCAGTGATCGCGGCTCGGGCGCGCGTTCCGATCGGGCGCGCCCGTTTTAGCGAGCTCTCGCTCCTGGTATGGGTGGGCATACTCGCTGTGCTCGGCTTCGTGGCGGTCGTGGGTGCCGAGACGTCATCGTTCGGGGTCGCCTCGATCATCGTGCCGGCCGTCTTCATCGTCCTCGTGCTATCGCTTCATGTGTTCCTCGTCGCGCGCCGCTTCCGCGGTGATCAGGTCCTCATGCCGATCGCCGCCGGTCTCACCGCCATCGGTCTCGTCCTGGTCCAGCGGCTTGCGTCCGACCTGCTGTTGCAGCAGCTGTCATGGACGATCATCGCCGGGGGCGCCTTCGCGGCGACGATCCTCATCCCGCGCGATCTGACGGCGCTCGCGCGGTTCAAATGGACCTGGGCATTCCTCGGGGTTCTGCTTCTTGTAGCGCCGCTCTTCCCGGTCATCGGGCGCGAGATCAACGGGGCGCGCATCTGGATCAAGGTCGGACCGGGATCCATCGAGCCGTGGGAGGCCGTGAAGCTGCTCCTTGTCATCTTCTTCGCCGCGTATCTCGAGGAGTACCGCGAGGTGCTGGCGCACTCCCCGCGCCGGATCGGTCCGTTCCCGGTACCACCGGTCCCGTACCTCGTGCCGATCGTCGCGATGTGGGGCATCGCGATGCTTGTCATGGTCTTCGAAAAGGACATCGGCGCGACCGCCCTCTTCTTCGGGATCTTCCTGGCCATGCTCTTTCTCGCGACCGGCGAGGCCTTTTATGCCGTCCTCGGCCTTGCTCTGCTGCTCGTCGGTGGCTTCGTCGCGTATCAGCTCTTTGGTCACGTTCAGGCGCGCGTCGACACGTGGCTTCGGCCTTTCGACGAAGACCTCCGCTTCGGCACCGGTTACCAGCTCGTGCAGGGGCTCTACGCGCTCGCCAACGGCGGGCTGTTCGGCGCCGGGCTCGGGAACGGCATGCCGGAACGGATCCCCGTCGTGTGGAGCGACTTCGTGTTCGACGCGTTCGCTGAGGAGACCGGTTTCGCCGGCGCGCTCGCGCTCCTCGCGCTCTATCTGCTGTTTCTGTACCGCGGGATGCTCATCGCACTGCGCGCTCCCACGACGTTCTTGCAGCTTCTGGCCGCCGGCCTCTCATTCATCATCGCCTTGCAGACGCTCGTCATCGTCGGCGGGAACGCGCGCCTCATCCCGCTCACGGGCATCACGCTCCCGTTCGTCGCGTATGGCGGCTCGTCGCTCGTGACAAACTGGATGCTCGTCGCGCTGCTCCTGCGGGTAAGCGAGGTCTCGAACCGCATGCGAGGCGGACCGTGACCGCGCCGATCGCTGCCAACATCCGCTCTCTCACGCTCACGCTCGCCGCCGCGTTCCTCGTGACGTCGGTCGGCGTGAGCTACTGGACGATCATCGCGGCGGACGAGCTCGCGAACGATCCTTTCAACCCGCGCCTCATCGCCGCGTCGAACGACCGGCCTCGCGGCGCGATCCTCGATCGGAATGGCGCCCCGCTCGCGACCAGCGAGAAAGGCGCGAACGGCTTTGTGCGCTCGTACAAGGATCAGAGCCTCGCGCAGGTCGTGGGCTACGCGTCGCTCCGGTTCGGACTGTCGGGTGTTGAGGCCGCATACGCGGAGTCGCTGATCGGCCGGGACCCGGCCGACCCGATCTCGATCTGGCGCGCACGCTACCTGGGCGAGCGCCAGGCCGTGGGCTCGGTCGTGCTCGCGATCGATGAGAAGATCCAGAAAGCGGCGACGGATGCGCTCGGCGGTCGTCGTGGCGCGATCGTCGCCCTCGACCCGCGTACTGGAGCGATCCTGGCGTCGGTCAGCTTTCCCTCCTACGACCCGAACCAGATCGTGGATCCACAGCGCCAGCAGGCCGCGATGGATCAGCTGAACAAGGCGGTCGATCGCCCGCTCCTGAACCGCACGGCTCAGGGCCTCTACCCCCCGGGGTCGACATTCAAGGTCGTCACCGCGGCCGCCGCGCTCGAGTCGGGGTTCGATCCGACCAGGAAGCTCCGCGTCGACGACCCGTACCAGCCCGACCGGTCCTGGGGCGACTACTTCGTGCGCTCGGCCTCACACGCCCACGGGCTCTTTGACATGTCCGATGGCCTCCGGCTCTCCGAGAACATCTACTTCGCCCAGGTCGGTCTTCAGATCGGCGGGGCGAAGCTCGCCGAGTACGCGAAGCGGTTCGGCGTCGGGGCAACGCCGAAGCTTGACTTGCCTGCTGCGAAGGGCCAGCTGTCGGACTCCGGGGTCATCGAGCGGCCCACCCTCGTGGCGGACACCTCATACGGTCAAGGCGAGCTCCTCGTGTCGCCGCTCCAGATGGCGCTGGTCTACGCGACGATCGCCAACGGCGGAGTGATGCCGACTCCCCACTATGCGACCGAGGTCCGCGACGCCGGGGGCCACGTCGTGCGCCAGATCGCGCCCGGCGCGCAGGGACCGGTGATCTCGCCGGGCACCGCGAAGGCGCTGGCCACCATGCTCGTTGGAGCGGTCGCCGGCCCCGGGGCGTTCGCCTTCGGGGCCAAGATCCCCAGCGTGGACGTGGCCGGAAAGACAGGGACGGCCGAGAACCGCCCTGGCGAGGCCCCTCACGGCTGGTTCGTCGGCTTCGCTCCGGCCGCAGCTCCAACCGTGGTCGTGGCGGTGATCGTTGAGAACGCCGCTGAGGGAGGGGTCACCGCGGCACCTATGGGCGCTCAAGTGATGCGGGCTGCCCTCGGCAAATAGATCCCCTTCAGCCCGGCGGGTCCTGTCCCGGTGCAGCGGGCCCCTCGCTTGCGCACCCTCCCCGCACTCGCGGCTCGCTTCGCTCGCCGCCGGCGGGTCCCCGGGGAACCCGCGCTCGCGAGGGACCCGCTGCACCGTGCCACCCGCCGGAGGCGGAGCGGACGGAACTGGCTCGGTGGCGGAGCCGTATATGAAGTTGATGCCCTCCCGCGTTGTGCTGTCTAAAGAACCCATACTTTGGAGACGGGGCGCGGAAACTCAACGAAGAGGGGTACGTAAGCACGGTGGATAAGACCCTCACAGCGCGGGTCTCTGGCGTCGTCGAGAACGTCGAGCGGGTCATCTTCGGCAAGCACCACGAGATCGAGCTCGCGCTCGTCGCCCTGATCTGTCGCGGCCACATCCTGGTCGAGGACGTCCCCGGCACGGGCAAGACGGTCCTCGCCAAGGCGCTCGCCCGGTCGCTGGGCTGCTCCTTCCGACGCATCCAGTTCACGCCCGACCTGCTCCCGTCGGATGTCACCGGCGTCTCGATCTTCAATCAGCGCACGAACGCATTCGAGTTCCGTCCCGGCCCGGTGATGACCCAGATCGTGCTCGCGGACGAGATCAACCGAGCGACCCCCAAGACCCAGTCCGCCCTCCTCGAGGCGATGGAGGAGCACCAGGTCACCGTCGATGGGACGACATACCAGCTCCCCGAGCCATTCCTCGTCATGGCCACGCAGAACCCGATCGAGTACGAAGGGACGTTCCCGCTGCCCGAGGCGCAGCTCGACCGGTTCTTCATGCGCGTGCAGCTGGGTTACCCGAAGGAGCGCGAGGAGATCGCGATCCTCGACGCGCAGCGGATCATCCACCCACTCGAGACGATCGATCAGGTCATGAGCGCGGAGGAGCTCCTTCGCGCCCAGTCCGCCTCGCGCGAGATCCACATCGCTGAATCGGTGAAGACCTACGTGGTCAGCGTGGTCACGGCGACCCGGTCACACCCTGACGTGTACCTCGGTGCCTCGCCACGCGGGTCGCTCGCGCTCTCTCGCGCGGCTCAGGCCTACGCCGCCATGAACGGCCGCGATTTCGTCGTCCCAGACGACGTGAAGGCGCTCGCCGCGCCCACGCTCGCGCACCGGTTGATCCTTCAGCCGCAGGCGCGGCTCAAGGACCTGGCGGCGACGACCGTGATCGCCGAGATCCTCGCGTCCGTGCCGGTGGAGTCCAGCTCCGCTCAAGCGCTGCGGGCTTAGAAGCGTGAAGCCCTGGCGTTTCGCGGTCCTCTGGGTCGTCCTCTTCATCGTCGCGGTCTCGACGGGCGTCGAGCTCCTCTCGTACCTCTCGTACCTCGTGCTATTCGTGGCGATCGCGATGTGGATCCTCGCGCGCCTCACGCTCGAGGGACTCTCGGTGAAGCGCACGATCGGTCAGTCGTACGCGCACCTCGGCGACACGATCGAGCTCTCCTACGAGCTCAACAACGACCACGCTCTGGGCAAGCTCTGGCTCGAGGTGTTCGAGAAATCGAACTGGCCCGAGCCACTCCGCGGTCGCGTGCTCTCGATCGGCGGCCGCAAGACTCGTAAGTGGAAGGTCCTCGCGAAGGCCAAGCGCCGCGGCCGCTTCCGTCTCGGACCGATCGTGCTCCGGAGCGGCGATCCGTTCGGCCTCTTCGCCACGGAGGCGCGAGTCCCCTCGGAGGCGCTACTCCTCGTCTACCCCCGCGTCGTGGCGCTGCCGTTCTGGACGCTCCCCGGCTCGTTCCTCGAGGGCAACGTGCTCACCGGGCAGCGCTCACTCCAGTCCACATCGATGGTCATGGGCATCCGCGAGTACCGGCCTGGCGACGCGATGAATCGCATCCACTGGCCGTCGTCCGTGCGCCACCGCCGGCTGCACGTGAAGGAATTCGAGCTCGACAAGACCGCCGATCTCTGGATCTACCTCGACCTCGATGGACGGTGGCACCACGGCGAGGGCGAGGACTCGACCGAGGAACGTTCGGTGACGATCGCCGCATCCGTCGTCGCGAAGGCACTCCGCGGGCACCGCAACGTCGGCCTCGTCACCAACGGAAATCGTGCCGAGATCCTGCACCCCGATCGCGGCAGCAAGCAATTCGGGAAGCTCATGCAGTACCTCGCCGAGGTCCACGCCGGTGGGACGCGCACGCTGCAGGAGACCCTCGTCGAGACCCTGCCCCGCCTCCGGCGCGGCGCTTCCTGCCTGCTCATCACGCCGTCGCTGGACCGCGCCTGGGTGCGGCCGGCGAGCACGCTCCGCGAAACGAACATCGCGACACAGGCTGTCCTCGTGAGCCCGCCGGTGGACGTCGATGAACGCGACCGCGCGCGCCGGCGGGCGGTCCTGGGCGAGCTCGCCGTCGCCGGTGTTCCGAGCGCGCACCTGGCGGCGGGAGCGCCGATCGAAGAGCTCTTCCACGAACCCTCGGCGGCGATCGCGTGATGCCGGCGTCGGCCCGCGCCGTCCTCGCCCGAACGCTGCGGGCGCTCTTCCCGCCGGTCGATCTGGGGCGGCTCCGCTTCCGTGGTGGGTGGTTCGCGCTGCCGATCTACCTCGTCGTCGTCTCGATGTACCCGCTTTCGCTCGAGCACGCCGACTGGGTCGATATCGACGAGCACTTCTGGTGGATCGCGCTGGTCGGCGTCTTTGTCGGAACGCTCCTCGGCAACGGCCGCACGCGCGCACGGCGCTCCCTGATGATCGGTGCGGCTGTTGGAACGTTCGCCGTGGTGGTCGGAACGACGTTCGCGGCCACGGGCGGCGGGCTGTTCCGCGAGAAGCTCGTGCATCTCGCGATTCTCGTGAACAACTGGATCACGCAGGTGCTCGCGGGCGAAGCGGCGAGCGATCCCACCGTGTTCGTGCTGCTCCTCGGCGCATCGGTCTGGTGCGCGACGTTCGTCGGTTCGTTCGTGCTCGCGCGCAACGGGAGAGTCTGGGACGCCGTCATCTTCAACGGCGCGTGCCTGGTCGTGAACGTCTCGGTGGCGCTCACCAATCTCTATCCGGACCTCATCGTGTTCACGCTCGCGGTGCTCGTGCTGCTGGTGCGCATCCACATCGTGAACCTCCAGGAGCGGTGGACCGCGCAGAACATCGAGCCTTCAGGCGAGATGGACTGGCGCCTGCTGCGCGGTGGCCTGACCTGGACGACGGTCCTCGTGATCATGGCGCTCGTCACGCCGCGCGTTGGTGCGGCCGAGGTGCTCAACACCGCGTGGAGCACCTTCGAGGGCCCGTACCACAGCGTCGAGGCGGAGTGGCAACGCTTCTTCGCCGGCGTGTCCGGCCCGAGCCGCCTGCGCGGCGTCTCTTTCTCCGACTCGATCCGTCTCGGGCAGGCCCCGAACCTCGGAGACCGCGTGATCATGACCGTCCAGGCGGGGGCAGGGCACTTCTGGCGCGCGGTGACGTACGACTTCTACACCGGCGCGGGCTGGCGCACGACCGAGAACGACAAAGCCGACAAGATCACCTTAGCGACGACGGATCGCGAGAAATTCGACGCGCGCTTCGACATCATCGTTCCGCACTCGAACATCCTCTTCGCCGCGAACGAGCCGCAGAAGGTCGATGTCCCGTACCAGTTCTACACGGGGCAGGACCGGACGTACTCGACCTCGCTGCATGCCCTCAACCGTTCCCAGGCCGCAGGCACCTACACGGTGACGAGCTTGGTGTCCGCCGCCGACAAGCAGACGCTGCGCCGCGCCCCGGCGACCTACTCGGAGTACCTGAAACAGAAATACCTGCAGCTTCCGTCGACGCTGCCGCAGCGGGTCAAGGATCTGGCGCACAAGCTGCTCGACAACATCCCGACGGCGTACGACAAGGCCGAGGCGCTCGAGACGTATCTGCGCAGCCCGCCCTACCAGTACTCGCCGCAGGTCAAGGCCACCCCGCCGGGCCGCGACCCGGTCGATTACTTCCTCTTCGATCTGAAGCAGGATTTCTGCGAGTACTTCGCGTCGGCGATGGTGATCATGCTGCGCGAGGAAGGGGTCCCGGCGCGGCTTGTCGAAGGGTTCACGACGGGCACGTACGATGCCGCGAGCGGCGAGTACGTCGTCAAGGAGCAGGACGCCCACGCGTGGGTAGAGGTCTACTTCCCGCAATACGGCTGGATCGAATTCGAGCCGACACCCTCGCAGCCACCCTTCGCGCGCGTCGACTCGAGCCTCGGGACCGGCAGCGGCGACGCGGGAGCAGGCGACGGTACCGGCTCGGGTGCCGAGAGCGACTCGGAGCGCGTGAACCGCGGCGAGTCCGAGATCGACCAGGGCGGCGACTCCGGCTTCACCGGCGAAGGCGTCGTGGCCGTCGTCCGGGCCCTCGATCCGCGTCCCGCGCTCGTGCTCCTTGCGCTCCTGCTGGTTCTTCTCGTGATCGCGGTCGCCCGTTTCAACTGGCGCTTCCGCCGGTACGGGCCGATCGAGTCGGCGTGGGGAAAGACGCGGCTCCTCGCGAGCTACGTCGGGTACCCGCCGCATCATTCGCAGACCACGTACGAGTTCGCGTCGGCGCTCGGCGTGGCGCTCCCCGAGACGGCCGAGCCGGTGCGGACGATCGCGGAGGCGCGCGTTCGCGAGCGCTACTCGACGGCGGGTGTGGATGTCGACACCGAGGAAGCAGCGGTGACCGCGTGGCATCGCGCCGCCACGTCGATGCTCACGCTGCTCCCAGGGCGGATCCTCCGCTTCTTCACTCGGCTCGCGCGCTGAGCACCGAGCATCCCAACGTCGCGCGCGTGCGGGCATACGCTCACGAGCGCGGTGCGGACATCACGGTGCGCCGGTTCGCCGCGACGACCCGCACGGCAGAGAACGCTGCTCGGGAGATCGGAACGGAGGTCGAGCGCATCGTGAAGTCGCTCGTGTTCATTGCCGGTGGCGATCCCATGGTCGTGCTGTGCTCGGGCCGTTCCCGCGTGGACGAGGCGCGTCTTGCCGTGGCGCTCGGGGCCGGCAGCGTGCGGCGCGCGACCGCGGACGAGGCCAAGAGCTTCACCGGCTACGCGATCGGCGGCGTTCCTCCGTTTGCGCACGCGCAGCCGTGCCGCATCGTGGCGGATCAAGGCCTCTTGGCGTTTGCTGAGGTGTGGGCCGCCGCGGGATTACCGGATGCCGTCTTTGCGATCCGTCCGGCCGAGCTCGTTCGCATTGCGGGTGCCGAGGTCGCCGCGATCGCTCGCTAGAAGTCGTAACGCGTCACGGTACGCGGGAACCCTCGGACGTCCCAGGCGAAGATCTTCTCGGGCGTGAGCACGTAGCCACCCTTGTCCCACTGCTCGGGCTTGGGGCGGTACTTGTAGACGCGTCCGTATTTGGCGCCGTACTGCTTGGTGATGCGGGTCGACAGATCCCGTTCGACCGCCGGCACACGCGCTGCGCGCCCTTCGACCATCACCGCGAACGTCTCACGCTCCACGCCCATCGCGATGCGTGGCTCGCGCGCGACGTTCCGCGCCCAGCGCGTGTCCTCGCCGCCTTCGAAATACCAGCGATCGTCGATCCACGCGCCCCACTGCCCGACGAGGTGTGGCCTTCCATCGGGATTCACGGTGACGAGCCAGTGCGACTGCGCGCGCTCGAGCACGCCGCGAGTCCGAGACCACGGGACCATCCCCGTGGCGCTCTTCGGCACCCCGTAACCCTCCGGCATCCGCGGGCGCGCCGCCCGCGGGCCGCTAGCGATCCTCCTCCTCTTCTTCTTCGCCGGCGTCGTCTTCCCCCTCGTACTCGTCGGAGTAGAACCCGAGCTCCTCCGACTTGAACACCGTCACCAGGAAGTCCTCGCGCTCCGGATCGTGGGTCTGCACGAGCTCCTCGTCGATCTGATCGATGATCTGTTGCATCTCGTCATCGGTCAGGTCCACCTCGAGGAGCAGCGTGCCGTGCACCTCGAAGCGGCCGTAGTGCAGATCGATGCGACCCACGCGGCGCGCGCCGCCGTAGATCGCGAAGATCTCACTCGATTCGGTGCGCACGGTGCGTTCGAATCGCGCGGCTTCCATCGGCCGCGAGAGGGTACCCCATAGACTCCGCCCGTGGCCGCGCCGACGCCTCTCGAAGAGCTTCGGCTCCGGTCGCGCGAGCAGCGCGAGCGTGCGCTCCGCGTCGCCGGTGACCTTGATGACACGCAGCTTGGCTGGCGCCCCGCAGCGAAGGCGCACAGCATCGCCTGGACGCTCTGGCACGTCGCTCGATCGAACGATGTCTTCCAGAGCGATCTGGGGGGCGCGCTGGTGTGGGCGGCCGGTGGATATGCGCGGCGCTGGGGCTATCCGGACGAAGGCGTCGGTACGCGGATGGATGACGAGGTGGCCGCCGCGCTGCCGATGCCGGGGCGCGCGGAGCTCTTCGGCTACGTGAAGGCCGTGTTCGGCGCGGCTGACGCGGCGGTCGATCGCATCGACGACGCGCGCTTCGCGGCGAGCCACGAGAGCGCCTTCATCGGCGGGACCGCCTCGATCGGAACGGCGTTCGTCCGCGCGATCGTTCACGACAGCCGTCACCTCGGCGAGATCGAGTACATCAAGGGGCTTCAAGGGCTTCGCGGGACCGCGACGGTCTGACGAGGGCCGCTACACCCCGAGCCGGGCCGTGCGGACCGCGTTGATGTCCGCGAACGCGCCGATGCGCGCGCGGACCTCATCCGGTACCGGATCGTCGAGCGTGAGGATCATGAGCGCCTCGCCTCTCGGATGGAGCCGACCGACCTGCATCGACGAGATGTTCACGTCGTGCTCGCC
>DASYSC010000217.1:0-29299 GCA_036003765.1 Candidatus Limnocylindria bacterium
GTGCGCAGCTTGATCGCGAGAACGGCCTCGTGGATCGCTTCCGACGCCGCGGGGCCGGCGATGAACGCGCCGACGAGGGCCTTGTTCTTCCGGTCGATGACGATCGAGACGTGCCCCTCGGACTCGGACACGTACCCCTTCTCGCTGGTCGCGAGGTCCGCGGTCTCCTCGTAGGCGTCGACGCCGCGCGCCTTGGCCTGATCGAGCAAGAGACCGACGCCCGCGCTCTCCGGATCGGTGTAGACGGCTCGCGGGACCGCGCTGAAGTCGGCGCGCAGGTCGTCGCCGAGCGCGATCTTGACCGCGGTCTCGCCCTCGTAATGTCCAAGATGCGTCGAGAGCTCGTGTCCGACGCAGTCGCCGATCCCGTACACGTGGTCTGCCGCGCGAAGGTGGTCGTCGACCTCGAGGAAGTCACCACCGTCGTAACGCACACCGGCGTTCTCGAGGCCCAGTCGTTGCAGCGCCGGCGCGGCTGTGCGCCCGACGCTCAGCTCGATGACCTCCGCCTCGACGGTCGAACCGTCCGCGAGCTCGACGACGTGTTGGCCGTACGCGCCCGCACGCGGGCGCACTCGCTTCGCGCGGGCGTTCTCGCGGACATCGACACCTGAATCGCGAAGGGCCTTGGCGAGCCTGGCCGAGCTCCTCGGATGGTCGGTCGGATTCACTTGCCGCGGGCTCACGATGACCGTCCGTACGCCAAAGCGCCCGTAGACCTGCGCGAGCTCGGTTCCTGAGGGCCCGGCCCCGAGGAGGACGATGCTCCGTGGGAGCTCGCGCAGGCTCGTGCCCTCTTTGTTCGTCCAGAACCCCGCTTCCGCGAGACCCTCGAGCTTCGGCACCTTCGGCACGGAGCCGACGGCGACGACGAGGTTTCGCGCCTCCAGCTCGCGCGGCTTGCCGTCGGCCTGCACGACGACCTTGCCCCGACTCACGATCCGCGCGGTGCCGCGCACCGGCACGATGCCGGCGGCCTCGTACGAACGGATGTGCCCGGAGTCATCGGGGTAATCGCGACCCTCGCGAACGATCATGTAGTCGCGTCGCGCAGAAGCCTTCTCCCAGGGGTAGTCGCCGCCGCGCGCTCTGACCTCGGCCGCGTGCAGCAACGTCTTCGAGGGCATGCAGCCCCAGAACGCGCACGTGCCGCCGAAGAGATCCTGTTCGACTAGCGCGGCCGACGCGCCTCGCGCCCGCGCGTAACGGGCCGCCGCCTCGCCGGACGCGCCGGCGCCGATGATCACGAAGTCGAACTGCTCGCTCACGCGAGGTCCGCGTAGTGCAGCGCGCCGTCGGCGCCCCACACGAACACGTCGAGCCGGCCACCGCTCCACGCGCACGACACCGCGCGAGCGCCGCGCGGCGCATCTTCGACCGTGCGCCACTCCACCCAGCGCCGGCCGTCCCACCAGCGATGGCGCAGCAGGCTGTCGGCGCCGATGGCGAACACGTCGATCCGGTCGGCGTCGCGTGCTGCGGCCGCAGGCTCGCCGGCGAACGTGCCGCCGAGCGATTCCCACTCGTGCCAGCTCGTCTTGTCCCAGTAACGGTTCCAGAGCTGGCCGTCGTCGTGTAACGCGAAGACCTCGGTCTCGCCGTCGCCCCACGCCGCGGCGGCGGCTCCAGATCGAAGCGCGCCGCCGAGGGAGAGCCAGCGCCGCCGCGCTACTTGATCAGGCCTTGCTTCTTCAGCCACGCGGCCGCGACGTCCTTGTTGTCCTTCTTGTCGACGGCCACCTGCTTGTTCATGTCGTTCAACTCCGCCTGCGTCAGCTTCGCGCTGATCGAGCTCAGGAGACGCTTCAGCGTGCCGTCGTCCTTCGATACGAGGTCCTTGCGCACGACCGGTGCGATGTTATCTGCGAGCTGCAGGTGCTTGTCGTCGTCGAGGAGCACGAAATTCTTCGCGACGATGCTCGGATCGCTGGTGAAGAGAAGCCCGACGTCGATCTGCTTGCCCTCGAGGGCCGCGACGGTGAGCGGACCGCCCGCGTCGAGCGGCTTGAAGTCCTTGAAGCTGAGGCCGTAGACGTTCTTGAGGCCGAGCAGGCAGAACGGCCGCTGCGGGCATTCCGGCGGGCCGCCGAGGATCATGTCCTTCGCCACCGGCGCTAGATCGCTGAGCTTCTTGAGACTCTTCGAGCTGGCGGTGTCCTTGGTAACGACGAATCCGTTCTGGTCGGTCGCGTCCGCGGGATCCAGGACGGTGAGACCGTCCGCATCGAGTGCCTTCTGCAGGCCGGCCGCGGTTTGCGTCTTATCCGTGGTCGGCTTGGCGATCTTGCCGTCCTTGTCCACGAATACCAGAAGCGTCGCGAGATATTCGGCCACCACGTCGATCTGTGCGGACTTGATCGCGGGATACACGATCTCGCGGTTCCCGAGGTTGAACTTGCGCGTTACCTTGTAGCCGTTGGCCTCGAGGATCTGGGCGTAGAGCTCGCCCAGCGTGATCTGCTCGTAGAAGTTGGTCGACCCGACGATGACCGCCGGCCGCGCCGCCGTCGTCGCCCCGGTGCCGCCGGTCCCGGCGCCGCCGCAGGCGGTCGCCACCACGGCGGCCGCGAAAAGGGCCGCAAGAATCGTCCGTCCGCGCGTCATGGGAATCCTCCCCGGGCCGCAGCGCTTAGGCTTTCGGCCCTCGCGAAAGGTATGACCGGCAGCGGGCCGGGCACAGGCACAACGCCTAGCGGCTGACGCTCATTCCCGGCGGCGCGGAGGCGCGCGTGAGCGCGGCGAATGCAACTTCCGTAACGATCGCCAGCAGCGCGACCAGCAAAGCGCCAGCGACCAGCTGGTCGTACTCCTGGAGCGCCAGCCCGTCGACGATGAAGCGACCGAGCGCTCCTCCGGCAACGATCGCGCCGAGCGTGGCGGTGGCCACGACGTTGACCGACGCCGTCCGCATCCCATCGAGCATCAGCGGAAGGCCGAGTGGGATCTCGACCGACCGCAGGATCTGCGACTCCTTGAAGCCCATCCCGCGGGCCGCGTCGACGACGTCGCGGTCGACCTCGCGAATCGCGACGAACATGTTGGTGAGGATCGGCGGGATTGCCAGCGGGATCAGCGCAAAAAGGGTCGGCCAGAAGCCGAGCCCAAGGCCGAGCGCGAAGCTGATCGGAAGCGCGAACGCGAGGAGCGCGAGCGAGGGCAACGCCCGGCCGATGTTTGCAACGTTGATCGCGATGAACCCGCCCCGCCCGACATGACCGAAATACAGCGCGATCGGGGCGGCGATAAGGATTGCGACCGCGACCGCGAGGCCCGAGAGCTCGATGTGCTCGAGCACGCGCACGGGAATGCCGTGGGAGCCCTGCCAGTGCGCGGGGTCGGCGAACCATCGCGCCACGTCGCCGATGAGGGTCACGCGACGCGGCTCCAGGGCGTGAGCGCGCGCTGTAGCAGGACGAGAACGCCGTCCACGACGATCGCCAGTCCCACCGACAGCGACGCGCCCAGGATCAGCGGCGTGCTGAAGAACTGCTGGATCCCGATGAGGATCAGATAACCGAGGCCGCCCTGGCCGATGAGCGCCGTCACCGTAACGAGCCCGATCGTGGTGATCGTCGCCACGCGGATCCCGGCGAAGATCACGCCGAGCGCGAGGGGCAGCTCGATGCGCAGCAGGATCTGCCGCGGTGTGTAGCCCATGCCGAGCGCCGCGTCGCGGACCTCACTGGGAACGCTACGGATGCCGCCCACAATGTTGCGGATGAGGATGAGGAGCGTGTAGCTGACCAGGCCGATCTCGGCGGTGAGCAGCGAAAGGCCGGTGTACGGGACGAGGAGCGCGAAGAGCGCGAGGCTCGGGATCGTGTAGAGGATCCCGGCGGTCCAGGTGATCGGCGGGTACAGGGGCGGCAGGCGCACCGCCAGGAACGCGAGCGCGAACGCGATGACCAGACCGACCAGCACGGCGATCGCGGTGAGCTCGAGGTGCTCGCCGATCCGCATCGTGAGCTCGTCGGTGTGGCCGGCGACCCACTCCCACCGGATGAGCGGCTCGCCGGGGGTCATGAGGGTTCGTCCACGCGCAGCATCCGCCCGATCCGAGGGAGCGTGAGCGCTCCGAGGTAGCGGTCGCCGTCCATGACCGCGCCTTCCTGGGCCTCGGACGAGAGCATGACCGCGAGCGCGTCGCGCAGGCTCATGGCTGGGGAAAGCACCGGCGCGCTGTCCAGCCTGGCGCGGTCGACCTGCTCGAGCTCGACACCACCGACGGTGAGCAGCGACAGGCGTTTGAGGCCGCGGTCGCTGCCGACGAACTGCGCCACGAAGGCGTCGGCGGGGTGCGCGAGGAGCTCGCCGGGCGGCGCGTACTGCACGAGATGTCCGAGCCGCATCACCGCGACGCGATCGCCGAGCTTGATCGCCTCGTCGATGTCGTGGGTGACGAAGATCACCGTCATGCCGATCGACCGATGCAGGCGGAGGAATTCGTTCTGGAGACGTTCGCGCACGATCGGGTCGACGGCGGCGAAGGGCTCATCCATGAGCATGAGCGGCGGCTCCGCAGCCATCGCCCGCGCCACGCCGACGCGCTGGCGCTCACCCCCCGAGAGCTGCGCGGGATAGCGTCGGCGCATCCGCTCGGGATCGAGGCCTATCAGCTTCATGAGCTCATCAACGCGGGCCTGGATGCGCTCCTTCGGCCAGTCCAGAAGGCGCGGCACGGTCGCGATGTTGTCGGCGACGGTCTGATGCGGGAAGAGTCCGGTCTGCTGGATCACATACCCGATCCGCCGGCGGAGCTGCGTCGGATCCTCGGCAAGCACGTTCTGCCCGTCGATGAGAATCTCGCCCGAGGTCGGCTCGATGAGCCGGTTCACCATCCGCAGCGACGTTGTCTTGCCGCACCCGGATGGCCCCACGAGGACGCAGATGCGCCCTGCGGGGACGGTGAAGCTCAGGCGGTCGACCGCGACGGTGTCGCCGTAGCGCTTGGTGACCTCGCGCAGCTCGACCGTCGCGCCGGCGCGCTCGGCCATACCGCAAGGATAGGGAGACGACGATCACGACCCGTGACGATTCCGGGGACTCCGCTTCCCGCACCGCGGAACCGCGCGGCGATAGCCCCGCTTACCTACTATCCGTAGCGCTACGCAAAGGGGAGTGTGCTGACTTGGCGATCGCAGAAAAGAAAGATCTCTTCACGTTCCCGGGCCCGCCCGACGCGGTCTCGCCGGAGTGGCCGGGAACGCCCATCGGCGCGAAGAACACGGTCACCCGCACAAAGGGCCGCACGCTCGTCCACGACAAGACCGTCGATGTAAAGCCGGGACTCTTCAAGAGACTCCTCGCGAGCGCCTTCGAGCACATCGCGACCGCAAAGGAGACGACCTACTCGCACGATGTCGTGATCCATGGCCTGCGCGTGCGCGCGATCACCAACAGCGAGCACCTTCACGGTTACTGGAAGGACAACTGGTACGGCGTCGACGAGTGGCAGCGCATCACCGGCCAGAAGCCAGCCGAGACGCCCGACGTGCTCGTCGTCGCGCTCGGGCGCGTCCCGACCGAGGCCGAGGCCGCGTACTACTCGCGACAGAACGACACGGTGATCTTCTTCAACACCAGCTACTACGGGCAGCTGAAGTCCTGGGTCCTGGGAGCGGTCGGTCGGAAACTCGCCGTCGAGTACGGCATCCACTCGATCCACGGCGCGGTCGTGACGAAGGGTGGCAAGGGCATCCTCTACATCGCCCCGACCGGCACCGGCAAGTCAACGTCGACGTACGGCGTCATGGAATTCCCGGATACACGCTTCCACTCGGACGACTGGGTCTATGTCCGCTACGCCTACCGGACCAAGGACGGAAAGATCTTCTCACCGGCGCGGATCCTCGAGGGTGGCGAAGAGGTCGCGCGCGGCTACCAGACCTACGGCTGGCTCGAGGACCATCGCTCGAGCGATGCGACGGTCATCGGACGCGGCCTCGACGACCGCGAGGTCACCGCAAGCGCGCGCGATCTCGACGTCGACCATCCCGAGGCGTACGCGTACACCAGCGAGAAGGTCTTCTACCTCCGTTCGAACCTCGTCGAGAACTTCCCACAGGCCGCGTTCGACATGATCCGCTCGCGCCTCGAGAACGCACCCGATGTGACACCCGAGTTCATGCTCGCGAACAAGGCCACGATCGACGCGATCGAGCAGCACCTGCGCCGCAAGCCGCCGTTCGACAGGATGGACAACCAGACGCTCCGCGAGACGATCGCGCGCTTCTTCGCGTTCGACAACACGCGCGCGATGCTCGACATCACCACGGTGTTCCCGAAGGAGCGCGTCTACACCAACCCCATGGAGCCGGCGCGCATCCACGCCGTGTTCTTGATCAAACGCAACTTCGACGAGGATGTGGTCGTCGACCGGCTTTCGATCGATAAGTTCATGGCGCGACTGCTCATTGGCCTCACGCCCGCCGGGACGAAGGAGATCGTCTACAACTCGTACCGCGCTGTGGACGACAGGAGCGAGCGCGCGTGGATCGACACGATCGAAGCGAAGGGCGCGGACAGCATGTGGGGGGAATACCAGAAGGCGAAGGACAAGCCGGAGACCCTCAACGAGGAGATGGAGATGTTCCGGATGCTCTTCAAGTCGGCGGCGGCCTACGACCTAAACACCGTTTTGCAGAAGGACAAGGCGATCGCCTCCAAGATGGAGGCCGTGAACAAGACCATGAAGGTCATCTCTGCTGCCCTCAACAACACCCGGGACGACTTCCGCTACACGATCAAGGATTACACGGAGCTACTGAGCGGAGCGAAGTAGCGGGCAAGGTATACCCTCGACGGCATGGATATCGATGCAGCCCTCACGGCGGGCGCCATCGCCGGTGGCATCACCGGCGGGATCGTCGCGGCGGTGATCGCCCTCGGCGTCCTGCGCGCGCAGCGGCATCTCGGCGGGACATCGCTTGGCGCGGCCAAGCCCACGACGGAGTGGCGCGCGCCATCGGGCCCGCTGGCACGGCATCTGGCCCACGGCGAAGCGACGGCCGCGGAGGCCCCCGAGCGGCCGATGGAGGAGTAGCGCCGCCCGCGAGATGGGCCCGTTCGACCGTTTCAATGACCGCGCGAAGCGTGTGTTCGCGCTCGCCCAGGACGAGGCCATCCGCCTGAACCATAACTACATCGGCATGGAACATCTCCTGCTCGGTCTCATCCGCGAGGGCGAAGGCGTGGCCGCGCGGTCCCTCGACTCTCTCGGCGTGGACTTGTCGAAGGCCCGCACCACCGTAGAATTCTTGGTCGGCCGCGGAAAAGGGACGACCGCGCCGAGCGAGATCACGCTCCACCCGCGCACCAAGAGGGTCGTCGAGCTGGCGATCGACGAGGCACGCAAGCTCGGCCATAGTCACGTCGGCACCGAGCACCTCGTGCTGGGACTCGTGCGCGAGGGCGAGAGCGAAGCAGCGGGTGTCCTCCAGTCGCTCGGCGTCGAGCTCGAGAAGGTGCGCCATCAGGTGATCGCGACCCTGGGCCAGCAACCGCAGAGCGACACGGGGGCCGCCTGGGTCGGCGGGCAGGGTCGGCCGGCATACGCGAACACGCGATGGGCACCGATCGGTCCGTTCGATCGTCTCGACACCGGTGCCGGCCAAATCCTGGCGCGCGCGTACTGGGAGGCGGGAAGGAGCAACAGCCCGCACATCGGTCCCGAGCACCTCCTGCTCGCGCTCATTGCCGACGACTCCGCGTGGATGCGATGCATCTGGACCGAACTCGGCGTCCACCTCGAGAACCTCGTAGCGCTGATTTCCGCCGCGCCGCGGCAGGAAAGCGCGAAGCCCGCCAAGCTCATCCCGGTCGCGGACCTTTCGGACGCGATCGACCGTGCATCTTCGTTCGCCGCCGAGCGCCACAGCGCACTCATCCGACCCGAGCACCTTCTGCTCGGGATCGTCGCCGGCCCAAAGGGGGTCGTTGTCGACACATTGGCTGCGATCGGCGTCACATCGGAGCGGGTTCGGACGGTGGTCGACAAGCTCAGGCAGTAGATTCCTCTTTGGTGAGCTAAGAGATGGATACGAGCTACATCGTCGTCGCGCTGATCGCAGGCCTCGCCGGCGGCCTGGCCTCGTCGCTCTTCATCGTCTCCGTGCAGCTGTGGATGGCGCGGCCTCGGGGGTCCTCACGGACCTACACATTCCGCGACACCGCCCAGCACGGCGCGCCCAGCGCACGCGCGACAATCACGAGGATCGAGGGTGGGAGGAGTCCGTTCGATCGCTTCAACGACCGCGCCAAGCGCGTGCTCGCCCTCGCGCAGGACGAGGCGATCCGCTTCAACCACAACTACATCGGTACGGAACACCTCCTCCTCGGTCTGGTGCGTGAGGGCGAAGGTGTGGCGGCGCGCGTACTCGATTCTCTGGGCATCGAGCTGAGCGAGGTCCGCAAGGCGGTCGAGTTCACCATCGGGCGCGGCGACACGACGACCTCGCCCAGCGAGATCACGCTCTCGCCGCGTACCAAGAAGGTGATCGAGCTCGCGGTCGATGAGGCGCGCAAGCTCGGCCACAGCCATGTCGGCACGGAGCATCTCCTCCTCGGACTCGTCCGGGAGGGCGAGGGCATCGCCTCCGGTGTCCTCGAGTCGCTCGGCGTCTCGCTCGAGAAGGTCCGGCACCAGGTGATCGCGACCCTCGGCCGGGCGCATCCCGAGCCGGCGACGGCGCAGGCGCCGCAGGCGACCACACCGTTCGAACGCCTCGACGACCGGAGCAAGCGCGCCCTGGCGTTCGCGCAGGATGAGGCGACTCAGATGGGCCACAAACGCATCGGCACCGAGCATCTGCTCCTCGGCCTCCTGCGCGCGATCGGGATGGCCGTGCCGGACGAGCCGCTCAAGCGCATCTTCGGGGAGCTCAGCGTCACGCTCGATCAGGTCCGCGCCGGAGTGGCCAAAGCTGTGCCGCCCGCGACGGCACCGACTGGGTCCAGCGAGCTCACCCTCACGCCGCGGACCATGAGCGTGATCGCGATCGCGTTCGGTCAAGCCGACGCGCGCAACAGCAAGCTCGTGCAACCCGAGCACCTTCTGCTCGCGATCGCCGCCGAAGGTCAGGGCGTGGCCTGGCAGGTCCTCACGTCACTCGGGGTGACGGCCGAACGCGTGCGCGCGGCTATCGATCGGCCGGGAGAGTCTGCCGCCTAGTTCCGCCGCAGGGCCGTGCGCGGTCGCGTGAGCACGAAGATCAGCACGGCGGCGAGCGCTGTGAAGCCCACATCGATCGCCCAATGCTCGGGGATGAGTGGATGGACCGCGGGATCGTCCATGAAGAGATCGAGACCGGTCCAGACGAGGGCTAGCACTCCGAGCCAGACGAGCCACGGGAAGCGGCCCACGAGGCTCGCCACGACTCCGCTGCCGGCGACCACGATCGGGATCGAGATCGCGAGTCCGATCAGTAGGAGAACGATGTCGCCCTGAGCCGCGCCGCCGATCCCGAGCACGTGCTCGAGGCTCGTCGTCAGGTCCGCGGCTGCGATCATCCAGATCGCGTCGCGAAGACTCGTCGCCGAGCGCGATTCGGGGGCATGGTGGGCTCCAGGGCGGGCGAGACGATAGGCGATCACGAGCAGTGCGAGGCCGCCAACGAGCTGCAGAAACGGGATCGTGAGCAGGACGGCCGCGAGCGCGGTCAGGACGACCCGGAAAACGACGGCGAGCGCTCCGCCGATGACGATCGCGCGCCGCCGATGCTCCGGCGGCAGGTCGCGCGCGACCAGACCGATGATCAGCGCGTTATCGGCCGAGAGCGAAAGGTCGATGAGGATGATCGCGAGGAGTGCTTGGAGCATGTGGCTTCAAACACGATGATGCGCGTCGCGACTCCGCGACTAGCATTCGACCATGGCGCTCGAGCCCAGCGACGAGGCGCTCGTCGCGCGCGTCGCGCGCAAGGACGTCGCGGCCTTCGCGACGCTGTACGACCGCTACGCCCGCCGCGTCTACGCGTGGTCCGCTCACACGCTGGGCAGCGAGGAAGCCGAAGACGTGGTGCAGGAGGCCTTCCTCCGGCTGTGGGACAAGGCCGGTCAGTTCGACGCGAAGCGCGGACGGTTCGGATCGTGGTTCATGGCGATCGCGCGTCATCAGATCGTCCGCCAGCTCCGCAGGCGCGGAACGGATCAGCGCGTCATCGCTGCCGACGAGATCGAGCGGGTCCTCGCCGACGCCAGCGCACACGGACGCGACCTCGAGGCCGAGGTCTGGGCACACGAAGGCGCCGCCGCGGTGCGGCGCGCGGTGACTTCGCTGCCGCAAGAGCAGCGCCGCGTGATCGTGCTCGCATACTTCGCCGGCCTCACACAGTCGGCCATCGCGAAGGTCACCGGCGCACCGCTCGGCACGGTGAAGAAACGCACGCGCCTCGCGCTGCAGAAGCTCCGCGAGCGCCTCGCCGACGCGCAGGGATCCGGCTGGACGGAGACCGGCTAATGGCGGATGAGGACATGAAAGAGTTCGAGGACGCCGGCGTCGCCGAGGAGCTTGCCGGCGCGCTCGCGATCGCGTCGCCGCACCGGCTGCCTCCCGAGCTACGCGGACGCGTGCTGCGCGCCGCCGAGGCCCGAGCCGGTCGGTCGCGCGTGCTGGCGCTGCGCCGGGCGTGGCTGCGACCCGTCGCGGCCGCGGCGGCCTTGGTGCTCGTCATCGGGCTCGTCGTCTGGAACGTGCGCCTGCAGCAGGGCCTCGCCGACGAGCGCTCGCTCCTCCAACAGCTGCGCGACAACGCAAAGGAGTCGGTGATCTTCGAAGTGATCGACTCTGCGGGCGCGCAGAAGGTCATCCTCCGAGCGGCCGGCCCGCAGCGTCCGGGAGAGGATCCGCCGTACGGGAAGCTCTACACGAACGCGAATCAGACGCAGGCCGTCATCATGGGCGGCCGCCTGCCGCGCCCAGACGCGAACCGCGTCTACCACCTCTATCTGACGGACCGGTCAGGCACGACCGTCGACGCCGGCGTGCTTCCGGTCGATGCCAGCGGCTTCGGCTACCTCATCTATGAAACCGGCATCCGAGGTCCGTCGTACACCGCGGCGCGCCTTTATTTGCAGCCGGCCGACGCGAACGCCCCAGGCGGGACGCTCGTCCTCGCGTTCGAACCGCGCTAGCGACGCGCGTCGTGGAGGGATCCGATGGGCACCTCCCGCGCTAGTAGAAGGCGATGGTCCGTTTCGTCGTGGCTGCCGGCGCTATCACGCTCCTGCTCATGTCAAGCTGCGCACCGGCAGGACCGGCCACACCGCCTGCTGCCGCGACTCCTGGCCCGGCGGCGGCCAAGGCGACACAGCCCTGCGCCAGCGGCGGGCTCGCGGTGAGTCCGCTCCAGACGGCGGCTCCCACCGCGGCGCAGGCCGCGTCAACCACGACCGCTCCGACGAGCGCGCCGCCGGCGACCCCAGCCGCGCCCACACCGACGCTGCGCCCCGCGCCGACGACCGACCGCGTCGGCTTCCCCGAGGACTACCAGACCAAGTTCAGGTTCGGCTACGCCTACGACCGGCGTGATGCCAAGAGCGTGAGCTACATCTGCCTCAACGACGTGGCCGCGACGGTGAAGGAGGGCCAGCCGTTCCCGCGAGGCAGCGTGATCGTCTTCGAGTCCTGGCGCCCGAGGGAAGATGCGCAAGGCAACCTCGTCTACGACGCGAACGGCCACATGATCCGCCAGTCGCTGAACGCCATCTTCGTCGCGCGCAAAGAAGACGGCTTCGGCGAGGCCTATCAGGCGTTCCGCACCGGCGAGTGGGAGTACGTCGCGTATCGGCCCGATAAGAGCTACCAGACGACGCCTCAGATGTCGGGCAACTGCGCCGCCTGCCACTCAGCCGGATCGAACAAGGACCGCGATTGGACCTTCCGCTCGTGGGAGCTGCCGTTCACGACGCAGTGGGCACAGGCGCCGCTGCCAGGTCCGAACGAGGTGAGCCTCAACCGCATGGCCTTCTTTCCGGCCGCCCTGATGGTGAAGACCGGCACGACGGTGAAGTGGACGAACAGCCAAGTCGACAAGATCGACCATACCGTGACCGCGAACGACAACTCGTTCAGCTCGACGACCCTGAAGCCCGGCGAAACGTTCTCCACGGCCTTCACCAAAGCCGGGACGTTCATGTACTTCTGCTCGATTCACCCCGACCAGATGCGCGCTCGCGTCGAGGTGAAGGACTAGCGGCCGGTAGATCGCGCTCGCGGGCTGGGCGAGCTCTCTAGCGCCGAGCTCCCGTAATGGTCGGCGCGCCGAGCGCCTCGGACACTTTCTGCGCGTCCTTGGACCCGATCACGACTCGCGTGTTCGTCGCGATGTAGGTGAAATCTATATTCACCTTCGCGTCGGAAACTGCCCGGAAGATGCGAGCCACCTCGCCAGGCTTGTCCTGAGCTTGTGCGACGACCACAGGCTCCTGCGCCCGCACCTTGAAACCGGCCTTCTCGAGCGCGCGCCTCGCGTTGCCCGCATCCTGCTCAGTCTTGAACAGGGCGTGGAAGATCCCTTCCCCGCCACAGTTGATCGTTGCGCCGCCCTCGATGTTGATGCGCTCGGCGGCGATGGCTTCGGTCGCCTTCGCGAGTGTCCCGGGCTTGTCCTCGAGGACGATCGTGAGGTCGTACTGAGTCGTACTCACTTACACCTCCCTATCGAACGGTTGCCTGCATTGTCGCCCAGCCCGCGAGATGCGCGACGATGCTACTCACTGACACCAAACTTCCTGTCCGTTGGCTCGCCCGCCTGACTGGTGTGCTAGCGCAGGGAGATGTCTGTCTGACCCTCGAGCGCAGAGGCAAGGCGTGCCCGCGCCGCAGCTGCGTCGGCGGCGCGCACGAGCACCGTGAGGGCGTGCATCGCGACAGTCGGGAGCTGAGCGCTGCGATCGGCGAGCACCACGCGCAAGTGGAAGAGGAAGGCCGCGGCGCTGACCGTGGCGTCCACGGTGAAGTGCCAGAGGTCGTGCCACGTCGCGAGCGGAAAGCTCCCCGCGAGCGCCGCGTTGAACAGGCGGTAGAGCGCGGCGGAGCCGAACACGAGGACCCCGAGGACGCCCCCCAGGATCGCCAGGTAGAGATAACCGCGTCGTGGCGGCGAGCGGCGCTCCTCATCGCCGAGCCGCATCTGAGCCTGCCACCATGAGAACGCCCACGCGGCCAGGCCGACGAGGACGAGAGAGACGTACGCCGCGGTCTCGCCGTTGCCATGCGTGTTCATTCCGAGGAGCTGGCTGCCGAACACGCCGATCGCCCCCGCGACGCCGATCGACAGCATCGCCAGGCCGATGGCGGCGATTAGATAGGTATAGACGCGGCGGATCGTCGCCGCCCGCTCGACCTCGGACTCGCGTGCGGCCTCGGCCTGGACGACGCGGCGGTGGAAGAGCCAGATCGTGGCGAACACGACGAAGGTGACCACGGGCGCGCCCAAGTCGTGCTGCAGATTGCGGAACTGCTCGCGCTCGGGAGTGCCGAGCAGACGCTCCACGATGTTGGATAGCGCAATGGTGGCGCCCACGAGGACCGCGAGGGCGGAAACGAGTACCACCAGGTAGATCGCGAGCTTGCGGACGACGGATCGGCGCTCGACGTCGCCGTCGACGGTGTTCGCGCGAAGGCCGCGCTGCAGAGGAATCCATGAGCCCAGCCAGAGCGCCAGCCCCGCAACGAGCGCAGGCACGGCGCCGATGAGCTGGAAACGCAGGAAGTCGTCGCGGCTCGGGGTCGGCCGCACGACAACACCCGGCGGCGGCTGGAACTGCCTATCGGTGATGCCCGGGATCGGAGCGAGAGCATCGGCCACCCACGTCCAGATCCCGTTGAGCGTCGAGACAGCCGTGAACGCGGCCCAGAACAGACCGACGACGACCAGCGCGTACATCGCGAGATGCCGAAGGTGCGCGGCGGTCCCCGCGATGGGTGCGATGCGCCGGTCGCGGTTCGAGAGCCACACGTGATACGCGAGCGCCGCGGCTGCGGTGAGCGCCATCGCACCCGCGCCCGCCGCGCGCGCCTGCCACAAGGGTTCGAGACCGAATCCGCCGGGGCCGAACTGCGAGAAGTCGCCGATATACGTCCCCTGCAACACAAGGCGCAGCGCGCGCTGGCCGTAGCCGAACACGAGCAGCGCGGTGACGAGCACGACCAGATGTATGTAGAAGCTGCGGAACGACGCCGCGCGCTCCTCCAGGGACCGCTGCGCCGCGCGCTGCGCCATACCGAAGTGAATGAGCCATGCGGGGAGGCCGACGACGAGGAGCGCGACCGCGAGGCTGGCCTGCTCGCGGTGCTGGTCACTGGGGCGGTTGAACTCGGTGAAGACGAACGGAAGGCCGGTGAAGCCGCCGGACGGCGCGTTCATCGCGATCTCCGCGCCAACCCGCAGAAGGTTCGCCACGGCGAGCACGACCATATGGATCGCGACGAGTGCGACCAGATAGAAGTACGCGCGCTGCACCGCCGGCAGCGAGCGGCTCTCGTTCACAGCGACATCATGGCCCACGGCTAAGCGCCCCGGACGTCAGCGAGATTACGTTCGCATCCGATAGCAACTCCCGCGCGTATGCGGGTGTAGAGTCGAGCCCGGTCCGTCGGCCACAGGGAGGCCCGTCGCATGTGGGGGCCGGCGGCGTGAGGGGGAGGCCATGATCCCGGCGTCCTTCGAGTACCACGTCGCGAAAGACATCGCGCACGCGATCCAGCTCCTCGCGAGTTCCGGCGGAGAAGCCAAGGTCCTGGCCGGCGGGCAGAGCCTCATCCCGCTGATGAAGTTCCGGCTCACGCAGCCGGCTTCGCTCGTGGACATCAATCGCATCACGGGACTGTCGGGCATCCGCGAGAACGGTGAGCTTCAGATCGGCGCACTGACTCGCGAGGCGGACCTCGAGAAGAACCCGATTATCCGGCAGCGCTATCCGATCATCACGGACACCGCGGCTGTGGTCGCCGATCCACTCGTACGAAACATGGCGACCATCGGCGGCAATCTCGCGCACGCCGATCCCGCGAACGACCATCCCGCGACGATGCTCGCGCTCCGCGCCTCCGTCGTCGCTCAGGGCAGCAAGGGCGAGCGCGTCATTCCGATCGACGATTTCTTCTTGGACACGTTCACGACGGCGCTCCGGCCGGACGAGATCCTCGTCGAGATCCGGATACCGAAACCCGCGCCGAGAAGCGGCGGGGCGTATCTCAAGCTCGAGCGGAAGGTCGGGGACTTCGCGATCGCCGCCGTCGCTGCCATGGTCCGGCTCGACGAGAGCGGGAAGATCGCGGCGGCGAGCATCGGGCTGACGAACGTCGGACTGACGGCGATCCGCGCTCGAAACGCGGAGGAGACGCTCCGCGGCCAGGCGCCGGACGACAAGGCGCTCGCGGCCGCGGGCGCGGCGGCGGCGGCTGCGGCGCAGCCCGTCTCGGATCTGCGCGGCCCGGCCGACTACAAGCGTGACGTCGTCCGTGTGTTGACGCAGCGTGCTATCCGCAAGGCGGTCGCGCGCGCGAAGGGGGGCAACTAGCCATGGCCGTTGAGACCGCGCCAGCCGCTACCACCACCGGGCCGAAGCTTCGCCGGATCCACGTGACGGTGAACGGGACCGCGCACGATGTCGACGTCGAGCCGCGAACGCTGCTCGTGCACTTCATCCGCGAGAACCTCGGGATGACCGGGACCCACATCGGCTGCGACACCACCAGCTGCGGCGCATGCACCGTCCTGCTCGACGGCCGCGCGGTGAAGTCCTGCACGCTGTTCGCGGTGCAGGTGGATCAGTCGAGCATCTCGACCGTCGAAGGCCTCGAGAAGGACGGGAAGCTCCATCCGCTACAGGAGGGCTTCCACCAGGAGCACGGTCTGCAGTGCGGGTTCTGTACCCCCGGAATGATGATGACCGCGGTCGGTTTCCTCGCTACGAACCGCTCGCCGACGGAGTTGCAGATCCGCGAAGCGATCTCCGGAAACCTCTGCCGCTGCACCGGCTACGTGAACATCGTGAAGTCCATCGACTACGCGGCGCGCAAGCTGCGCGAGCCCATTGAAGGGAAGGCCTAGCCGTGGCTACCGAGATCGGCGGCATCGGGCAGAGCGTCAAGCGCAAGGAAGACGCGCGCTTCATCCGCGGCAAGGGCAAGTACGTCGACGATGTGAAGCTCCCGGGGATGCTCTACCTCGACATCGCCCGCAGCCCGTTTGCCCACGCGCGCATCAAGAGCATCGACACATCCAAGGCGCTCAAGATCCCCGGCGTCGCCGCCGTCATCACCGGCAAGGACCTCGTGCCGCTCAACCTGCACTGGATGCCGACGCTCATGTCGGACAAGCAGATGGTCCTGCCGACGGACACCGTGCTCTACCAAGCGCAGGAGGTCGCGGCGGTCGTCGCGACCGAGCGCTACATCGCGGCGGACGGCGTGGCGGCGATCGAGGTCGACTACGAGCCGCTGCCCGTGGTCATCGACCCGATCGAGGCGCTCAAGCCGGGTGCGCCGGTGCTCCGCGAGGACCGCGAGCAGAAGAACAACCACATCTGGCACTGGGAGGTCGGCGACAAGGCCGGGACGGACAAGGCGTTCCGCGACGCTGAGGTCGTCGTCAAGCAGGACCTCTACATCCCGCGCATCCACGTCTCGTCCATCGAGACGTGCGGCATCGTGGCGAGCTTCGACAAGGTCGAGGGCAAGCTCACGGTCTGGATGACGACGCAGGCGCCGCACGCGATCCGCACCGTCGTCGCGCTCGTGGCCGGCCACCTCGGCCTCGCCGAGCACAAGATCCGCATCATCTCGCCGGACATCGGCGGCGGCTTCGGCGGTAAGGTGCCCGTGTATCCGGGCTACGTCCTCGCGATCGGCGCGTCGGTCCTGACGGGAGCGCCGGTGAAGTGGATCGAGGACCGCTCGGAGAACATCCAGGCCGACTCGTTCGCGCGCGACTACCACATCAGCGCCGAGCTCGCCGCGAAGAAGGACGGCACGATGCAGGCGCTCCGCGTAAAAACGATCGCCGATCACGGCGCGTTCGACGCGGCGGCGAACCCGTCGAAGTACCCGGCCGGCCTCTTCCACATCATCACCGGCTCGTACCCGTTCCAGAAATCGTTCGTCGAGGTCGACGGCGCGTACACCAACAAACCGCCAGGCGGGATCGCGTATCGCTGCTCGTTTCGCGTGACCGAGGCCGCGTTCACGATCGAGCGCCTCGTTGACGTGCTCGCGCTCGAGCTGAAGAAGGACCCGGCGGCGCTCCGGATGCAGAACTTCATCAAGCCCGAAGCGTTTCCGTACAAGTCGGCGCTGGGCTGGGAATACGACAGCGGCGACTACGGCCGCGCGCTCAAGCTCGCGATGGACAAGATCGGCTACGCCGAGCTACGCAAGGAGCAAGCCGAGAAGCGCAACAACGGCGAGCTCATGGGCATCGGCATCTCCAGCTTCACGGAGATCGTGGGCGCCGGCCCGTCGAAGCAGTTCGACATCCTCGGCATCAAGATGTTCGACTCCTGCGAGATCCGCGTGCATCCGACCGGAAAGGCCATGGTGCGCCTGGGGGTGAAGTCACAAGGCCAGGGGCATGAGACCACGTTCGCGCAGATCGTCGCCGAGGAGCTGGGGCTCCCGGTCGCCGACATCGCGGTCGAGGAGGGCGACACCGACACCGCGCCGTACGGCCTCGGCACGTACGCCAGCCGCAGCACGCCGGTCGCGGGCGGCGCCACCGCGATCGCGGCTCGCAAGATCCGCGAGAAGGCGAGACTGATCGCCGCGCATCTCCTAGAGGCGAACCCGGACGACGTCGAATGGAAGGACTACAAGTTCCAGGTCAAGGGGGTCCCGGCGAAGTCGAAGACCATGCAGGAGGTCGCGTTCGCCGCGTACACGAACCACCCGCAGGGCATGGAGGCCGGCCTCGAGGCCGTCGACTACTACGATCCGCCGAACCTCACCTTCCCCTTCGGTTCGTACATCTGCGTCGTCGACATCGACCGCGGCACCGGCGAAGTGAAGATCCGCCGCTTCGTCGCGGTGGACGACTGCGGAACGATCATCAACCCGATGATCGTCGAAGGGCAGATCCACGGCGGTCTCACGATGGGCCTTGCGCCCGCGCTCTACGAGCAGATCACGTACGACGAGCAGGGCAACATCCAGGGCGGCACATTCATGGACTACCTGCTGCCCACCGCGATGGAGACGCCGAACTGGGAAACGGCGAAGACGACGACACCCTCGCCGCATCACCCGATCGGCGCGAAGGGCGTCGGCGAATCTGCCACGGTCGGCGCGCCCGCGGCGATCGCCAACGCGGTCGTGGATGCGCTCGCCCACCTCGGTGTGCGGCATATCGACATTCCAATCACCCCATGGAAGGTGCAGCAGATCCTGAAGGCCAACGGCGCGGCGGAGTGATGTAACGGAGAAGTGCGTTTCGAGGGCACGCTCGACATAGCCGCACCGCGCGATCGGGTGTGGGCATTTCTCACCGACCCGAAGCAGGTCACCGCGTGCGCGCCTGATATGCAGAGCCTCGACGTGACCGACCCGACGCACTTCAAGGTCGTCGTGCGCGCCGGGGTCGGGCCGATCAAGGGGACGTTCGCGATGAACGTTGAATTCACGGACCTCCGCGCGCCCGAGCACGCGGGTGTGCTGGCCCGCGGTCAGGCGCCCGGGAGCGCGGTCGAGATGCGCAGCACCATGGATCTCATCCCGGCCGGCGAGCGCACCACGATGCGCTGGTCGAGCGACGTCACGGTGAACGGTATGATCGCCCAGGTCGGCGCGCGGCTCATGCAGGGCGCGGCCGACAAGATCACCCAGCAGGTCTTCTCATGTATTCAGATGAGGCTCGAGTCGCCAGCATCGGCGGGCGCTTCGGCGACCCCGAAATGACCGACCAGCGCATCGCGGATCTGGCCGTGAAGCTCGAGGCTGCCCGGGGCCAGATCACTCGACTACTGGAAAGCGTCGCCGACGATCAGGACTGGTCGACCGGCGAACCGCATTGGTCCTTTCGGGACATCGCGGCTCATATGGAGGCAACCGACGCAGAGTGCCTGCTGGTCCGCATCCGACAGATCGCTTACACAACCCCTAGCTTCGAGTTCTATAACAACACCGGTTGGGATTTCAGCGACCGCGATCTGCGTGACTCGCTTCGGGGCTGGCAGCAGAGCCGTGCCCAGATGATCGAGTTCGCTCGGTCACTCTCGACTGAACGTCTCGCGCGGACGGGTCATCACAAGACCTTCGGCGATATCACGGTGGCCGACTACCTCGAAATCGGCGTCAAACATGACCTCGAGCATCTGAAGGATCTCGAGACAATGCTTGTAGCGCACGGGAAGACCGCGGTTGGCCGCTAAGGTCGCGGCGGACCGTGTCACGCGGAATCTGCTCGTGCTCCCGCGGCTCCTCCGGCAAGCGGGCGTCGACGTCGACGCGGAGCGCGCCCGGGTCTACCTCCGCGCCGTCGCCGAGCTCGGGCTTGACCGCGAAGATGACGTGCGCGCCGCCTCTCGCACGGCCCTCATCTCGAGACAGGCCGACCGCGCTGCGTTCGAGGAGAGCTACGACGTCTTCTGGGCGCTGTTGCGCGGCGCGATCCCATCGCGCTCGCTGGTGGCAGCACCAGCGAAACGCGGCGAGGCCGATCGCATCGAGGTCCCGCTCGCACCGGTGCCGAGCAAGATGGCTCCGCTCGTCCAGCGTGCGGTCCGCGTCGTCGCGAGCCCCGTCGAGCTGCTGCGCGGGATCGACTTTTCAGCCATGACCGCGGACGAGCGCGCCGCCGCGACGCGATTCCTCGAGCGTCTCGAGTGGTCGCCGGGGCAGCGCCCAAGCCGTCGCTTTCGTTCGGCACGCTACGGGCCACGGTTCGATTCGCGGGCCACGCTGCGCAAGATGCTCAGCACGCACGGCGAGCCCGCCCTCCTCCTGCGACGGAGGCCGCGTCCGAAGCGGCGGCCGCTCGTGATCCTCTGCGATGTCTCGGGTTCGATGGAGGCATACACGCGCCTGCTCCTGCACATGTCTCACGCCCTCGCGCGCGGCTGGGGCAGGGTCGAGACATTCACGTTCGGCACGCGGCTCACCCGCATTACCCGCCAGCTCCGCGACCGCCGACCCGATGCCGCGCTCGCCCGCGTCTCTCGCGCGGTCGCCGACTGGTCGGGCGGAACGCGCATCGGCGATGCGCTACACGACTTCAACCTGCGCTGGTCGCGCCGCGTCCTCGGCCGGGGCGCGATTGTGCTGCTCGTCACCGATGGCTGGGAGCGTGGCGACTCCGTGCGGCTCGACGAGGAGGCGGCGCGGCTGCAGCGCGCGTCCTACCGGCTCATCTGGATCGATCCGCTCTCGGGGACGCGCGACTACTCGCCCGACGCGCGGGGTGCCCGCGCGCTCAACGGCCACGTCGACGATCACCTCGCGGCCAACACGCTCGACGGCCTCGTGCGAATCGCCGAGCTGCTCGCGCGTGTCGGGCATGGCCGTCCGGTGCGGCGCGCGGACAGGGCCGCGTGACCGTCGCCTTCTTCGAGCTCGCGGCGGAGCTTCTCGCGCGACGCGAGCCGTTCGCCACGGCCACCGTCGTGCGCGCGGAGCGGCCGACGTCGGCGAAGCCCGGGGCGAAAGCGATCATCACTCCCGACGGAAAGCTCACCGGATGGATCGGCGGGAGCTGCGCTGCACCGGTCGTTATCCGGGAGTCCCTCGCGGCGATCGCCGACGGCGACGCGCGCCTCATCGAGATCTCCAAGACCTCGGGGGCACCGCGGCCCGGAGTGCGACACTTTCCGATGACGTGCCACTCCGGCGGCACGCTGGAGATCCATATCGAACCTCTTCTTCCGACCAAGCAGCTCGTGGTGTTGGGGCGCACCCCGGTCGCGCGCGCGCTGGCCGCGCTTGGGTCGGTGCTCGGCAGGTACGTGGTCGTCGCTGAGCCGAACGTGAGCGCCGTCGACTTCCCCACAGCGGACCGCATCACGACAGAGCTCGCCCACGTCAACGTCGATGAGCGCACCTCGATCGTCATCGCGATGCGCGGCGATACCGACGAGGATGCCGCCGAAGCCGCGCTGCAGACCCCGGCGAGCTACATCGGGCTCGTCGCGAGCCGGACCCGCGGCGACGTCATCCGCGACATGCTCGCGCGCCGCGGCGTCGCCGCGGATCAGCTGGGACGGCTTGTCTACCCCGCCGGGCTCGATATGGGCCACGTGAGTGATGAGGAGATCGCGCTCTCGATCCTCGCGCAGATCCTCATGCACCGGCATGCCCGGGAGTCGGACCGCCGTTCGCCGGCGCATCACATGTTCGAGCCCACGTCGGCGCCGAACGAGGCGGTCGACCCGATCTGCGATATGACCGTCGCCATTACGCCCACGGCGCTGCGCGCCGAGTTCGAAGGGACCACCTATTACTTCTGCGGCGAGAGTTGCCGCCGCCGGTTTCTCAAGGATCCGGCCGCCGCGCTCGCCGCGAGCAGATGAAGGAGGTCGCCGCCGAGCTCGAGCAATGGCTTCGGACCGGAGAGCCGGTCGCGATCGCAACGGTGGTGCGCATCACCGGCTCGGCGCCGCGGCCCCTCGGCGCGAGCCTCATCGCGCGATCGGGCGAGAAGATCGCCGGCTCGGTGAGCAACGGGTGCGTCGAAGCCGCGGTCTACGAGGAGGCGATGGCCGTCCTGAAGGACGGCCGGGCACGGGTCGTGAACTACGGCATCAGCGACGAGTTCGCGTTCACCGTGGGCCTTTCGTGCGGCGGCGCGATCGATGTCCTCATCGAGCCGGTCGGCGCGCTCCATCGCGCCGCGCTCGAGGCCGTGCGCACGGAGCGTGCAGCGGTGCTGGCGCGCATCGTCGCGCCGGCGGATCGCGCCGGAACAGTCGCGCTCCTGCGTGACGACCGTGCGGAAGGCTGGTCGGACGAGCTCGCGCCGCTCAAGGTCGACGCCTTCGCCGCGCTCAGCGGCGGTCGGACGCGCGCGGTGCCCGCGACACTCGCCGACGGCCGCGGGGCCTTTGTCTTCCTCGAGGCGCTCGCGACGCCTCCGCTCATGGTGATCGTCGGCGCCACCCACGTCGGGCAGGCGCTCGCGCCGCTTGCGAAGAGCGTCGGGTATCGCGTGGTCGTAGCGGATCCGCGCGCCGCGCTCGCCGATCGCGAGCGTTTCCCGCTCGCCGACGAGATCCTCTTGATGTGGCCGGAGGAGGCGCTTGCGAAGCTTCGGCTGGGCGCGAGCACCGCGGTGGTGATACTCGCGCACGACGCGAAGTTCGATCATCCGGCGCTCGTCGCCGCGCTGCGCAGCGACGCTGGCTACGTCGGTGCCATCGGTAGCCGGACCACGAACGAGCAGCGCTTCACGTGGTTGCGAGAGCAGGGCTTCGGTGCGCGCGACATCGCGCGCGTCCATGCGCCCATCGGCCTCGACATCGGCGCGGGGACGGCGGAGGAGGTCGCGCTCGCGATCCTCGCCGAGGTCGTCGCGGTTCGCTACCGCCGGAGCGGCCACAGCCTCTCCGACGGACCCGTCGTCGCGGTCCGGTGAGCCGACCCGCGAAGTCGGTCGCGGGCATCATCCTCGCGGCTGGTGAGGCACGGCGCTTCGGCGCGCAGAAGCTCCTCGCGCCGCTCGGTGGTCGGGCGCTCGTCCAGCATGTCATCGGAGCCGCGAACGGCTCGATCCTGAGCGATGTCGTGCTCGTCGTCGGCGCGGACGCCGAACGGATCGGGCGCATCGCGATGGGGCGGACGCGCGTCGTCCGGAATCCCGACTACGCGACCGGCCTGGCGAGCTCGCTACAGGTGGGGCTGCGCGCGCTCGCCGACGTCGACGCCGCCGTCGTGCTGCTCGGCGACGTTCCGGGAGTGACGTCCGCGCTGGTCGACGCGCTCATCGCCAAGCAACGCGAAACGGGCGCGACCGCCGTGATCTCGCGCTGGAACGGTGGCCGCACTCCGCCAGCGCTGCTGCACCGCGACCTATGGTCGGCTGCACTCGCTCTCGAGGGCGACGTCGGCATGCGCGAGGTCCTCGCGGGCCAAGTGGATGTCGCCGAGATTGAGGTCACCCCCGCTCTCGGGTCGCTCGACGATGTCGACACCAGCGACGATCACGCCCGGCTGGCGCGCGGTCCTGGGACGCTCGCTGATACCTAGGGATCGCAAGCTGCGACCTCCCCAGACAAACAGCGAGGCCCGCCCTTGGCCGGGCGGGCCTCGGATTGTGCATCGCTGCGCTTAGGTCAGACCGTGACCCTCCGGCTGCCCAGCGATCGCCAGACCAGCAGGACGATGACGGCTCCGATGATGGAACCGATCCATCCCGCCGACTGGACCACGGCCTGTCCCGTGAACACGAGGTTCGCGAGGAAGCCGCCGACGAACGAGCCGAGGACGCCCAGGAACATCGTGCCGAGCCAGCCCATCGGGTCAGGGCCCGGGACGATCAGGCGCGCGATGAATCCGACGATGAGACCGACGAGAAGAAAGACGATGAGGCTTGTGACCTCCACGTTCGCTCCTTTCTGGACCGACTGCCGCCGGTCCGGCTTCAGTGAGATGCAACCAGCGTGCCGAGCGGACGTTTGGCTGCAGTCGACGTGCATATCATTCCGTGCCAGCCTCCATTTATGGGCGCAAGCGCCGCGGAGCGCTCCGCCTCGCCGTTTGACCGCGCGCCTACTCTTTCGACAGCGGGGAGGTTGGTCAATGAAGCGAGCAATGGTTTTCCTGGCGGTCGCGCTCATCGCGTGCACAGCGTCCACCACACCCGCCCCTTCAGCGGACAACAAGTCGTCTCTGCCGGCCCGGACTGGACTCTCCAAGATCACGCGCGTCGTCATCGACAAGGTGGAGTCACCGACGTTCGAAGGCCGCACCTTCGGCAGCATCGGCCAATACGAGAAGCTCGTCGGCCGCGCGTTCGGGGTCACAGATCCGAAGGACCCGATCGATGCAGGCATCGTGAACCTCGACAAGGCGCCGCGTAATGCTCAGGGCCTCGTCGAGTACGACGTCGACTTCTACATCCTGAAGCCGATCGCACTCGACAAGGGCAACAAGACCCTCTTCTACGACGTCGTGAACCGCGGGAACAAGAACCTGCACACGACGTTCAACGTCGGCGCGGGCGGCGCCAACGATCCGACGAAGTCCACAGACGCCGGCGACGGACTGCTCATGCAACAGGGCTACACCCTCGTCTGGAGCGGGTGGCAGGGCGACGTCCCCACCGGCGCGAACCGGCTGACCACGCGCTTCCCTGTCGCGACGAATAACGGCACACCGATCACCAAGAAGATCCGGACGGAGTTCGTGTTCGACTCGCCAGGGATGTTCAGTGTTCCGGTGAGCTGGGACCGCGGGCCCGGCGTGACCGCGTACCCCGCCGTCGAATCGGCGATGTCCTCGGCGACGCTCAGCCGGCGCAGCGGCCAGGAAGGCGAGCCGCAGCCGATCGCACGGAGCGAGTGGTCCTTCGACAAGTGCGAGGACGGCAAGGCGAAGACCGCGAGCAACGTCGACGTGTGCTACCCCGCCGGCTTCTCGACGAACTACGTCTACGACCTCGTCTATGAGGCGCGCGACCCGATTGTCATGGGTCTCGGGTTTGCCGCGACGCGCGACATCATGTCGTTCCTCAGGTACGACACCACCGACGGCAACCCGCTCGTCGCCAAAGGGAGCGGGGCGAACCCGATCAGGCTGGCGCTCGGATTCGGGAGCTCCCAGAGCGGCCGGTTCCTCAAGGACCTGATCTACCAGGGCTTCAACCAGGACTCCGCCGGGCGGAAAGTGTTCGACGGCGCGATCCCGCACATCTCGGGCTCGCGCAAGACCTACACGAACTACGAGTTCGCCATGCCCGGCCGCTTCTCGACACAGCTCGAGGGGCATCACTACCCAGGCGACCAGTTCCCGTTCACGTACGCGACGCTCACCGACCCAATCACCGGGAAGAGCGACGGCGTCCTCGCCAAGTGCACTGCGCAGAAGGCCTGCCCGAAGATCATGCACTGGGACTCTGGACTCGAGTTCTGGTCCGCACGCAGCTCGCTGGTGGCCACCGACCCTAAAGCCGCGCAGGACGTGCAAATCCCCGACAACGTCCGGCTGTACCTCTTCTCGGGCACCCAGCACGGCCCCGCGGGCACGCCCGCGAATGGCATCTGCCAGAACCTCAGCAACCCGCTGCAGTACCGCGAGACGCAGCGCGCGCTGATGATGGATCTGCAGGCCTGGGTGGCGAATGAGGTCCCGCCGCCGCCGAGCCGGTTCCCGCGGCTCGCCGACGGCAACCTCGTCTCCTCGACCCCACAATCGTCCTTCGGCTTCCCGGCGATCCCCGGCGTGACATTCACCGGTGCCGTGAATCACCTCTCGGTCATCGACTACGCGCAGTTCCCGCCGCGCCACGTCGCGGGTCAGGACTACCGCGTGCTCGTGCCGAAGGTGGACTCGGACGGCAACGATGTTGCTGGCGTGCGCTCAGCGCAGCTGCAGGCGCCACTCGGGACGTACACCGGATGGAACTTGCGGGCCGCCGGCTTCATGCAAAACGAGGGCTGTTATCTGACCGGCTCCTTCATGCCATTCGCCGCTACAGCCGCCCAGCGCACGGCCTCCGGAGACCCACGGCCCTCTCTCGAGGAGCGCTACGGGACGCGGCAGAAGTACGTCGACGCATTCACCAATGGGACGAAGGCGCTCGTCTCCGACCGGCTCCTGTTGCAGGAGGACGCCGACCGGCTGATCAAGGCCGCGCAGACGGTCGATCTCGGGCCCGCGGTGAAGTAACCGAGGGGCCTCGCGATCACGTGGAGCCGCCCGGCGACAGAGCCGGGCGGCTCTCTCTTACACGACGGCACTCGGGACTTCATACCTGCGCAGGCCGGAGAGCTCAGTAGGAAAGGACGCGTTCTTGCCCACTGGCCCGAGCACGCGTGGATCGCGCGACTGGCGTACGTAACGGCGGGCGGAAACCAATATCGCGAGAGGGCACGGCCGGCGGTTTCATGAGAGCCCGGATTGCGTCGAAGACAACCTTGAACTGCGCGTCGTGGCGCCCCTCGAGATCATCCAAGCGTCGGACAAGTTCGGCGTGCTCACCGTAGATCCGTCGAAGCCGGACGAAGGCTCGCATGATCTCGACATTGGCCGTTATAGCGCGCGAGCTATGCAAGACCCCGGAGAGCATCGCTACGCCCTCTTGGGTGAACACCCGCGGCATGGTCCTACGCCCGCCATGCGACCTGATACTTGAAATCGCAAATTGCGATATCAAGTTTGCGGACTCCTCCTGAGTCAACTGAAACATGAAGTCGTCCGGAAACCGCCGAATGTTCCGTCGGACTGCCTCGTTCAGCCGTCCCGTTGACACACCGTAGAGGTCTGCGAGATCACTATCGAGCAGGACTCGGGCCCCACGGATTTCGATGATCATCGACCCTACGGGCCGAAGCCGTAGGTGACTATTGGGCTTGGAATGGATGGGGCGACCACTCGGCACACAGACAATATCGGCACAGCCTTGCAAATCACGGCTGCTCACCGGGTCGCAGCATGCACTCGCTTCAGGATCCACTCGACGAGGGTCCGGGGCGCGTTCACGGCGCTCGGAGGAATGTCGAGGAGACCATGTCCTGCGCCCGGGAATGTCACGATCGTGAGATCCTTCCCCTCCTTCTTCAACTGATCCAGGAGCGCGATGCTTTCGGGGACCGGCACGCGGTCGTCTTCCGTGCCGAACAGCCACAGGCTCGGGATGGTCGTTTGTCTCAGATAGGGCAGCGAATCGAAGCCGGATGGGCCCGCCGCGGCCAGGCGTAGCGAGATCTCCTCTCTCGATAGGCGACCCCGGTCGCCGCGCGCGAGGCGCTCGTACAAGCTGGTCAGACGCTCGCTCACCGGTGTCGCGCTCGCGAGCGCTATAAACGCGACCGCTCCGGAATCCGCGGCCGCTTTCGGGGCGATCCAGCCGGCCTGGCTGGCGCCGATGAGACCGATCTCGTCGCGCCGCAGGTCGGCGCGAGAGGCGAGCGCCGCCACGGCGCCGACAACGTCGGCAGACAGAAGGTTGAAATGGCCGTTGTCTCCGGGACAGCACGTCCCTTGCGACTCGCCGACGCCGCGCTTGTCGTAGCTGAACACAGCAACGCCGGAGTCGACGAGCGACACCAACACGCCGCCGAAGCGCAGACGCTTTTCTGGGCCCGCGCCGTGGACCCACACGACGGCTGGGTGCGGACCGGGTCGCGCCGGGAGATACAACGTGCCCTCTTGGAGTGCACCGCCACAGCTGTAGTCGACGACGATCTCCTGATGACCCGCGACTGCGATCGGCGGTCCGAACGTCGTGGGCGGGGCTTGACATGAAGCGTTCGGGGGATCGGTGATGAGGTCGAGGAGGAATACGACGCCGACGACGACCGCCCCCAGCGCGGCGACGAACAGAACGATGCCGACGAGCCTGCGCATTGTCAGACTCTGCGATCGACGACCGTGCCCGCGAGAAAACCGACGTAGAGCAGACCGCCGAGCAGGGCGATGACGTTTGCGGCACCGGTGGCGCTCACGCTGTCGGCGGAGCGCACGAAGCAGGAGGTCGCCAGCAGGAGCCACACCGAGCTGTGACCCCAGCGCAGGAGGACGTGTCGCCAGGCGGGACGCTCGACTCCGGGCTTTGGTCGCGGCCACACCGCGGCGTAGATCGCGGCCACGATCAGGCAGACTCCACCGAGCGCGAGCCATAGCACGGCTAGCCACCCACTCCGAAGAGTCGCCAGTTCGCGAGGAAGAACGGGAAGAGCACCCCGGCGAGGGCGGTCGCGCTGACCTGGATTCTCGCCGCGGGACGCCACCGTCGCGCTGGCCAGGAACGCACCGCCACGACCGCGAGCGGAACGGCGAGGGCGGCGGTCACGAACGGGATCGCAAAGACCACTGTGAAGCGAAGGGACTCGCCAAAATCGATCCTTGCCCGTTTCGCTGGCGGATCGCGCGCGTCGTCCGCGACGCCGTAGCCCTTCTCGAGCAGCACGCGGCCCGCGCTCACGACTTCGACCGCCGCGCCCGGCACGTGGAGCTCGCGCATGTGCCCTGCCATGGACCCATCTGTGAAGCGGGCGAGCTCGTTCGGATCGTCCGGACCGGCCAGCACTTGGATGGCGGCCCGATCGCCGCGCCACCCAAGGGGGGCCGCCGCGGCAGGGAGTGTCGAGCTCGCCGCGACGATACCAGCGAGCACAATGCGCCAAGCCGACAAGACGGCCCTCCCCGCGCTCACGCTGGCGAAGCATCGCACGCGCGCAGCGACTAGATTCGTCCTCTCAGCACTTAGGGGAGGCGCTTCCGCTGACGCACACCATCACGCTCATTCCGGGTGACGGCACGGGCCCGGAGATCGTCGAGGCCACGCG
The DNA here is from genome assembly GCA_036003765.1 of Candidatus Limnocylindria bacterium. Lineage (GTDB taxonomy): Bacteria > Chloroflexota > Limnocylindria > P2-11E > P2-11E > 3-1-20CM-2-70-9. The sequence goes on from DASYSC010000217.1 coordinate 28,432, forward strand.
CCGAGCGATCGAAGCCACCGGGGTCAAGATCGAATGGGATGTCCACGAGATCGGCATGTCCGCGATGGCCAAGTACGGCACCCCCTTCCCCAATGACGCGCTCGAGTCGGTGCGCCGGAACCGCGTCGCGCTAAAGGGCCCGCTGACGACCGAGCTCGGCAAGGGGTTTCGCTCGGTGAACGTCGCCCTGCGCAAGGAGTTCGACCTTTACGCGAACCTTCGCCCGGCGAAGACCTACCCGGGCGTGCCGTCGCCGCGCGGGGACATCGACCTCGTGGTCGTGCGGGAGAACATCGAAGACCTCTACGCCGGGATCGAGTTCGACGTCGACTCGCCTGAGGAACGCGAGGTCCAGGAGACCATCGAGCGGCTCGCGAAGACCACGATCCGCGAACACTCCGCGCTCGCGATCAAGGCCATCAGCGTGTTCGGCTCGCGGCGGATCGTGAAATTCGCGTTCGACTACGCGCGCGCGAACCACCGCAAGAAGGTCACCGCGGTGCACAAGGCGAACATCATGAAATTCGCCGATGGCCTCTTTCTGCGGGTCGCGGGCGAGGTCGCGAAGGACTACCCGGAGATCGCGTTCGAGGACCGCATCGTCGACAACATGTGCATGCAGCTCGTCGTGAAGCCCGACCTGTACGACGTGCTCGTGCTCCCGAACCTATACGGCGACATCGTGAGCGACCTCGTCGCGGGCCTCGCCGGCGGGCTCGGCGTCGCACCGGGCGCGAACATCGGCGAGAACGGCGTCGCCATGTTCGAAGCGATCCACGGGAGCGCGCCCAAGTACGCCGGTCAGAACAAGGTGAATCCGATGGCGTTGATGCTCGCGGGGGTCCTCATGCTGCGGCACATCGGCGAG
>DASYSC010000218.1:0-17438 GCA_036003765.1 Candidatus Limnocylindria bacterium
TTCTGGTGGCGTTCGGAGGGACATCCGACCGGCCTTTTCGCGGGTCTGTTCATCGCCCTCGGAACGCTCGCCTTCGCGATCCTCCATTCATTCACGGTTTCCTCGCCTCCGCCGCGCGGCGTAAAGCTCGCCCGCGGCGACGCGCCGGAACTGTTCGATCTCATCGACGAGCTGCAGACCGCTTTGAAGGTCGCGCCGATCGACGAGGTCATCCTCGTCGCGGACACGCACGCAGGGTGCGAGCAGCGGCTCCGCTTCGGGCTCTTCGGTCCGACACGCCGATACATCCTGCTCGGCATGCCTTCGCTCCTCGCGGTATCGAGTGGCGAACTTCGCGCGATCCTCGCGCATGAGCTGGGCCACCTCTCGCGAGACGGCGGCGCGACGCGCGCGTGGGCCTACGGCGTTCGTGAGAGCTGGGTCCGTTTCCTCGTCACGCTGAACGAGCGCAGATCACTGACCGCTGGACTATTCGCACGGATATTCGGGAAGTACATGTCGTATTTCGCCCGGTACTCGTTCGTCCTCGCCCGTCAGCAGGAAGTCAGCGCAGATCGCGCGGCCGCGGCGCTCTGCGGGCGGGCGGTCGTCGCCGATTCGCTCGTTCGGCTGTCGCTCCTTGATCGCGTCGTCGATCGGGCGATCGGGATGACATCCGGGATCACCGCCTTCCAAGGATCGGGCCCGGCGGCCCAGACGCGCCAGAGCCTGCGAGCGCCTAACGACCCTGACCAACTCCGGCGCGACCTCAATGCCGTTCTCGCCAGCGAGCCCGCGACCGGAGACGTCCATCCTCCCCTCGGCGAACGGCTCGCCGCGCTCGGTGTCGCTCCGCGGCCGCCGAGCCCGACGGAACGCAGCGCGGCCGACCGGTATTTCGGCGCGCGCGTCGACGAGCTCTGCGCACAGGTCGACGAAGCCTGGCGGATGTCCTGGCATGAGGGCGCCATTGCCGTCGTCGCCGCGGTGAAGGATCAGGTGGCGACGTCGACTGCGGAGCTCGAGCAGCTTGCGAAGACGCCGATCGACGAATCGAGCCTGGATGAGCTCCGTCGCCGGGCCCAGCTCACCGAGTGGCTCCACGGCGCGATCGCCGCAGAGCCGCTCTACGAAGCGCTCGCCGCCCGCGATGCGCCGGTTGGCCACCTCGGCGTCGGCCGGATCCGACTCGCGAAGGGTGACATCTCCGGACTCGCGTCGCTCGATCACGTCATCGAGCTCGGGGGAGAGCTCGGCATCGAGGCGGCGAGCGAGGCGCACGAGTTCCTCGTCGCGCAGGGCGACACCGAGAAGGCCGAACGCTACCGGGAAATCCTCGCGAAGAACGCGGCCGAGATGGGGGAGGTCCTTGGCGCGCGGGGGGCGCTCCGCACCGAGGACGAGCTCGTCGCGCACGACCTCGCCGCCGAGCTCGTCGGCGACCTCACGAAGACATTCGTGCGGGTCAGCCCGGTGTCGCGTGCGTACCTGGTCAAGAAGGTCGTTGCGGATCGGCCTGAGCTGCGCGCCTACTTCCTCGCGGTCGTCTACCGGACGGTGTGGTTTTTTGGCCACGAGCAGCACGAGGTCGATGCGCTCACCAGTCGTCTGCAAGAAGCCATCACGTCGATATCGGACGAGATAACTGTGGTGTGCGTGAACCGGTACGCGGGCCGCAAGAAGATCGAGTCAGTTGACGGGTCGCTGGTATATGTGCGCCGACCCGAGGCCGTCGGCCGCGAAGTACTTCCTCGTTGGGGAAGACGCGCCCAGACGCTCGACCTCGTGCTCGCGGTCCCGTACACGCTGATGTACATCTACCTGGTCGCGAACCTCGCTCCAGGTCTCAATCCGATCGCGGGGCCGATCGTCGTCGCGCCGCTCATCGCGATCGTCGCCGTGCTCTTCTGGGCTCGCCGTGGCGACGATACGAACCGCCGGATCGGCGGTCTCGTGGGCGTCGGTGCACTCGTCGGGATGGTGGCCGGCGCATACGTCACCGAGGGCGAGTGGACCTTCATGCTCACGCCGGTGCTCGCGCTCGGTCTCCTCCGCCCGCCAGCCAACGCTCCACGGATCCTCGCCGCGCTCGTGGTGGCGGCGGCAGCACTGGCCGGACTCGCGGTGCGCCTCTTCGCGCATCTGGTGCTGGTGGGCTAAGGCGCGTTCAGTCGCATGTCCAGAATGACGCGGGAGAAGTGCCCGCGCACGAGCACGTAACTACCCGGTGAAAGGCGCCGCCAGCGGACCGGCATGTCGTTGGCGAATTCCACCTCGGGACCGCCGACCAGCTTGACGCGACGCAAGTCGAGCGGACCGGGTTCCCAGCCAACGAACGCGATCGTCTCTTCATCAAGCGGCACGACCAGATCCGCAGCCTCGACGAAGCCTTCACGGAAAACGAACGCGGCGAGCGCAAAGACGAAGAGTGCCATCGTGAGGTTGCGTCCGCGCAACCGCGATTGCCAGGCAAAGATGACCGCTACGGCCGCAGCGAACGGTATCGACAGGTCGAAGAGCACGTTCGCCGCGAGGATCCAGCGCGGATCGCCGCTCGTACGCGCGAACGTGCCGAAGGGAACGATCACGAGGAAGAGATAGAGAAGGAATGCGACCGTAAGGATGAGCAGCTTGATGCCGGTCCATCCGTAGGGTGAGACCGCCGGTGGGCGGAGCGGACCGGCGGGGAGCCCGTCCTCCATCGAGCGGCCGTCGACGACCAGGTCGACATCGTGACCAACGAGCGCCGGGCGCACACGGAGCAGAAAGCGATGGCCGTCGACCACGAAGGGGTGCTCCATGGAGTTCTGCCACATATCGGTCTGCTCGCGGAACGAGCGAGGCACGACGCGAAGCACCTCGATGCCATCCACACGGACAACCCGGCGGCTCGACCAATAGCCCTGGTCGACCTCGACCTTTCGCGAGCGGCCATCCAGCACGACCTCGTATGTCCGACGACTCACAGGTGGGACAATGTGCATGGCGGAAACCCCGATGAGTGGTGTCCGTCAGGGAGCATCTTTCATGAAAGACATAGTCATCATCGACGGGGCGCGCACCGCCTTCGGGACGTACGGCGGGCAACTGCGCGATACCTCGGCCACCGACCTCGGCGTGATCGCCGCGAAGGCCGCGCTCGAGAAGTCGAAGGTCGATCCAAAGCAGATCGATCACGTGATCTTCGGCAACGTCCTGCAGACCTCAGGCGACGCCGTATATCTCGCCCGCCACATCGGCCTCAAGTCCGGCGTCCCGAAGGAGGTCCCCGCCCTCACGGTCAACCGGCTCTGCGGGTCGGGGCTGCAGGCCATCCTCCTCGGCGCGCAGGAAATCCAGCTCGGCCAGGCGGAGTTCGTCCTCGCTGGCGGCGCCGAGAACATGTCCATGGCCCCGCACCAGATCCGCGGCGCCCGCTGGGGCCTCCCGCTCGGCGAGCAGAAGCTCGAGGACTACCTCTGGGTCGCGCTCGTCGACTCCTACAACGGGCTCGGCATGGCGAACACCGCCGAGAACCTCGGCCGCAAGTACGGCGTCACGCGCGAGGCGGCCGACGAGTTCGCGTACCGCAGTCACATGCTCGCCGCGAAGGCGCGCGAGTCATGCCGCTTCAGCGAGGAGATCGTCCCGGTCACGGTGAAGACGAAGAAGGGCGACGTCGTCGTGGACAAGGACGAGCACATCCGTCCCGACACGACGCCTGAGGCGCTCGCCAAGCTGGTTGCCCGGTTCGAGAAGAACGGCACCGTGACGCCCGGCAACGCGTCGGGTATCAACGACGGCGCCGCCGCGGTCGTCGTCGCATCGGCCGATGCCGCGACAAAGGCGGGACTCAAGCCGATCGCGCGCATCGTCTCGGGCGGCGTCTGCGGCGTGGACCCGGACATCATGGGCATTGGGCCCGCGCCGTCGTCGCGTCAGGCGCTCGAGCGCGCGGGGCTCAAGGTCCAGGACATGGACCTCGTCGAGATCAACGAAGCGTTCGCCACCCAGTACCTTGCGGTGGAAAAGGACCTTGGCCTCGATCGCGAGAAGACCAACGTGAACGGCGGCGCGATCGCGCTCGGGCATCCGCTGGGCGCGTCGGGCGCGCGGCTCGCGCTCACGCTCGCGTACGAGCTGCGCAAGCGCGAGAAACGGTACGGCTTGGCGTCGCTGTGCATCGGCGGCGGACAGGGCATCGCGGCGGTGTTCGAGCGGGTCTAACTCAGTGCGCGACCCTGATCGCGGCGGTCACGATGAGGACGATCGCGAGGACGATAGCGCTGATCGCGAAGATGCCGCCCAGGAGCACGATGAAAACTACCGTGCCGTCGCGCGTGCTGAGATCGACCGAGCGCTTCTCCACGTGCGAGGGAGTCTAGGGTCCGCCGCCACGATGCCGTAGGCATGACTTCGCCGAGGGGCGCCTAGCCGTTCGAGGTTCGATCAACGGCCCCTATCCCACCACCAAGGGCGCACGGCGATCGAGGAGCGCGCGCACGACGCTCATCGCGACGATTCGCCCGGTCCGCGGGTTCTCCTCGCTAGGCACGTTCTCGATCCGGATCTCGAGACGCCCGAACGCGCCCTCGACAACGACCTCGTGGCGGTTGCGTTCAATGGTCGGATCGGCGACGACGCGCAGCTCCGTGCGGTCGAGGCCGATGCCGGCGAGGCTCACCGCCGCGGCGACGTTCACGCTCTCGGGAAAGCGCAGCACGCCCGAGCGGGCGGACCCGCGGTAGAGCTCCCGCGGGCCGACGAGGGCGGCGACCACATCCGGTGGAAGGAGTGTGTGCGCGGGCTTTCGCGTCGTGTGTGTGACGCGGTCGATACCCTCCACCGCCGCGGCACGGATCGCATCGAGCCCAGCGATCGCGCCCGAGAGGAAGCGCAGGCGACTGCCGCCCGCGCGCGCGGCGGCGGAAAGCTCGTCGAGGAACGCCTGATCGGCGAGCGCGCCGACGCTCAGCGCGAATAGATCGACGCCGGCGCGCAGGACCGACGACCCGTACGAGCGGAGCGCGTCGTGACCGGCCGCCTCGACTACGACCTCCGGCTTGCGCTCCAGGAGCTCGTCCAGCGACCGCACGGCCTCGGGCTGGCCGGCCCCACGACGCGCGACGTCGCGCACGAGCGCGCCGACGAAGATGATCTCGTCGGGATGGCGATCGCTCACGATGCGGACGGCTCCGCGACCTATGGCGCCGAGCCCGATGAGCCCCGCGCGGACGGGCGGAGAGGCGCTCAACCGACGGCCGGCTCGACCCTGGGTGCGCGCACGCGGCGGTAACCGACCCAGAAGTAGTACGCGACTGAGAGCGCCGCCAGCAGCAGCAGCACACCCGAGATCGGCCGGAGCACGAATTCGAGAACGCTGGGGTCGGTCTGCAGGGCGCGACGTAGGTTGATCTCGGCAAGCGGCCCGAGGAGGAATCCGAGCACGAACGACGCGAGCGGGAACTGGTGCTTGACCATGAGGTAGCCGAGGACCCCGAACCCGAGCAGCACAAATACATCGAAGACCCGGTTGTTCAGCACGAGCGCCCCGAGCGCCGAGAGCACGAGGATTCCGGGCACGAGCACGTGGTACGGGACGAAGACGAGACGCGCAAAGAGCCGCATGCCCCAGAACTGGATCACCAGCGTGAGGATCGTGGCGACGAGATAGCCGGCGATGACGCCCCAGGCGAGCTGGCTCGTGCGCGGGTCGGACATGAGCTGTGGCCCAGGCTGCACACCGTGGATGAGGAGCGCGCCGAGCATGACCGCCGTCACGGCGTCGCCTGGGATGCCGAGCGCGAGCATGGGCACGAGGTCGCCCGCCGAGACGGAGTTGTTGCCGGCTTCCGATGCGATGATGCCCTCGTAGTGACCGGTGCCGAACTTCGAGCGGTGCCGCGAGACCTTCTTCGCCTGGTCGTACGCGAGGACGTTGGCGATGCTGCCGCCGGCGGCGGGAACGACGCCGATCCACGCGCCGACGATCGACGACCACAGCAGCACGACCTTCGAGTTCCAGATGTCGCGCAGCACCTGCAGGTGCGGGATGCGTATGTCCGCCAGGCGTATCGCCACCCGCGGCGCCTCGCCCTCGCGGCGCTCGAGGTCGGTCATGAGCTGCGAGAAGGCGAAAAGCCCGATGAGCACGGGGAGGAAGTCGAATCCGCTTTCGACGTCCTCGTTGCCGAAGCTGAATCGAGAGATGTTGAGCACGGGGTCGGAGCCGATCGTCGCGAGGAGGATGCCCAGGAGCCCGGCGATGAGCCCCTTCGTGAGCGACTCGCCGGCGAGGCTCGCGATCATCGTGATCGAGAACGCGACGAGCGAGAAAAGCTCCCAGGGCCCGAACTTGAGGCCGAACTCAGCGAGTGGCGGCGTGGCGGCGGCCAGGACGACCCAGCCGATGATCCCGCCGAAAAGCGACGCCCACGTCCCGAGCCCGAGCGCACGCCCAGGCTCGCCGTTGCGCGCCATCGGGAAGCCGTCGAAGGTCGTGGCGACCGCGGACGGGGTCCCCGGAATGCCGATGAGACAGGCTGAGATGAGACCGCCCGAGGCGCCGCCCACCGCGACCCCCATCATCGTCGCGATCCCCTGGAGCGGGGTCATCCCGAAGGTGAAGGGGAGCACCAGGATGACCCCCATCGTGATCGTGAATCCGGGGATGAGCCCGACGATGATCCCGGCGACCACGCCGATCAGTGTCGAGATGAGGACGGGCGGCTGAAGGAAGGCGCCCAGTCCGGCGAGGAGCGGCTCCACGGGTCAGAAGAGGCCGGGCTTTGGCAGCACGATGTGGAGCAGCCCCTCGAAGCCCAGGCCGAGCGCCCAGGTGAATGCGAGCGAGCCGGCGACGACGATCGCAAGCCGTCCCCCTCCCCTGGGCTGGAGCACGAGTTGCATCGCGATGAGATACGCGGCCGTGTCGGCGAACCAACCGATCGCGCCCATCGCCGCGGCGTAGGCCGCGAAGAGCGGCAGGCTGATGAGCGGGAGGCGGTACCGCGCAGCCCACCGGCGCAGGTCGTCCTGGGTCGGACGCCTCGGAACGAGCGCGCCAGTCCCGCGGACCAGAAGCACAAGGCAGAAGATCGCGAGCACGACGACGATCGCGCGCGGAAAGGTCCCCGCGTCGAACCCCTCGAACGCAGCGAACGAGGGCTTCCGGATCGCGTATGACTGCCAGTAGATGAAGCCACAGACCGCCACGAGCACGAGCGCGATCAGGCGGTCGGACATGCGACCTCCGCTATTGGGCCTTCATCCCCGTCTCGGCGATGACCTTCTTCAGCTCCACGTCCTGCGCCCTAAGCTTTTCGATGTACCTGTCGCGCGGCAGGAACTCGACGATGCTGCCCTGCTCGTCCTCGATCTTCTGCTTCAGCTCAGGGTTCGCCATCACTTTCTGCAGCGCGGTCTCGAGCTTCTTCAGGATCTCGGCGGGCGTGCCCTTCGGCGCGGCCCAGCCGCGGCTGGTAGCGAAGATCGCGTCGACGCCCTGCTCCCTCATCGTCTTCACGTCCGGCAGGCGCGGATCGCGCGCGGTCCAGGCGTAGCCGAGGACTTTCAGCTTGCCCGCCTTGACCTGCGCCTGCGCGGTCGAGAGCGGCGTCTCGCCGAGATGGATCTGCTTGCCGAGGAGCGCGGTGACGCGCTGCGCCGTCCCGTCGTAGCCGACCGGGCGGAACTTCGTCCCCGTCTTGTGCATGAATAGGAAAGCCCACATCTGCGCGGTCGAGCCGAACGTGACGCCCCAGGTGATCTCGTTCGGTCGCTTCTTTGCGTCGTCGATAAGCGATGCCAGGTCGTTCCACGGGTTGCTGGACTCGGTCGCGAGGAAGCCGGCCGACGTCACGAGCAGTGCGATCGGCTCGAGGTCGAGCGGGCCGTAGTCCACGAGGCCCGTGTGCTGATTGATGATCGTGTGCTCGTGGATCGAGACGAGGGTGTAGCCGTCCGGCTTCGCGTTCTTCGCCTGCCGCGTCCCGGTCGTGCCGCTGCCGCCGGAGACGTTCTGGACGACAACCGGCTGCCCTAGCTCCTTGCCGAGGAACTCGGCCACGACACGCATCGGGATGTCCGTGTCGCCGCCCGCTGCGAACGGGACGATGAGCGTGATCGGCTGTGTCGGCCAATTGAGCGCGGACGCGGTCGGCGCGGTCGTCGGGGCGCTTGTTGCCGAGGTCGTCCCGCCACCGCCGCAGGCGGCGGCGACGAGGCTGAGCGCGATGGGCCAGGAGAGCGCGCGAGCGAGCACGTCCTTTCGAAACATCACACCACTCCCCAGCAATGCTCGGCACAGGCTAGTCCCGGCGACGCCCGAGCGCTAGGCGGGGGATCAGCCCCTGCGCATCGCCGCCACGCGTACGGCGGCTTCCGCGCGATTGTCAGCGCCAAGCTTCGCGCAGGCATTGGCCAGATGTCGCGCGACCGTGTGCCGGCTGAGCGAGAGCCGCTCGGCGATCTCACGGTTGGTGAGACCGCGTCCGGCAAGATCGACGACCTCCATCTCGCGCTCCGATAACCCGGTCAGCCCGTGGCCGTCCGACAGATGCTGTGTGGCGAGCCGCGCGATCTCATCGCTGCCGTGGGCGATGTCGCGTAGCACCGCGCGACCGCCTCCGGCCCCGATCAAGTCAAGGACCTCGACGGCCGCGCGCCGCGCCCCGAGCTGTGCACGCGCGTCCGTTGCGTGTTTCTCGGCGACGGCGAGCGCGGCTTTCGGCCGGCCCGAGGCCGAGGCGAGCTCGACGATCGCCTTGGAGCGGTGCCCGCCGTCGACGAGCGCGACGGCCGCGCGCGCGGCGATGTCCCGTGGCACGAAAGCGAGACGTCGCCAGCCGCTTGCCTCCAGCAGGAGAAAGAGCCGGCGAAGATCGCGCCGCCGTGGCCGCAGCGCCGCCAGCCACGCGAGCGCACTCACTTGAAGCCAGAGCTGGCCGGCGGCGCGCGAGAGCTGCTCTGCGAGCTCGAATCCGTCGGGATGCTCGCCGGCCCACGCGCTCAGAAACTCAGGAAGCGAGCGCAGGCCCGGATCGGTGCCACCGCTCTGAATGCGGAGGCCGGGGAGGTCGCGCACGCTCGCGGTGTTCCCGGCGTGCAGCTCCGCTGCGATGCGCCACGCTTCGGTCTGGATCTCAAAACGCGGGGAGCAGAGTCGGATCGCGATCGCGTTGATCACTGCCGCGAGCTCCGCGAGCGATCCGTCGGCGCGAAGGGCGAGCAGGGGCGCGAGATCGAGCAGCCAGGCGATCGCGAGGAGCGGAGTGGGTCCGCGCGGCTCCCGAAGCCGCGCCATCGACTCGAGGGGTGACCGCTCATCCTCGCCTCGCGCGAATCGCACGAGTCGCTCCAGGTCACGCGCGAACGGCCGGAGAAAGTCGCCCTCATCGCCGAGGCGCTGCGCCTCCCGGGCGAGCCCCTCCGCCGCCTCGAGCCGGCCGCCGATCGCCTCCTGCTTGGCCAGGATGAGGACGTCCTGCAGCCTGCGAAAGCGCACGTGGCGAGCTTGCGGGACGTCTGGCCGCGCGGCCGTGTCGACTGGCAGCGTGAGCGTGCGCCGCGCGAAACGACGATGGCGACCTTGTGCTTGTGAGACCTTGCAGTCCCACGCCTCGAGGACCGCGCTCCTGTAGGTGCGCGCCTCGCCCACGTGCGATCGATCGAGCGGCGCGAGGATGATCGCGCGCAGCGACTGGAGCTCATGGGGATCGACCGGTCCCGCATCGATGCAGCGCTGGAGATCATCCCAGTTGCCGTAGCTCAGCGCCGACCAGCCGCGATGCTGGGCGAAGATCGGATCGTCGAGCGGAAGCTCGGCCCGCAGCTGCACGATCTGCCGGCCGTACACGCCGGCAGGGATCTGACCCGATGTGAGCAGGGCCTTGAGTCGCTCGCGGTCGTGCGCCGCGAGCGCAGCGGCGAAGTCCGCCGGCAAACCCTCGACCGGCACTCGCTCCCAGAGATCGATCAACTCCCCCTCCGCTCCCGACGACACGCCCGAGGAACAAAGTCTAGGCACCGCCCCTCACATCCCCCAGTCGGGGTAGTACCCCGGTACCCCAGACGACCGGGGACCTAATCCCGAGCGGGCGCGGGCGTTAGGACCTCTGCACAGGAGGTGCATATGTTCCGCACGACCATTGGGAAGCGCACTGCACGTGGGATGGCAGTGGGCGCTCTCATCCTCTCGATCTCAGCCACGACCCTCGGCGGTAGCGCGAACGCCGCGCCTTCCGCTGACGAAACGACATCCTGCAGCGCACTGGCGCACGCACGGAACGACGCGGTGCACACGCTTCACGCGGCGTTCAAGGACTTCCGCGAGCAGCTGAAGGATCTCGCGCACGACGCGCGCGAGCTCGAACGGGACGCACGCCACTCGAAGTCGGCGACCGAAATGACCGTCGACGCCCGTCACGAGGTGGCCGATGCTCGCGCCAAGCTCCAGGAGATCTGGACCACGGCGCACGCGAAGCTCCAGAGCCTCGTCGAGCTCGGTCAGGCTTGCAAGGACGAAGACAAGGACGAGGAGAAAGACAAGGACGAAGATTCCACGAAGTCCTCGACCACGACGGCTGTGACCACGAACGGTCCCAGCCTCGCGGCCCTCGTCGCGAAGTCCAAGGACATCGTCGACCAAGCGATCAAGGACATGCAGGCGGTGCTTGACGACGTGACGGCGACTGTCGCCAAGATGACGACCGCCGCGCAGAGCACCGACGCCTCCATGGCCGCGAAGGTCAAGGCCGAGCGCGCCAAGGAGAAGGACGCACGCAACCACGAGCACGGCCGCTCTACCAACCGTGGCGACGGCAAGGGATCGCGCGGCTAGCTACACGTAACTCGCACTCTTGATCAGCCCGCGGGCACGTCCCGCGGGCTGTTCTTTTCGTCCACGAGGCTGCCGTGCGGCAGACCTTCGACGAGCGGACGGAGTCGTTCGAGGTTCCCCGCGCGCCGCGCGTTGAAGCGGCGCCGGAGCCACGGCAGCCGCCATCCGCCGAGAACCGCGCCGGCGAGGGAGAGCCGATGTCCGCCGCGATAGCTGACGAGCGTCCCGTTCTCATCAGGCTGCAGATCGATGACGTCGGAGGGCTGAGCGTGTTGCACCAGGAGAGTCGTCACGAGCCGCCGGCCGGGGTCGAGATCGGTCACGCGGGTGCGCGCGACGAGCTCGTGACCGCTGATGAGGACCGTCTGTCTGATCACGCTTCCCGTCCGCAGCAGGCCGGGCGTTTCGAGGACCGCGGCGACGAGCGACTCGATCCAACGCGGCTGCTGCGACACGTCGAACATCACCGCTGCGACAGATATCGGCGGCACGCGAAAGACCGTCTGGGCGCCGACCGCGAATACCCGATGCGAGGCCGGCACCCACCAGAGCGTCCACACCACGGCGACTGCAAGCAGCGCCAGGCCGACGATCGGAATGCCGATCAGAAAGTTCGCGAGGATCAACATGAGCGCGGCGAGCTGGAGCCGCTGCGAGAGAACGGCTCGCGACTCGAAGAGGAGGAAGTCGCGCGAGCGGACCGCGATCAGATCGATGACCGTTGCGCAGACGAGCAGGACGATCGTGGCGATGAGCAAGAGGAGCCAGGTCAACGTGATCAGCGGCATCGCACGACCCACCGGAGCGGCACGGCGCGACTTTACACTCGCGACGCGTGAACGAGTGCGTCGTCTCGAGCGATCCACGGCACATCGATCGCGATCTGGTGTGGCGATTCCTTCACGACGACGCCTACTGGGCCCTCGGCGTGCCCCGCGAGGTCATGGAGCGCGCATTCGATGGCTCGATCTGCTTCAGCGCGTTCGACCTCGACCCCGACCGCGGTGGCCGCCAGATCGGCTTTGCGCGTGTGGTCACCGATCGCGCGACGTTCGCCTGGCTCTGCGACGTGTTCGTGTTGAAGGAGCACCGCGGAAGAGGCGTCGCCAAGCGGCTCATGGACGCAGTGATGGCGCACCCCGACCTGAAAGGGCTCCGCAACGTGCTGCTGGCGACGCGTGACGCGCACGGGCTCTATGCGCGCTATGGCTTCGCTCCAATCGACGAGCCGCAGCGCTGGATGGCGATCCGCCGTCAGTATCGCTAGGTGTCGTTCCTCACATCGCTCGGATAACGCCACGCCACCAGCAACCCCCGCCCTCGCCCCTCGGAAGATCCATCGTGTCTAAGACCGCGATGTATCGCCAGACGCGAACATCGAACTGGAGGTTGAATTTGTGTTCGTGATATTCGCGCTTCGACACGTCATCGAGATCGACGAATCGGAGTGAGGTGAGCGTTCCCGAGACAGCAATCTGGTCCTCGTCCATGTAGTCGTCCACCCCGATGTAGGGATATGGTCCGTCCTTAGGTTTCCAGCCCCCTGCGCGCGCCGCGGCGAAGACCGCTGACCGGAACGACTCGGGGTCGTTCGTGACCAGCACTCGTTCAAGCACCGCACATCGCGGCATGGCCGGAGCGCACCCCATCATGCAGAGCCAGTCGCTGCCCTGCCACCACGTGGGCGTGTACCGAACGATCACCTCGGCGCTACCCGCAGGTCGCAATGCGCCAAGCGTTGTGCCAAGAAGTGCCTCGGCGCTCCGCCCCCCGACGGGCGGATCGAGATAGGTTGCGATGGCGCTCACCCCGAACGAGAGCGCCACAAGGAAAGCGCCCACGACGACCGCGAGACAGCTCAGAGCAGTGCGCATCGCTGCTCATACCTCAAGACGATCAGATAGCGCGCGACGCCCGCGTCCGCCCAACCAAACCCGGCGCTCTGCGCGAGGCTTGGCTCTCCGAGATCAGCCCTGACCGAATGGGAGCGCTCGGGCGCCCACGCCCCGAGCTCGGCAGAGAAGTAGCTTCGCCGTCCGTACTTCATCTCGTCGCCCAGCCTCCGCGCCACGTCGCCGTTCAGGTTGAGGGTGTATGACCGCGCCACCAGCAGGAACCGGAGCGCACTCACGAGCGTCGCGGGATCGTCGGTCGCATACGCCACGTCGTAGCGCGGACAGATGAGGCCGTTAACCCCTCTGGCGAACGGGCTGAAGCGCGAAGCGATCGACGGTGGCAGCGAGGCGACCGCGCCCGGCAGGGGCGCCGTCAGGTTCGCGTGGATCTGGGCCGCGATCGCCTCGCTCCATGGGCCCGGTATCGATCCGGGCAGATGGGTTGGACGAGGGGCGATGCCGTCCACTGTTTCGACCGGCAGCGGACTCGCCACGCGAACCGTCGTCGGACTTCCCGGGAAGGTGCTGCGGCAGGCGGCCATCACCAGCCCGATCAAGAGAAGACAAAGGAAACGGCGCACTTGGCGATGGTCCGTCGAACCGACCGGGCCGAATGTGAGCCTGACCGAGCGCGGAAAGTGTTGGAGGGCACACTCAGCGATCGGAAGGGTCTCGGCTCAACCGGCTCCGCTCCGAAGCGCACCGAGTGCCGAGCGGACGAACGACTCCAGCCGCTCCTGCGCGAGGTCGTTGGTCAGGTCGCGCCTATCGACCTCGTGGTAACCCGACACCCAGTCGAAGAGCCACCGAAAGGCAGGCAGGATCCCCACGAGATCCCAGAACGGCATGTCCGTCAGCTCGCCGCGCCGCGCCGCGTACCGCTCGCGAAGTCGGGCAGCGGCATTTCCGCCGAGAGCGAAGTGCACATCACCGCGCGCGTACGCGACGTCGAACGCGGGATCGTCGATCCGCGCCTCGTCCCAGTCGACGATCCCGGTCAGGCGATCGCCCGTCCAAAGCGTATTGCCGAACCAGAAGTCGTGATGAGTCAGGACCGTGCCGTTTGAGCGCACCCGGGGCGCGGCCGCGCGGAGCGCGCCCGCGACCTCGTGCCACAGACCCTCGTGCGTCTTGGGTGAGGATCTCTCGAGGCGGACCTCGACGACCGCCATTGGCTCGGGAGCGCGCGGATAGTCCGGTGGAAGCGCGGTCGCATCGACGGCGTGGATCGCAGCCAGGGCACGCGCCAGCTCGTCGATCCAGCGGCCTTCGTTCGCCGGACGCGCGAGAGGCGCACCGGGCAGACGGGTCATGACCAAGCAGGGCAGCCCGACAAGGGAGCCTTCCGCATCCAGAAGGACTGGACGTGGGACGGGCATTTGCGCGGCCTCGGGGATTCCCTTGATCGCCGTCCAGTACCGTCGCGCCGCCGCGCCACCCTGGTGTTCCTCGAGCGTGTGGATCCGGACCACCAGCTCGCGCCGCTCGCCGGCGACGTCGAGGTCGAGCGCGTAGGTGGCGGCGTCGAGCCCGCCGAGTATCGGCGCGCAATACACGGCACGCGCGCGCGGATCGATCGCGGTCGCGATGCGCGTGAGCTCGTCATCGCGCAACGGACGCCGGCGGTCGTCGGTCATACACACAACCTAGACTCGGGCCGATTGGACTTCGACCTCACCCCCGAGCAGCAGTCGATCCGCAAGCTCGCGAAGGACTTCGCGGACAAGGAGATCGCACCCGGCGCACGCGAGCGTGACCGGAACGAGACCTTCCCCAAGGACGTCCTCCGGAAGATGGCGCCGCTCGGGCTTCTCGGCGGGCCGGTCCCCGAGAAGTATGGCGGCATCGGCATCGACTTCGTCTCACACGCGCTCGTGACCGAGGAGGTCGGACGCGCCGACTCGTCCGTGCGCACCACGCTTTCAGTCCAGATCTCGCTTGTCGAGATGACGATCCTCAAGTTCGGCACGGAGGAGCAGAAGCAGCGCTGGCTGCCGCGCCTGTGCAAGGGCGAGGTCCTCGGATGCTTCGGCCTCACTGAGCCCGAGGTCGGAAGCGACGCCACGAAGATCCGCACCAGCGCGAAACGCGACGGGGACTCGTGGGTACTGCGCGGCCGCAAGACCTGGATCTCGAACGGCTCGGTCTCGGGGCTGGCGCTGGTGTTCGCGCAGGCCGACCCGTCCAAGGAGCACAAGGGCATCACCGCGTTCATGCTCGAGCGCGACCGGCAGCCGTACGGAAGCCAGGCGATACACGGGAAGCTCGGCCTGCGCTCCTCCGATTCGAGCGAGCTCATCCTCGAAGACGTCCGCGTGCCGGATACGAATCGTCTCGGCGAGATCGGAGAAGGCTTCAAGGTCGCCATGAGCGCGCTCGACTCCGGCCGGTATTCCGTCGCCGCCGGCGCGGTCGGCGTCGCCCAGGCGTGCATCGACGCGTCGGTGACCTACGCGACGACGCGCAAGACGTTCGGCAAACCGATCGCCGGGCACCAGCTCGTGCAGGAGCTGATCGCGGACATGGTCGTCGAGACCGAAGCAGCGCGCCTCTTGGTGTGGCGCGCCGGCGATCTCAAGGACAAAGGAAGACCGAACACGCGCGAGACCAGCATCGCCAAGCTCTACGCCTCGGAGGCCGCGCAGCGCGCCGCCGACAACGCGATCCAGATCCACGGCGGCTACGGGTTCTCGGACGAGTTCCCGGTCGAGCGCTACTGGCGCGACGCGCGCGTGAACCGGCTGTACGAAGGGACCACGCAGATCCAGAAGCTCATCATCGGCCGCTTCGCGACCGGCATCGACGCGATCGCCTGATGCAGTGGGACGACACGGCGGAGGGCGTGCTCGCGTCGTTCTGCCGCATGGTGCCCGAGACGATCCGTGAGCTCGCGAAGGCCGCGGCCTTTGACGAGAGCGAGGCCGTGGCGAGCGAGCGCGGCGCGGCGAGCGTGACCGTCGACGATGTCGTGCGCGGCTGGATCCGAACGACACCGCCCGAACAGCGCAACGGGTTGGTCGCGGTGATCGAGAGCCTCGACCTGGAGCCCGAGCGTTACGTCGACGAGCTCGAATCGGGCGAAGGCTGGGAGGAAGAGCCCGAAGACTCCGGCATGTGACCCTCGCGAGCCCGCTCTGGACAACGTTTCGCGGGAGGGCTAGAGTCCTAAACCTGAGACCTGAATCAGTATTCAGGTTCCACGCCTCGGGGAGGGACCGGATGGCTCGAGCGGCGGCTGCTATCGCGAAGCGTCCACTGCCGGTCACGGCCCGAGGACAGCGCACCCGACAGAAAATCCTGGACGCCGCCGAGCAGGTCTTCGGCGAGCTCGGCTACCACCAGGCTGGTATCGCCGAGATCACGCAGCGCGCGGACGTCGCGCTCGGAACCTTCTACCTCTACTTCCCCGACAAGCACGCGGTATTCGCGGACCTCGTGCGCGCCCTGAACTACCGGCTGCGCAAGGAGATCCAGATCGCCATCGCGGACGTCGACGACCGCGTCGACCAGGAAGTCATCGGATTCGAGACGTTCTTCCGCTTCGTCGAGCGGCACCGGAATCTCTACCTGACGATGGCGCAGGCACAAGCCGTCGCGCCCGAGCTCTATCGCTGGCACTACGAGACCCTCGCGCGCGGATATGCCCGCGGTCTCAAGGACGCACAGGCGAAGGGCCAGATCGCCGCGGATCTCGATCCCGTGACGACGGCCTACGCGCTCATGGGGATCGCCGAGGCGCTTGGTATGCGCTGGATGTTGTGGGACCAGCGCCTGCCCGCGGGCATCGCACGGCGCTCGCTCCGTAAGCTCGTCGAAGGCGCGCTCCGTCCGCGACAAGGGCGCCGATGACGACGGTCGGCATCGTCGACGTGGGCACGTACTCGCCGGCCTGCGTCCAGACCGCGGAGGAGATCGCGCGGCTCTCGGGGATCCCGCTCGACGTCGTGCACGACAAGTTCGGGCTCACCGGGAAGCACGTCGCCGGTCCAGACGAGCACGTCTCGGATCTGGCGGCCAAGGCAGCCGCTCCCCTGCTGGAGCGGAACGGCGGACCGATCGGCGCCGTCGTCTACATGGGCAGTCCGTACCGCGACTTCGCGGTCTGGACCGCCGCACCGAAAGTGCAGTCCCTGCTCGGGGACCGGGTCGCGCGTGCGCTCGCGTTCGACGTGCAGAGCTCCTCGGCCGGCACGCCCGTCGCGATGCAGGTCGCGAAGGGTCTGATCGCAGGCGATCCAGGCATCGACCAGGTGCTGATCGTGGGCGGCTCCCGCGAGCACGATCTCATCGACTACTCGAACCAGCGCTCGCGCTTCATGTTCAACTTCGGCGCGGGCGGCGCCGCCGCCTTGCTTCGCCGCGATCACGGCCGGAACCTCGTCCTTGCCTCGGCGGGCTTCACGGACGGCCGGTTCGCCGACGACGTGATGGTCCCCGCAGGCGGATCGCGCGAGCCGGCCAGCGACGAGACCGTCCGCGGCCGACGCCATTACCTCGACGTACGCGACCCGGCGGAGATGAAGGAGCTCCTCGATCCGATCGCGGCGGTCTGCTTCATCAAGGTCGCTCGGGAGGCCGTGGAGCGAAGCGGCCACCGCGTGTCGGACATATCGCTCCTCTGCACCATCCACACGAAGCGCTCGCTGTTCCTGCGCGTCCTCGAAGGCCTTTCGCTCGATGAAGACCGCGCGGTCTATCTCTCCGACCACGGCCACATGTCGGCGTGCGATCCGATCTTCGGGCTC
>DASYSC010000219.1:0-9692 GCA_036003765.1 Candidatus Limnocylindria bacterium
CCACCGGGGAACGACCATGAGGCCCTCAACGGGCAAGATGCGTGACGGAGCTTCCATCCCCTGCGCTCCGCTCTTCATCACGGGGTCGACCGCGCCCCGCGGGAGGATACGACTACCCCCTTGACGTTTTCATCCGTAGAGACCGGCCTCCAGCAGCTCGACCCGCGTGCCCTCGTCGCTGACGGTCAAGGCCGCGACCATGACGCGCCAACGTGCATCACGCTGTCCGCGCATCGCGAGCCAGCCCGCGCCAAGCCGCCCGAGGCGGCCGAGCTTGCGCCGGTCCACCGCCTCCGCGGCCGCGACAAACGATCCCGCGCGGCGGGTCTTCACCTCGACGAAGACAAAGCCATCGCGGTCGCGGCAGACCAGATCGATCTCGCCAAAGCGGGTGCGCGCGTTACGGGCGACGACGCGCAGTCCGCGACGCACCAGCTCGGCCTCCGCGGCGCGCTCGCCGGCGAGCCCGAGGGCACGCCGATCCACGCCATTGAGATCGGCCCGCTATTGCGAGGGCGTCACCCTGATGATCCGGTCGGAGCCGTTGTCGGTCGTGAGGTAAAGCGACCCGTCCGGGCCCTGCACCGCGGCGCGGAGGCGACCGTAGGTCCCGTTGAAGAGGATTCCCGCCGTCTTGAACGTGCCGTCGGGCTGCTGGTCGAGCCGCAGCAGCATCGTGCCCGCGAGCGCCGCGAGGAACAGATCCCCGTCCCAGGCTCCCCACGACGCGCCGCTCACGAACGTGTTCCCGCTGGTCGCGACGAACGGGTTGTCGAACGACTGCCAGACCGGCGGCGTGAAGCCAGGCCCGGCGCCGTTCGGCCACGAGAAGTTGAGGCCCGGCTTCAGGAGATTGACGGTCGCGTGCGAGTGCGCGCCGGTCGCGCGATCGGTGTAGTGCGAGTGTTCGCTCGTGAACGGTAGCCCGGTCCGCGGTTGGAACGCGATGCCCTGCGGGTTCCGGTGCCCCATGGTGAAGGCGGCCGTCTTCCCGAACGCGCCGGCGAGGATCGGGTTGTCCTCGGGGATGGTGCCGTCGGGGTTGACGCGCAGCACCTTCCCGTTGAGCGAGTTGGGATTCTGCGCGAACGCGGTGTTCCCGACCTCGCCCATCGTGACCCAGAGCTTGCCGTCCGGTGCAAAACGGATCCGGCAACCGTCATGGTTGCCGCCGGCGAACATACCCGTGCGGATCACGTAGCCGTCGAACACGAGCGTGCTGTTGACGTCGCGATAACGCAGTACCTGGTTGACCCAGCCGTTGTCGGTCCGGGAGGCGCAGACGTAGACGAAGTGGTTCGTCGGGAACGCGGGATCGAGCGCGATCCCCATCGCGCCGGCCTCGCCTTCGGCGCGGATGCTGGAAACCGCGTTGTTCGCGAGCTGCGGCGCACCGGCCGCGCCGCTCGCGTACACGAGGATGTTCCCGGCTCGTTCGGTCACGAACATCCGGCCATCGGGCGCGAAGGCGAGGTCCCACGGGAATCTCAAACCGGACTGCGTCACGGTCGTGGTGAGTCTCGGCGCGTTGCCCGCGGCGGGCGGCAAGCCCGGCACGGTGATCGTCAGGAAGACGCCCTGGTCCTCCATCCACCAGGCGCCGTCGACGACCGGCCGCAGGTGCAGCGAATACGTGCCCGCGGCTTGCGGCGCGCGCACTTGGAACGTGAACGTCGCGGTCGCGCCCGGCGCAACGGTCGCTTCGGTCTGCGCCGCTACGCGCGTCGGGTATGGCCAGTTCACGGCGAGCGGCGCCCATTGCGCGTCGTCCAAATTGATCCCCAGGCGCGCCTCCTGTCCCAGCACACCTTTCGTCCAGGTCTGCGTCCCGGTGTTGCGGAACACCAGATTGAGCGGCTGGCTGGTCTGCCCGGGCTGGAGCGTGGGGTACGGCGACTGGCTCACCCACGTGCTGTGGAATCCCAGGTCGCTCACGACGAGCACGAACACGCCTTCGTCCTCGAGGTGCTGGATGCCCTCGACGATCGGATGCAGCGGCAAGCGGTACGTGCCGGGCGTCACGGGCGCCCGCAGCGTGAACGTGAACGTGCCGATCGCGTTGGGAGCGACGCTCGCCTCGACCGTCGTCGCGACGCGATTGACATTGAGCCATCCGACCGCCATCCCCGCGTCAGCGGGCCCGGTGGAATCGCCCGCCACGCCGAGATTCACCTGGCGTCCGGCCACGCCCCTTTGCCAGATTTCGCTCCCAGTGTTCCGGAAGCGGACCGTGTACGAAACGGTGGCGCCGGGGCGGAGGACCGGCCAAGGGCTCTCCTCGACCCACGCGGCGTGCCAGCCGGTGGCGGCCGCGACGGGCGTCGGGACGAGTGTCGCGGCGACCAAGGAGACGCAGATCGCCGCGAGGAGAAACCTCACCGCTCCGTTATCGCTCGAATCGCTATTTCGTTGCTATCACCGGGGTCAAGACTGCGACAGGCCTGACAGGTCCTTCTCGTACACGATCCACGCGGGCTGCTTTTCGAAGCCGCCCGGGCGAACGTCAACTGGGTGACACTGCCTCGAGCTCGTCCATCTCGAGCGCCATCTGCTCAGCCGACAGCATCACGCGCACCGTTCCGAAATCCTGGCGATGGAACGGCGTGACTCCGAGGTCGCGAAGCGCCTTTCGATGATCGATCGTCGGATAGCCGCAGTTGTGCTCCCAGCCATAGCCCGGGTACTTCGCGGAGAGCTTGGCCATCAGCCGGTCGCGCGTGACCTTCGCAACGATCGACGCCGACGCGATCGAGAACGACTTCGCGTCGCCTCTCACGATCTCGGAGTGCTTGCCCGGAGCGAACGCGGGATCCAGGATTCGGCGTCCGTCGACGAGCACCCAGTCGTACTCGCCGATCTGCCGCAGCGCGCGCAGCATCGCGACGTGGCTCGCGTGGTAGATGTTGAGGCGATGGATCTCGGCGACCGAGGCCGCGCCGATGCCGACCTTCACGACGCGGCCGCGGATCGCCCCGAGGAGCTCCTCACGCTGGAGGCGCGTGAGCACCTTCGAGTCGTTCACCTTGCGGATGAGCCTCGTGTCGGGCGTGACCAGGCACGCCGCGGCGACCACCGGTCCCGCGAGCGCAGCCATGCCGACCTCGTCAACGCCGACCACGCGGAGGAGGCCATCCGCCCAGAGGCGTTTCTCGTGACTCAGCGATGGCACGAATGACAAGTGTGAGGCCGGGGGGTTCGAGCGGGCAGAGCCCCTCGACTCATTTGCGCTTTTCGCGCAGGGTCGCGGCTTTGCCGACGCGCTCGCGCAGGAAGTACAGCGCCGCGCGACGAGCGTGGCCGTGGCGGATGAGCTCGATCTTCTCGACGCGCGGCGAGTGCACCATGAAAGTCCGCTCGACGCCGACGCCGCTCGCGATGCGCCTCACGGTGATCTGCTCATCGACGCCGCCGTTACGCACTCGGAGCACGGTGCCCTCGAAGTTCTGAAGACGTTCGCGGTTCCCCTCGACGACGCGCACGCTCACGCGCACGGTGTCTCCAGGCCTGATCTCGGGCAGATCGGCCTTGAGCTGCTCCCGGGCAAGCGTGTTCAGCAGGTCGTTCATAGGAATGGTGAGGGCACTCACGAAGTGCTCGACATTCTACCTTGGGAAGGGTTCTCGGGGGCCGGGGGAGGGGCTCCTGGGCGCGCAGCGACAGCCCCCCGGACCGTTGCTTTCTTCATCCGGTCGAGGATCGTGACGTGCGAGACCCCGAAGTGCCGCGCGAGCTCTCGAACGGTGAGCCCGGTGGCCCGCATGCGCGAGACCTCGGACACCGTCGGACCGCGCTGCGCGCCACGCGCCGGTCGTAGCCGAACGCCGGCCGCGCGGAGCCGTGCGCGAACGGTCGCCGGCGAAATCCCGAACCGCGCCGCGATCCGATAGGACCCAACGCCCGACGAGTACGCGGCCACGAGGTCCGCGTCGGCCACGCGTTCGGTCTCGCGCTGCTTCCGCGGCAGCCGCGCTCGCTCGGCCGGCGTGAGCCCCGCGCGCTCGAGGAGCTCGGGGCGGCGCTCCGCCGTGCGGCGGATCGCCTCGGCCCGGCGCCAACGCGAGATCGCAGCGTGGTCGCCTGAGAGCAGCACCGCCGGAACGCGACTGCCTTCGTGTTCCACCGGCCGGGTGTATTGCGGCCCCTCCAGCAATCCGTCGGTGTGCGATTCCCGGGTGAGCGACTCCGCCTCGATCACCCCGGGCACGAGCCGCGTGACGGCGTCGATGACGACCATCGCGGCAAGCTCGCCGCCCGTAAGCACGAAGTCCCCGATCGAAAGCTCCTCGTCGATATCCTTCTCGACGACGCGCTCGTCGATGCCCTCGTAGTGCCCGCAGATGATGACGAGGTTTCGCATCCGCGAGAGCCTGCGCGCCGCGGCCTGGTCGAAGAGCGCCCCCTGCGCGCTCATCAAGATCACATGCGAGTTGTCCTTTCGCGTCGCGCGTATCGCGCGCGTGAGGGGCTCGGGCTTGAGGACCATCCCGGCGCCGCCACCGTACGGCGCGTCGTCCACGACGTGGTGCCGGTCGGTCGTCCACTGCCTGATGTCGTGGACCGCCAGCTCGAGCTGGCCCGCGGACCGAGCTCGCGCGACGATGCTCTCCGCAAACGGGCTCTCGAACATGCGCGGAAAGAGCGTGAGCACGTCGACGCGCATGCTCATTCGAGGACCTCTTGCGGGGAGATCACCACGCGGCCGTGCGGGACGTCCACCTCGCGCACGACCGAGGCGATCGCCGGAACGAGAAGATCCGGGCGTGACCCGTCAGCACGGATCACGAGCACGTCGGTCTCCCCGGCGCGGATCACCTCGCGGACAGAACCAATGACCTCGCCCTGGGGCGTTTCGGCGCGGAGGCCCAATAGGTCGGCCCAGAGGTAGCTGCCCTTCGCCGCACGGCGCGCCTCGCCGCGCGACACGCGCAGGCTCTTCCCGCGCAGGCGCTCGGCATCGGTGCGGGTCGCATGACCTTCGAACCGCACGATCGGGACGTCTTCTGTCCCGCGGACGGAAGCGATCACGAGCTCGAGGTCGTCGCAGAGAAGGCGAGAGCCCTTCCGGAAGCGGCCCGGGACATCCGTCCGCGACTGGACCTTCACCTCGCCGCGAACGCCGTGGGGCGCACGCACGACCCCAACGACGAGGTCGTCGTTGCCAATACCGCCTACGGCGGTACCGACTTCGCTCGTGCGTCCGCGTCCGCGAGCGGCCGCGGCCCGCCCTCGCTCGTCAGTCGATTTCGAGGTTGACCTTGGTCCCATCCTGCGTCGCCATGACCTTGAGGAGCGCGCGGATGGCCTTTGCGAGGCGGCCGCCGCGACCGATGACCTTGCCCACGTCGGGTTCCGCGACCTGCAGATGCAGCTTTGTGAAATCGCCGTCCTGTTCCTCGGTGACGACAACCGCGGAGGGATCGTCGACGAGCGCGCGAGCGACGTGCTCGAGGAGCGTTCGCATGCGGCTAGGCTGCGCCTCACCCGTCATCTGACCGACGCCGGGACCTCTCCTTCGGGAATGCCGCTGCGGATCAGCAGCGAGCGTGCGGTGGCCGTGGGCTTCGCCCCGTTCTTGAACCAATGCCGAGCGCGCTCCGCATTGACCACGAGGCTCACCGGATCGGCGCGCGGGTCGTAATGGCCGATGGACTCGATGAACTTCCCGTTACGCGGGGCGCGCGAGTCAGCGATGACAACACGATAGGTCGGCGCTTTCGTCTTGCCTACGCGACGCAGGCGGATGTGAACTGCCAAATCCGTCGGGATCCTCCTCGCGAATGTGTCGTGTCCGCTGGGGGCGGACACAGTCGATGATATGTCACTCGGCATTGACGCGAAAGACAGTGCGGCCTCCCCACACCGACGGCCCGGAGGGTTGCCAACGTCGCGCTTTCTTCAGAAACGCGTTGAAGCGCTCGTCTTCGTCGTGTTCGGTGTGCGCGCGCATGTCCTTCATGACCGCGTAGAGGATGTACGCGACGTATTTCCCGGTCTTCGCGTCGTCCTCCTCGACGCCGTACTCGACGCGCGTCAACGACGCTGAGCGAAGCTTGCCCCTCGCGTGGAAGTCCATCCAGATCGGCAGCTCTTCTTTTTCGAAGAGACGCTCGAACTCTCCCGCTTTCTCCTTGCGGATGCGGATGATGATCGCGTTAGTTTGAGAGGAACGGGCCCGCGCCGTCCTCTTCTTCGTCGGCACTAGAGGCGCGGCATTCCCGGGATTCGAGGCAGCTGTCCGCTTTTCGCGAGCGAGCCCATCTGCTTCATGAGCTTGCGCATCTCGGAGAACTGTTTCGTCAACTGGTTCACATCGGAGACGGTCGTCCCGGACCCGGCGGCGATCCTTCGGCGACGCGATCCGTTGATAAGCGACGGGTCGGCGCGCTCCGCCTTCGTCATCGAAGAGATGATGGCCTCCACCTTGCGCATCTCGCGCTCGGCCTCGGGCCCTTCGGGGAGCTGCTTGGCGACCTGGCCGAGTCCCGGGATCATCTTCAGAAGATCGCCCAGCGGTCCCATCTTCTTGACCTGCTGCAGCTGTGCGTAGAAGTCGTCGAACGTGAACTGCGCGTCCAGAAGCTTCCGCGCCTGCTCTTCGGCGGTCTTCTGATCGAGGTGTTCCTGCGCGCGCTCGACGAGCGTCAGGATGTCTCCCATTCCAAGGATCCGCTGGGCCAGCCGGTCGGGATGGAAGACTTCGAGCGCGTCGAGCTTCTCGCCGGTGCCGATGAGCTTGACCGGCACGCCAGTGACCGCACGCACAGAGAGCGACGCTCCTCCCCGCGCGTCGCCGTCGGCCTTCGCGAGAACGAGACCGGTGAGCGGGAGCCTCGCGTGGAATGCGGCCGCGCTGTCGACCGCGTCCTGTCCGGCCATCGCGTCCACGACCAGCAGCACCTCGTGTGGCTTGGAGGCCGCGACCACGTCAGCGATCTCGGTCATCATCGCTTCGTCGATGTGCAGCCGGCCGGCCGTATCGACGATCACCGTGTCCTGACCGTCGGCCCCCGCGGCACCGGCCAGCGTCGCGACATCGCCGGCGACGCGCGCGGGGTCCACGGCGCGTACGGGCACGCCGAGCTGTTTGCCCAGCGTAACCAGCTGTTCGATCGCCGCCGGCCGGTGCACGTCGGCCGCGACCAACAATGGGCGACGACCTTGCTTGCGCATCAGGTTCGCGAGCTTCGCCGCCGTCGTGGTCTTTCCTGATCCCTGCAGGCCCGCGAGGACGATCACGGTCGGCGGGCGCTCGGCCCTGGCGAGCGGGGTCGCGACGCCGCCCAGCATCTCCACGATCGCGTCGTGGACGATCTTCACGACCTGCTGCGCGCCGGTGATCGATTCAAGCACTTTCTCGCCGAGCGCGCGCTCGCGCACCGTCGCGACGAGCTGACGCACCACCTTGAGGTTCACGTCCGCCTCGAGCAGCGCGACGCGGACATCGCGCAGCGCCTCCTCGAGATCCGCCTCGCTCACCCGCGGGCGCCCGCGGAGGCGCTCGAACGTGCTGGCAAGCCGGTCGGAAAGCTGCTCGAACATCAGGCCGTGAGCGCCGCGAAGACCCTGGGGATCTCCGCGCCACGCACGAGCTGCGACCAGAGATAGCCCTGGCCGAAGTCGCAACCGAGCGCGCGCACCCGTTCACGCAGTGCCGGCGTCTCGACTCCTTCCGCCACGACCCGTGCCCCCATCGCGCGGCCGATCGCGACCGTCGCCGAGATCACCGCATCGTCGAGGGCGTCGCCGTGAAGAACGAATGTCACCGGAACCTTCAGCGTATCGAACTCGAACGAGCGCAACGAGACCAAGCTCATCGGTCCGTCGCCAAAGTCATCGAACGCCACACGCACGTGTAGCGCCCGGACCGCGCGGATCGCTTCGGCGGCTTGCGCGTCGAACGTCGAGTCCGGTTGGCACTCGATCTCGAGCGACGTCGGATCGATGCGGGCATCTCTCACGATCCGCCCGATCTCCTCAGCGAGCGGCGGGCAGAGACTTTCCGCGAAGGCGTTCACGGCAACGTATTCGACCGCCGCGCCCCCGTCGCGCCATCCTGCGAGCTGGCGTACAGCGGCTCGGAGTATCCAGCGCAGGCACGGTCGATCGAGGCCGATGAGAGCCATCTCCCGAACAAATTTGGCGGCGTGAACGGCCCCGAACCGCGGATGCTGCCAGCGGAGCATGGCTTCGACACCCCGCGGCCGGCCCGTGGCGAGGTCAACTTGCGGTTGGAACAGGAGGAAGAGCTGGTCGCGTCCGATGGCATCGCGAAGCTCCTCCGGCGCGAACGCGGTCACCCCGTCGGTCGGCGGATCAGCGTCTGCAACTCACCTGGCGCGACCTCGGGCCCGTAGAGGTGACCCTGGACGATCTCGACGCCGAGCGCCGCGAGGCCCGACTCTTGCTCAACCGTCTCGACAGAGTCGGCCACGACGCGCGCGCCGATCTTCTTTCCTTCCGCTACTGCGGAGCGGATCCCGTCCGCGTTGGCGGCATGGTCGCGCGACGCCGGGAACGGGACCTTGAACGTATCGAACTTGAGCTTGCCGCCCGCGCGCGCGCCGCTCACGTACTCCTCCGAGGCGAGCCGAACGCCCAGCGCGCGGATCGCCACCAGGGCTTTGGTGACCGCGGGGTCCTCGGTCGAGCCGCGCGGACACTCGAGCTCGATCGTCTTCGGATCGACGCCGGTCTCGGCGAGCGCGTCCATGAGCTTGAGCGCGTCGGGCCGCCGCAGCGTCTGCGTCCAAACGTTCGCCGCGACGATCGCGACTTTGACCCCATCCCTGCGCCACTGGGTCGCCTGCCGGCAGATCGCCCCGACGACCCAGCGGTCGAACTCGGCGTGGAGCCCGGCCTGGTCGACCAGCGGGATGATGTCGCTCGGGCCGATCATCCCGTACGTCGGGTGGGGCCAGCGCACGAATGCCTCGACCCCCGCGAGCTTGCCGGTCGCGATCACGACCTGCGGCTGGTAATGCAGGGAAAGCGCGCTCGCCTCGAGGGCGTGCTTGAGGTCAGCGCTGCGCAAGCGAACGATCGCCATACACGCGCGAGTATGAGGCTCAGGCCGTCGGGGGCAGAAGCGCGTTCACGAACGCGGTCGGATCCATTGGCACCAGGTCGTCGGCCTTCTCACCGACACCGAGCAGCTTGACCGGGAGCCCGAGCTCATGCGCGATCGCGAAGACAGCGCCGCCCTTCGCCGTGCCATCGAGCTTCGTCACGACCAGCCCGGTGACGGCCGCGGTCGCGGTGAACTGGCGCGCTTGCTGGATGGCGTTCTGTCCGGCGGTGCCGTCGAGGACCAGGAGCACCTCGTCGGGAGCGCCCGCACGTGCGCGACCGGTGACGCGAACGATCTTCCCGAGCTCGTCCATGAGCTGACCCTTGGTGTGCAGGCGACCCGCGGTGTCGGCGATCACGGTCGTGTTGCCGCGCGCGTTCGCCGCCTTCACCGCATCGAACACCACGGCCGCGGGATCGCCCTCGGGCTTGCCGGAGACGATGGGTACGTCGACGCGCTGCGCCCATCCCTCGAGCTGCTGGATCGCGGCGGCGCGGAACGTGTCCGCCGCCGCGAGGAGCGGCCGCTCGCCCGAATCCTTAAGCCTCTTCGCGAGCTTCGCGGCGGTCGTCGTCTTTCCGCTGCCGTTGACGCCCACGACGAGGATCACCCGCGGACGCTGACC
>DASYSC010000220.1:0-14827 GCA_036003765.1 Candidatus Limnocylindria bacterium
ACCGGCCGAAGGCAGGGAGCTGCTCCGACGGAAGATCGGCATCACGAATCTCGTGAACCGTGCGACCGCCAGCGCGGACGAGCTCGAGGTCGCCCAGCTCCGCCGCGGCGCGCGCCGCATCGAGGCGAAGGTTCGACGCCACCGTCCGAAGGTCGTCGCGTTTGTCGGCATGGGCGCATATCGGACCGGCTTCCGCAGGCCGCGGTCGCGTGGCGGCCGGCAGGAGGAGACGCTCGCCGGCGCGACGATCTGGGTGCTCCCGAATCCCAGTGGCCGGACCGCCGGATACCAGATGCCCGCCCTGACGCGAGCTTTCCGCGACCTGCGCCGATCGCTCTGAGACGGCACACTCACCTGCGCGGAGGTACGCATGCCGAACACGGTCATCGTCACTCGTGAGGAGCCCATCGCGACCGTCCAGCTCAACCGGCCCGAGGTGCTGAACGCGCTGAACGAGGAGGTCCTCGACGAGCTCGTCAAGGCCCTCAGCGCGCTCGACGACGATGACGCCATTCGCTGCGTCGTCCTGACCGGCAACGAGAAGGCGTTCGCGGCAGGCGCCGACATCAAAGAGAACTTCGTGACCGCGACACCGGTCACGATGCTGAAGCAGGATCTCACCACGCGGTGGGAGGCGATCCGGCGGATCAAGACGCCGATCGTCGCAGCGGTCTCGGGCTATGCGCTCGGCGGTGGCTGCGAGCTGGCGATGATCTGCGACATCATCGTCGCGTCCGAGACCGCGCAGTTCGGACAGCCCGAGATCAACCTCGGCATCATCCCGGGCGCGGGCGGAACGCAGCGGCTTACGCGCACAGTGGGTAAGTACCGCGCGAACGAGCTCATCCTGACCGGGCGTCGCATCAAGGCCGACGAAGCGAAGGCGATCGGACTCGCCGCCCAGGTCTATCCCGCCGCCTCGTGGCTCGACGACGCCAAGGCGCTCGCCCGCACGATCGCAGAGAAGCCACCCGTCGCGGCGCGGCTCGCGACCGAGGCGGTGGACCTCGCGTGGAACTCCACGCTCGACGCTGGGCTCGAGTTCGAGCGCAAGGCCTTCTATCTGCTTTTCGCGACGGAGGACAAGAAGGAAGGCGTCGACGCATTCGTGAACAAGCGGAAGGCGAACTTCAAGGGGCGATGACGACGCGCTCCCCGCTCCGCGTCGAGCGCGACGGCGCGGTCACGATCCTGACGCTCGACCGCCCCGATGTCCTCAACGCCTTCGACGAATCGCTGACCGAGGCGCTCAACGCCGCGATCGCGGACTGCGCCGCGGACGCCGCCATCCGCGCGGTCGTCATCACCGGGTCCGGTCGCGCGTTCTCGGCCGGCCAGGATCTCGACGACCGCCTCGCGATGATCGAGAAGGGCGGCGACCTGCGGCTGGGCGATGAGCTGCGGCGCCGCTACCACCCCGTGATCGCGACGATCCGCACGATGCGCAAGCCTGTCGTCGCCGCGGTGAACGGCGTGGCGGCCGGCGCGGGGCTCGGGCTCGCGGTCGCGTGCGACGTGCGCGTCGCCGCCGCGTCAGCTTCATTCCGCGCGGCGTGGAGCCGTGTCGGCCTGGTCCCGGACGCCGGCTCGGCCTTCTTCCTGCCGCGCCTTGTCGGCTGGGGACGCGCGCTGGACATGGTCCTCACGGGCGACCCGGTGAGCGCGGACGACGCGCTGCGCATCGGGCTCGCGACCCGCGTGTGGCCGGACGACCAGTTCGGCGCGAAGTGGCGCGAGTACGCGCAGACCCTCGCTCGCGGCGCGACCGAGGCGATCGCCCTCACCAAGGAGGGACTCAACGCCGCCATGGCGCGGGGCTTCGAGGAATTCCTCGAGATCGAAGCGGGGCTGCAGGACCGCGCCGGCCGGACGGGCGACTACCCTCGTGGCGTGAAGGCCTTCGCCGCGAAGCGAAGCCCGGAGTTCGAGGGCAGATGAAACGAGCGAGGAGCGGCTCTGCCGCGACGAGCGAGACCACCAGCCCTGAGCGCGTCTCCTCGGCGAAGCCGAGAGATTGATCAGGTGAGCGCACATCCGCGCGACGCGGTGATCCTCGGCTACGTGCGCACGCCGTTCGGCCGGTATGGCGGAGGCCTCGCGCCGATCCGGCCCGACGATCTCGCCTCGCACGTCATCCGCGCCGTTCTCGAGCGGACCGATGTCAGTGACGCCGAGATCGACGAGGTCGTCTTCGGAGCTTCGAACCAGTCCGGCGAGGACAACCGCAATGTCGGCCGCATGGCCTCGCTCCTGGCCGGACTTCCCGAGACCGTGCCGGGCGTCACCGTGAACCGTCTGTGCGGCAGCGGCCTGGAGGCGGTGAACGATGCCGCGCGGCGCATCCGCGCGGGGGAAGCCGACGTGGTCGTCGCCGGTGGCGTGGAGAGCATGACGCGCGCGCCGCTCGTGACCCTGAAACCTTCGGAAGCGTTTCCCCGTGGCGAGCGTGTGCTCGCCGACACGACCCTCGGATGGCGGCTCGTCAATCCGCGGATGATCGACCTGGGCTACCACCCGATCTCGCTCGGCGAAACGGCCGAGAACGTCTCCGTGAAGGAGCACGTCGGCCGCGCGGAACAGGATTCGTACGCCGCACGCAGCCAGGACCGTTATGCGCGCGCGAAAGCCGATGGCTTCTTCGCCGGCGAGATCCAGCCCGTTCACAACGGCAAAGAGCTGATCAGCGAGGACGAGCACCCGCGTCCGGAGAGCTCGATCGAGAAGCTCGGCAAGCTCAAGCCTGCGTTCAAAGAGAACGGCACCGTGACGGCCGGGAACTCATCGGGGATCAACGACGGCGCGGCCGCTCTCGTGATCGCCTCGCGCGAGAAGGCGCGGGCGCTGGGGCTCCGACCGCTCGGCCGCGTCGTCGCGAGCGCGTCGGCGGGGGTGCATCCCGACTACATGGGGCTCGGGCCGATTCCGGCGGTGCGCAAGCTGGTCGAGCGGACCGGCGTAGCGGTGAGCGCATGCGATGCCATCGAGCTCAACGAGGCCTTTGCCGCTCAGGTCATCCCCTGCATGCGCGCGCTCGGCCTCCCCGAAGACCGGACCAATCCCAACGGCGGCGCGATCGCGATCGGTCATCCGATCGGCGCATCGGGTGCGCGCCTCGCGGGCACGCTCCTTCGGGAACTCGAACGTCGCGACGGTCGGTATGGCCTTGCGACCATGTGCATCGGCGTCGGCCAGGGTCTAGCCACCCTCTTCGAGCGCGAGTCTTAGCGCGGTGGCCATACTTAGCGCGGTCTGACCACGACGCGGGAGGGGCTCATGGGCGGGTTCACGAAGGAGAACGTTCTCGCCGCCAAGCGCGGCTACACCTATCGCATCACGCGGCGCCAGTTCCTCGTCGCGACCTCCGCGGCGGCGCTCGCGGCCTGCGCCCCGGCCGCGGTGACACCGGGCGCGAGCGGTTCGCCGGCGGCGACGCCGGGGAAGGCGCTCAAGATCGGCCAGCTTCTTCCCTTCACCGGCGTGTACGCCGAGCTCGGCAACTCGATGCGGCGCGCGACCGAGCTCTATCTCAAGCAGAACGATCAGAAGATCGCGAACCGGCCGGTCACGATCGTGTACGAGGACGACACCAACGTAACCGCGACAGGCATCCAGAAGACTCAGAAGTTCATCGACCAGGACCAGGTGGACGTGATGCTCGGCGTCGTTCCGACGCCGCTCGCCTACGGCATTCGGAACGCCGTGCACGCCGCAAAGCTGATCTTCATCGACACGAATGCCGGAGGGAACGCGCTCACGCGCGACACTCCGGACTGCAAGCCCGCGTGCAAGAGTCC
This sequence comes from Candidatus Limnocylindria bacterium, assembly GCA_036003765.1. GTDB lineage: Bacteria > Chloroflexota > Limnocylindria > P2-11E > P2-11E > 3-1-20CM-2-70-9. The sequence continues at coordinate 3,795 of DASYSC010000220.1, forward strand.
GTACATCTTCCGCTCGTCATTCTCCTCGTATCAGATCTCGTACCCAATCGGCGATTACCTCTCCGCGAAAGGGACGAAGGAGTTCTTCCTGGCCTACGCGAACTACGGCTTCGGCACCGAGTCGGCGGCCGACTTCACGACGGGGCTCAAGAAGAACGGCGGCAGCGTGACGGGAAACGTCGCGCCGCCACTGGGGAACGCCGACTTCGCGCCCTTCGTCACGCAGATCAAGAACCAGCCGACGAAGAACGTGTACTCGTTCTTCTCCGGAGCCGACGCCATCGGCTTCATCAAGACGTGGAACCAGCTCGGCCTGCCGGCCGCCGGCTACAAGATGTACGGGGCCGGTTTCCTCACCGAGCAGGATGTCCTGAAAGAGGTTAAGGATCTCGCGAACGGCGCGATCACCTCGCTCTTCTGGGCCGTCGAGCTCGACAATGCCGAGAACAAGAAGTTCGTCGCCGATTTCCAGAAGCAATACCCGCTGCTGCCGGATGTCTTCGCGGTGCAGGCGTACGACGGGATGACGGCGCTCGGCGAAGCGCTAAAGAAGATCGGCGGCGACACTTCAGACAAGGACAAGCTCGTCAAGGCGCTCGAGGATGTTTCGTTCAAGAGCCCGCGCGGCGACTTCACCTTTGACAAGACCACGCACAACCCGATCCAGGACATCTACCTCCGCGAGGTGAAAACGCAGGGCGGCCAGACCGTGAACACCATCCTCGACAAGATCGCCAAGGTGACCGACCCGGGGAAGTGACCTCGGCGTGAGCCCCGAGCTCCTGTTCCAGCAGGCGCTGAACGGTCTGTCGTTCGGCGCCTTGCTTTTCATCCTCGCCGCGGGCCTCTCGCTCGTGTTCGGGATGATGGACGTCATCAACCTGGCGCACGGCGCCTTCTACATGCTCGGTGCGTACGTCGCTCTGACCGTCGTGCAGCGCACTGGATCCTTCTGGCTCGCGCTGGTCGCGGCGCCAAGTGCGCTCGGTCTCCTCGGTCTCGTCCTCGAGCCGCTGCTGCTGCGGCGTTTGCGCGGCCGCCACCTCGATCAGGTGCTGCTCACCATCGGGGTCGCGCTCGTCGTCGTGGACCAGATCGGCCTCGTCTGGGGCCGCGAAGTTCGATCGCTGCCGTTCCCGCCGGGGCTCGACGCGTCGATCGCGATCTTCGGAAGCGTTTACCCCGTCTACCGCCTGTTCGTCATCGCGTTCGGTGTCGTGCTCGCGGCCGCGATCAGCGTGGTCTACCGGCGCACGAAGCTCGGAATGCTCATCCGCGCGGGCGTCCAGGACGCGGAGATGCTCGGAGCCCTCGGCGTCGATATCGACCGCCTCTTCGCGATCACCTTCGCGGTCGGCGCGGCGCTCGCCGGTCTCGCCGGCGTGATCGCGGCGCCGGTCTTCGGGATGCAGCCCGGGATGGACAGCGACGGGTTGCTGTATTCCCTCATCGTGGTGGTCGTCGGCGGCCTGGGGACGCTCGGCGGCGCCGTCGCGGGGAGCGTTCTCGTCGGGCCGATCGACACGTTCGGCAAGGTGCTCTTCCAGGACTTCGCTCTCGCGCTCATCTTCGCGATCGTCGCCCTGGTGCTGCTGCTGAAACCGACAGGCTTGCTCGGGCGCGTCCGGATCGCGAGATGACCCGTGCCGCGCCGTTGGCCGTCGTGCTCATCGCCGCCGCCCTGCTCGTCACGTTCCCGTACTGGAGCGCGGCCTGGGAGTCCTCACGGTTCGCGACGACGGTGCTCCGGGACATGCTCGTGTTCGCGATCTTCGCGCTGTCGCTCGACCTTCTCGTCGGGTACGCCGGGATGCCCTCGCTCGGGCACGCGGCGTTCTTCGGCGCCGGGGCGTATGCCGCCGGCATCACGGGCCAGCGCCTCGCGACCGATCAGCTACCGGTGACGCTCGGCGCCGCGGCTCTTGTGGCGGCGGTCCTCGCGCTCGTCATCGGCGCGCTCGTCGTCCGCTCGGAGGGGATCTTCTTCCTCATGCTGACGCTCGCGCTCGCGCAGATCGTTTTCGCGATCGCCTTCCAGTGGACCGCGTTGACCGGTGGATCGAACGGCCTCTCCGGCGTCGGCAGGCCGACGCTCGCGGGGCTCGACTTCAGTGCGCCGGACCGCATGTACGTCCTCGTCGCGGTCACGTTCCTCGGCGTCGCGCTGCTCCTCTGGAGCCTCGTGCGGTCTCCGTATGGTCGGGCGCTGGTCGGTGTCCGCGAGAACGAGCGCCGCATGCGCGCTCTCGGCTACGACACGGCGCGCCTGAAGCTCTCGGCATTCGTCGTCGCGGGCGCGCTTGCCGGCATCGCGGGCGCGCTCTCCGCGTACTCGCAGCGTTTCGTGTCGCCCGGCGATGCCGGTATCGGCACGTCGATCCAGGCCTTCGTCATGGTGCTCATCGGTGGGGCCGGCACGCTCCTCGGACCGGTGCTCGGTGCCGGGGTCGTCATGTACATCCAGCGCGTGCTCTCGTCGGCGATCGGCGTCTCCGAGACGGTCCTGGGCCTCGTCTTTATCGCCTTCGTGCTCCTCGCGCGACAGGGCATGGTCGGCGTGGGTCGCGCGGCGTGGTCGCGAGCGAGATCCCGATGATCGAGATCCGCGACCTTCGGCGCGCCTTCGGTGGCGTCGTCGCGCTCGACGGGGTCTCGCTGGCGATCGGTGAGGGCGAGCGCCGCGCGATCATCGGACCGAATGGGGCGGGGAAGACGACGCTTTTCAACGTCCTGACCGGCGAGCTTCCACCGAGCGGCGGCGCGGTCCGTCTTCGAGGAAAGGACATCACCACCCTCCGGCCGTGGCAGCGCGCACGGCTGGGGCTCGCGCGGATGTACCAGCGCAACGAGCTCTTCGCGCCGCTCAGCGCGCGCGAGAACGTCGCGCTCTCGCTCGGGGCTCGTGCCGGTCCGTACCGGCCGTTCGTCGCGCGTCCGCGCTCGGATTACCTCGCCGCCGATCAGCTTCTCGAAGAGGTCGGTCTCCTTGGTCGCGAACACGTGGCCGCTCAGGCGCTCTCCCATGGGGAGCGACGTCAGCTGGAGCTCGCGCTTGTTCTCGCGCAGCGACCCCGGGTGCTGCTGCTGGACGAGCCGACCGCGGGCATGTCCCCGGCCGAGACGGCCCGCATCACAGAGCTCATCGGCGGGCTCGGACGGGCGCTGACCATCCTCATCGTCGAGCACGACATGGACGTCGTCTTCCGGCTCGCGGATCGCGTGAGCGTGCTGCACGAAGGACGCGTCATCGCGGATGGCTCCGCCTCCGAGATCCGCGGTGACGTGCGGGTCAACGAGGTCTACCTCGGGAAAGCGCTGGCGGTCACATGACCAAGAACTCGGGGGGCTCCACCGCCCGGCCCCCGGCCCTGCAGGTCCACGCGCTGCACGCCTACTACGGCGAGAGCCACGTCCTCCAGGGCGTCGACCTGGAGGTGGGTGCGGGCGAGGCGGTCGCGCTCGTCGGCCGCAACGGTGCGGGCAAGACGACGACCCTCGCCGCGATCGCCGGTTTTCTCCGTCCCCGCCAGGGCAGCGTGCGCGTGAATGATGTCGATCTCACCGGTGCGCCGCCGCACCGGATCGCTCGAGCCGGTGTCGCGCTCGTGCCGCAAGGCCGGCGCATCTTCGGTGACCTGAGGGTCCGCGAGAACCTCGCGATCGCCGCCCGACCTGTCACCGAGGGCTGGGACGAGCGCCGCGTCCTCGAGCTCTTCCCGAGCCTCGCCCGGCGCCTCGAGGTGGGCGGCGACCAGCTCTCGGGCGGCGAGCAGCAGATGCTCGCGCTGGCCCGCGCGCTCATGCGCAATCCTTCTTTGCTACTGCTGGATGAGCCCTCCGAGGGTCTGGCGCCCACGCTCGTGGAGGCGGTCGGCGAAGCCCTCCTCCGCCTCCGCGCGAGCGGCCTCGCGCTTTTGCTGGTGGAGCAGAACCTCTCCCTCGCGACGCGCGTCGGTCAGCGCGTCCACGTGATGAACAAGGGCACGATCGTCTTCAGCGGGACGCCGGCGGAGCTCGCCGCGGCGCGCGATGTCGAGTCGCGCTACCTCGGGATATGAAGGAGCGGCCGCACACCGGCACACCGTTCGCCGCCCCGGAAACGATCGCGGGACCGGCCGATGACGATCGCTTCATGCGCGAGGCGCTCGGCGAGGCGCGCCGCGCGACCGAGCACGACGATGTTCCGATCGGCGCCGTCGTGGTGCGGGACCGGCACGTCGTCGCGCGCGCGCACAACCGACGCGAGGTCGATGCCGATCCGACCGCGCACGCTGAGCTCATCGTGATGCGCGAGGCGGCGCGAGCCCTCGGCCGCTGGCGGCTCCCCGATTGCGCGCTCTACGTCACGGTCGAGCCCTGCGCGATGTGCGCGGGAGCGGCCGTCCTGGCGCGCATCGCGCTCGTCGTCTTCGGCGCGCCGGACGAGAAGGCCGGCGCGGTGCGCTCGGCCGCCGAGCTGCTCGACGCAAGCTGGGCCAACCACCGGCCGCGCTGGCGGTATTACCCGCTCCTTCGCGACGAGGTGGAGCGGCTGCTGCAGCAATTCTTCGCGCGGCAGCGCCCCGCGCCCGAATAGGCTGGCGGCGTGAGCGACGCGACCCCAAGGCAACGAGCGAGCCGATTCGGAACCTGGATACCGGGGATCGTCCTCATCGGGCTGGGCCTCATCTTCCTCGTGCAGGAATACCTCGGCTATCGGCTGCACAACTGGTGGGCGCTCTTCATCCTCATTCCGGCGTTCTTCACGCTCGAGCGCGGCTACGCGAGGATGACCGCCGGCTGCAACGCCGAGGCCGTGGGGGCACCTGCCCTTCGGCCAGCTCTGGCCGATCTTCCTGATCATCGCCGGAATCGGCATGCTGTTCTCGCGCCGTTCCTGGACCTAGCCACCGACCAAGCCGCCCGGTGTCGCTATTCTGATGGCCGAAATGGGGGATCTCGCCCAGACCGCCGGCGCTCTCGTCGCTCCGGGCAAGGGCATCCTGGCGGCTGATGAGAGCACGAGCACCATCAAGAAGCGATTCGACGCCATCGGTGTCGAGAACGCCGAGCCGAACCGGCGGGCGTACCGCGAGCTCCTCTTCCGCACTCCGGGCATCGCCCAATTCATCAGCGGCGTGATCCTCTACGACGAGACGATCCGCCAGAAAGCCGCCGACGGCACACCGCTCGTCAAGATCCTCAAGGATCAGGCGATCCTCCCTGGGATCAAGGTGGACATCGGCGCGAAGCCACTCGCGTTATCACCAGGGGAGGTCGTCACGGAGGGTCTCGACGGCCTCCGCGAGCGCCTCATCGAGTATCGGGAGCTCGGTGCCGTCTTCAGCAAGTGGCGCGCGGTCATCACGATCGGCGACGGCATCCCGACGCCGTACTGCATCGAGGCGAATGCGCACGCGCTCGCGCGGTACGCCGCGCTCAGCCAAGAGCAGAAGATCGTGCCGATGGTCGAGCCCGAGGTCCTGATGGACGGGAGTCACTCGATCGAGCGCTGCTACGAGGTCTCGCTGGCCACGTTGCGCGAGGTCTTCGCGCAGCTCGCGGCGCAGCGCGTGCAGCTCGAAGGCATGCTCCTCAAGGCGAGCATGGTGCTGTCTGGAAAGGACGCCGCGAACCGCGCGGCGCCCGACGAGGTGGCGCGCTACACGGTCGCATGCTTCAGAGAATCGGTCCCCGCCGCTGTTCCAGGGATCGTCTTCCTCTCGGGCGGACAGTCCGATGAGGAGGCGACCGTGAACCTCGACGCGATCAACCGCTACGCGGCGAAGGTGGGCGCGCCCTGGCAGCTGAGCTTCTCGTACGGGCGCGGCCTTCAGGCTGCGCCGCAGAAAGCGTGGTCGGGGAAGAATGAGAACGTAGCCGCCGCTCAGCGGGCGTTCTTCCACCGCGCGAAGCTCACCGCGGCGGCTCGCATGGGCAAGTACTCGCCCGCGATGGAAAAAGAGTCCGTCGCCGCCTAGTTAGGTGGTCGCCGGTGCCTCGAGGGCCGGTGCCGGCATCCGTGTGACCGCGGACGTGCTGATCCGAAGCGCGAGCGAGACCGCGATGAACCCCATGATTCCCGCTGAGACGAACATGAGGTGGTAGTCGCCGAGCAGATCGCGGAAGAAACCGCCGGCGAACGCGGCGATCGCCGCGCCCACCATGTGCGAGAAGAAGATCCAGCCGTAGATCGTGCCGAGCGACGCCCGCCCGTAGATCGTCGCCACGAGGTTCGCGGTGGGGGGAACTGTCGCGATCCAGTCCAGTCCATACACGAACGCAAAGAGGAAGAGCCACCGCACGTCGTAGATGATCGGCAGCGCGAAGAGGCTCAGCGCGCGGAAGCCGTAATACGCAGCAAGCAGCTTCCGATTGTCGTAGCGGTCGGTGAGCCAGCCCGAGGCGAGCGTGCCCACGATGTTCATCGACCCGAGGAGGGCGACCGCGCTCGCCGCCATCACCTCGGTGAACCCGTGCTCGACGGCGTGCGGGATGAGGTGCGTCCCGACCAGGCCGTTCGATGTGTATCCACAGACGAAGAAGCTCGCCGCCAGCAGCCAGAAGTCACGTGTGTGCATCGCCTGGCGGAGTGGTGTTGTTCTTCGGTCCTCGGCCTGGACCGCCGCGGTGACGACAGCGCCTTCGCCGAAGGCCTTCGCGCCGCTGTCCTCTGGGCGATCGCGCATCCAAATGGCGACGGGGACGAGCATGAGCGCGCAAGCCGCGAGGACGAGTCCGATAGCCCAGCGCCAGCCCTCGCCGACCGTGAGCTGCGCCATCGCCGGGACGAAGACAAGCTGCCCCGCGCTGGTGGCGGCGCCGAAGGCGCCGATGATCACGCCGCGCTGAGTCCGGAACCAACGGTGCGCGACGGCGGCCCCGAGGACGCCGCCGACCGCGCCGGTGCCCAGACCTATCGGGATGCCCCAGAGGAGGTACATCTGCCACAGGTCGCGCACGTAGAGCAGTCCCAGGAGGCCCGCCACGATGAGCGCGTTGCCGACGAGCATCACGCGGCGCGGACCGAAGCGATCGATCAGCGTCCCGCCGAGCGGTCCGCCCAGACCGAACGTCAGGATACTGAGCGAGATAGCGAAGGAGATCGCAGTTCGCGACCAGCCGAACTCGGACTCGAGCGACGTGATGATGATGCCAGGCGCCGCGCGGACCGACTGGGCCGCGAGCAGTGAAAGGAACGTGACAGCGACAACGACCCACGCGTAGTGGAAGCGCTTCATGGGGCGCTTCGAAGTTTAGACTTGAGTGCGGAGAGGTGTCCGAGTGGTTGAAGGTGCCGCTCTCGAAAAGCGGTAGGCGAAAGCCTCGTGGGTTCGAATCCCACCCTCTCCGCATTCGAGCGCGAAAGCCGCACGCAACGACTCAACGACGACGCGACGACGGCCGAGGGACCCCGCGCGATGGGGAGCCGGCCGGAGGCCGGGGGGACCCCGTCGCGAAAAGAGGGTTTCGGCCGTCGGCGCGGCGAAAGTCATCGGTGTTGGAGCTAGGCTTTCATCCGGGAGAGGTCGCCTAGTCCGGCTTAGGGCGCAGACCTGGAAAGTCTGTGAGCGAAAGCTCCGTGGGTTCGAATCCCACCCTCTCCGCTGAGCGATGAAGCGCGTCCTCGTCTTCGACGTCAACGAAACGCTCCTCGATCTGAGCGCGCTCGATCCGCATTTCCAACGGATCTTCGGCGACGCGAAGGTACGCGTGGAGTGGTTCCAGACGATGCTTCAGTCCGCCTTCCTCACCACCATCACCGGTCCGTATGTGCCGTTCGGCGAGCATTTCAAAGCGGCGCTCGCAGTCACGGGCGAGCGGCATGGCGTTCGGGTCAGTAAGGACGACGAGCAGGCGATCCTTCAGCAGGTGCGCGCGTTGCCACCCCATCCGGAGGTGCGCGGCGCACTCGAGCGGCTACGTGGCGCGGGCTTCCGGCTGGCGGCGCTGACGAACTCGACCGCTCAGGTCGAGGAGGCTCAGCTCCGTTACGCCGGTCTGGCCGACCTATTCGAGAAGGCGCTCTCGGCCGATTCGGCGAAGCGCCTCAAGCCGGCGGCCGAGGCCTATCAAACCGCGGCGCGCGAGCTCGGCGTCGCGACAGCGGACGTGCGCATGGTCGCCGCGCATGTCTGGGATGTTCAGGGCGCGCTGCGGGCAGGTTGCACCGCCGCCCTCATCGAGCGGCCGGGCGTCATTTGGAATCCGCTGCTCGAGAGGCCGGATGTCGCGGGGAAGGATCTCGCGGAGGTGGCCGAGCGCGTCATCGAGCTCGACCGGTAGCCGCCCATGCCGCTAGATGACGTTGAGTTCCTCTTCGCGGCGCCTGCGTCCACGCCGGCGGGGAGCCGCCGGGCCCTGGGCGAAGGTCGAGGGGCCAAGCGTGGTCGTCACGACGTGCGTGTATCCGTGGGCCTCAAGCTCGTGCGCGTTGCGCCGAGAGGCGGCCTCACGGAGGGCGTCCATCGAGTCCGAAGGGGTGACGTTGAACACGACCTCGCAGTCGTGGTTGGCGCGGCAGGGAAGTCCAGAAGTTCTCACACCCATAGAACGCATGGGCGGACCCGTTTGTTCCACCTGCGAGAGACCGCCTGCTCGGCCGCTCGGTTAGGTGCTTCTTGTCACATCCGGGCGCTCGCCGACAAGAACGCAGCCACCTCGCTTGCTACGCAGGATCGCGAAAGGTTCAGCCCCGACGACGAGCTTGTTCGCGCCTGAGCCCGACGCACACGCGAGCGAATGATGTCGAACGATCCGCGCCAGGGATCGCACGGTACCATCGAGCACGGCCGTGCTAGGCGGGGAGCCAGCGGTGCCCTGTACCCGCAATCCGCTCTAGCGGGGCTGAATCCCCTCCCGAGGTCCGGCTTCGCGGATCCTGCGCGCGCGTCGCGGCGTTGACGATCGGGTCCTGTGCAGAGACGACTCGTGAACCCCGTCAGATCCGGAAGGAAGCAGCGGTAAGCGTCAGTCGCTTCGTGCCGCAGGCAAGCCTGATCCGAGCCAAGACGCGTGCGCGTGTCCGAGAGGTCGTCATCGACGGAGGGTGCACGGCCATATCCCTTTACCATCCTCACGTGCCGGAGCGCGCCGCTCTCTACCGCCGCTACCGTCCCCAAACTTTCGGAGCGATCGTCGGGCAGGAGCACGTCACGAGGACGCTGCGGAACGCGATCGCAGCGGGACAGGTCGCGCACGCGTACCTGCTTGCGGGCGTTCGGGGGACCGGAAAGACGTCCATCGCTCGCCTCATCGCGAAGGCCGTGAACTGCCCGAACGCCACGTCTGGGGAGCCGTGCGATCGCTGCGAGAGCTGCGTCGCCATCCGCGAGGGCCGTTTTCTTGACCTGATCGAGATCGATGCCGCCTCGAACCGAGGCATCGACGAGATGCGAGACCTCCGCGAAAAGGTCCGCTTCGCGCCGTCGCAGGGTCAGTACAAGGTGTACGTGATCGATGAGGCGCACCAGCTCACGACCGAGGCCTTCAACGCCCTGCTGAAGACGCTCGAGGAGCCCCCGCCGCACGCCATCTTCGTCCTCGCGACGACGGAGTCGCAGCGCATCCCCGCGACGATCGTGTCCCGGACTCAGCGCTTCGACCTCCGCCGGATCCCGCACAAGGGCGTGGTCACGCAGCTCGCAAAGATCGTCGAGCAGGAGAAGCTCCGCGCCGAACCGGCGGCGCTCGAGGTGATCGCGCGTCACGCGCAGGGGTCGCTGCGCGACGCCGAGAGCATGCTCGACATGGTCGTCGCGTTCGCCGACGGGCCGATCACACTCAAGGAGGTCGACGAGCTTCTCGGTTCATCCGACTGGGAGGAGACCGCGGAACTCTTCGACGCGCTGGCCGCTTCCGATGGCGCGAAGGGCGTCACGCTCGTCGGCCGGCTCGTCGATGACGGCCGCGACCTGCGCCTCTTCGTCCGCCGCGCCATCGAGCACGCGCGCGCCCTCGTTCTGACGCGGGCGACCGGCGCTGTGCCCGACTGGGCGAGCGAGCATGTCGCGGCGAAGCTCCGCTCGCAGGCGCAGATCCTGTCGCTCGATCAGCTCGCGCGGATCGCCAAGCGGCTGGTCGAGACGGAGCAATCTTTGAGGACGAGCGAGGGCACTCCGCTGCCCTTAGAGCTCGCGATCCTCGACCTCGTCACCTCGGTCGGGGGGCTCCGCCCGCCAGCCCCCGAAGAGGCGCGCCAGTCGGTCGGTCCCGCAGCGTCACGATCGAGTACGTCGCAGGCGCGTTCGGAGCCGGGGCGCCGCGAAACGCCGCGCGCATCGGTCGTCGCGATCGCCGAACGGCGGGTCGCGACGGAGGGCGCCGTCGGCGTGGGCGCGACCGCACCGGCGGTGAAGCTCGAGTCCGTGCGGAAAGCGTGGGGCGAGCTCGTCGACCGCGCAAAGGAGCGAAGCGTCGGGAAGGCCGCGCAGCTCGCGAAGGCGGAGCCGCTCGCGATCGACGGCAGCACGATCGTCATCGGATTCGGCGAAGAGTTCGCCCGATCGTTCTGGCAGGACAAGCGCCGCGGCGAGCTCGAACAGGATCTATCCGAGATTCTCAAAGCCACGATCCGCGTGAAGTGCGTGCGCCAGCCGGGGGTGCCCGAGACTCCGACCGACGACCCGATGCTGCGCGCCGCGATCGAGACCCTCGGCCGGCCGGACCGCATCATGGAGATCGAATGAAGAACTTAGGCGACCTGCAGAAGATGGCGCAACGGATGCAGGCCGACATGGCGAAGGCGCAGGAGGACCTCGCGGCGATGACCGTCGAAGGAACTGCCGGCGGGGGCGCCGTCGTCGTGGTGATGACCGGCACGCAGGAGTGCAAGCAGGTCCGCATCAAGAAGGACGCGGTCGATCCCGAGGACGTCGAGACGCTCGAGGATCTGGTCCGCGCCGCGACGACCGATGCGCTCGCGAAGTCGAAGCAACTCGCCGCCGACCGGCTCGGTGGTCTCACCGGCGGCCTGAAGCTCCCGGGCATGTGATGCCGGCGGCCCTCGCGCGCCCGCTCGCGCGCCTGATCGACGAGCTCTCGAAGCTGCCGGG
>DASYSC010000221.1:0-76979 GCA_036003765.1 Candidatus Limnocylindria bacterium
TGCACGACGCTGATGTTCGTATTCGGCGCGGGCGTCCGATCGAGCTTCGGCAGGATCCCCAGGAAATGCGACAGCAGGATCCGGTTCACCCCGCCGTGGCCCACGACGAGGATCGTCTGGCCCGGGCTCTCGTGCGTGAGCCGTTCGATGGCGCCGAGAACGCGGGTGACGACTTTCTCTAGCGTCTCGCCTCCGGGCCACGCGACGAAGCCATCGTCGCTCCAGCTCGGCAGCCCGCGGACCTCGTCGAACGGCTTGCCGGTTTGCTCGCCGACGTCGATCTCGCGCAGCTCTGGAAACACCTCCACCCGCAGGCCCTGCCGCTTCGCGATGGCCTCGGCCGTGTCGCGGGTCCGCGAGAGATCGCTCGAAACGATCCGGTCGAACTTCACGCTCGCGAGCTCGTCGGCGATGGCGTCGGCTTGCTGGCGGCCACGCTCGGTGAGCGGAGAGTCCGTCTGCCCGGTGAAACGGCCCGCGGCGTTCCCCTCGCTCTCGCCGTGCCGCACGAAATAGAAGGTCGTGGGCGCGGTCACAGGCCCAGATTTTGCGCGAGCTCGGTCCAACCGTGCACGCGCGTGATCCCCTCGCGTTCGAGCTCCCGGTTCCATGGCTGGTCGAAAAGGAACACGCGTACTCCCGCGTCGGCCAGCGTCTTGGCGATCACGATGTCGTCCTCGCAGAACGCGTCTAAGGCGAGCTCCTTCGCGAGCCGGGTCTTGTACTCGGCCGAGCCGGTGGCGTCGTACCGGCCGCGGGGGTACTCGGGGCGGAAGTCGCCGATCGGCTTGAGATGGACGGCCTTGGCGTGGTCGAGGATGCCCTTCTCCCGCAGCCAGGTCTCGGTGATGTACCGCCGGCGCTCCGCGCGCGCGGTGATGAAGTAAAGCTCGTGGCCCGCGGCCACCATCTGCTCGAGGACGGCGGGGCAATCCTCGTACAGCTCTAGCTCGCTGAAGAAGGTGCCGTCGTACAGCTTGATGCGGAAGCGGTCGCGCTCCTCGGGCAAGACGTACGGATCCATGTCGCGGAGCAGGTGCCACCCGATCTCGCGCTCGTCGGGGAGCTCCACGCGATATTCCTCGGCGAACTTACGCAGGTATGCGACAGCGCAGATCGCCATGACATCGTCGAGATCTATGCCGATCTTCAATCGATCCTCGGATACCTGAGTCCGACGAGGATGATCGCGTTGAACGCCCAATGCGCCGCGATGCTGGCCAGGAGCGTACCGGTCGCCACGCGCAGGCTCGCGACGATCGCGCCGCCGAGGAAGAGGATCACGAGCGCGCCCGCGATGGCGGGGATGATCAGGACGACGGGCATCGTGGTGTTCATCACCGTGAACACCGCGACCGTCCCGTGCCAGAGCGCGAACGTGGTCGCCGAGGCCGTCACGGCGAAGCGGACGCCGTACCTCGCGAGCAGTCCACCGAGCAAGGTCCCGCGGAACGCGACTTCTTCAGGGATCACGGCGCCGAACGGTAAGAAGAAAGCGATGTGGGGTGTGAGGTCCCCGGGGGCGACACGTGACAGCGGCTCGTAGACGATCGGCTGTCCGAAGATCGCCGGCACGACGAAGCGCAGGACCGCGACCCCGGCCGCGGCGATCAGCCCTCCGACGATTGCCCCGATCGCGGCGCCTCGGAGTGCGCCGGCTCGGCGCAGACCGAGCGACTCGGCCTGGAGTCGTAGGACACCCGCGACCGCAAGCGAAATGACGACTAGGACCGCACCTGCGACGACGAACTGCCAGCTGCCGCCGGGCAGCACCGCGCTGGCGCCTATGAGCGGATGGAGAAGATTGCCCCAGAGGATGAGAAACGCCGCGAACAGCCAGATCTTCACGGGGCCCCGGCGCGGGGTGCTAGTGGATCGTGAGTCCGGCGACCAGAGTAGGAAGCAGTGCGAGAACCGCGAGAGTGATCAGGCGCAGCGCGATCTTCATGGTGATGCCGGACGATGACAGAACGCTGCCGCTTGTGGTTGCACGCGCGTCTCATCACGCGGCGAGACGGTCGAGCAATCCGGTGAGCGCGTCGCGCCAGTCGCCCTTCGCATCGAGCACCGAAAGTCGGATCTGCCGCTGACCGGCCTGCGCGCGCGGGAACGAACGCGCGAGTCGCTCGCGTTCGGCTGGCTGTATGTCGTGTCCTAGTACTACGCGCAGCTCCGCGCCGCGCGCGCGCACTTCCGTCGCGCCGGCCTTCGCCGCGCGGAGCTTCACTTCGACGCCGTAGAGGAGGTTCCGTACCGGTTCGGGCGGCGGTCCGTAACGATCGCGGAGCTCCTCGCGGAGCCCGCCGAGGTCGTCCAGGGTCGCGAGCTCCGCGATCCGGCGGTAGAGCTCGAGCTTGCGCTGGCGGCTGGGCACGTAGTCGTCGGGAATGGCCGTCGAGAGCGCCAGGTCGACGGTGATCTCAGGCAGGACGGCCGCCCGCGGCGCGCCGCGCTGCTCGTTGACCGCCTCCTCGAGGAGCTGGGTGTAGAGCTCGAACCCGACGGCGGTGACGTGGCCGTGCTGCTCGGCGCCCAGGATGTTGCCGGCTCCGCGGATCTCGAGGTCGTGCATCGCGATCTTGAATCCGGCGCCGAGCTCGCTCGCCTCGAAGACCGCCTGCAGGCGCTTGCGTGCCTGCTCGGTCAGGTGCTGCTCCTTTGTATAGAGAAGGTAGGCGTAGGCCTTCTCCGCACTCCGGCCCACCCGGCCGCGGAGCTGGTAGAGCTGCGCGAGGCCGAGCGTTCCGGCGCGGTTGATCACGATCGTGTTGACATTGGGAATGTCGAGGCCGGACTCGATGATCGTGGTGCACACGAGGACGTCGTGCTCGGCGTCGGCGAACTCGACCATGACTCGCTCCAGCTTTCGCTCGTCCATCTGGCCATGCGCGACGATGTAGCGCGCGGTCGGGACGAGCTGCCGCAAGCGGTGGGCTTCCTGCTCGATGCCCTGCACGCGGTTGTGCACGTAGTAGACCTGCCCGCCCCGATCGACCTCGCGCACGATCGCCTCGCGCAGCACGTCGTCGCTCCGCTCGACGACGTGCGTCTCGATCGGCTGCCGGTTCTCCGGCGGGGTCTCGATAACGCTGATGTCGCGCACGCCCGAGAGCGCCATGTGCAGTGTCCTGGGGATCGGCGTGGCGGTCATGGAGAGCACGTCGACCTCGGTGCGCATCTGCTTCAGGCGCTCCTTGTGCTTGACGCCGAAGCGATGCTCTTCGTCGATCACCACGAGGCCGATGTCGCGGAACTGCACGTCCTTTTGGAGCACCCGATGGGTGCCGACGACGATGTCGACCTCGCCGGTGCCGAGTGCGGCGGCCACGGCGCGCTGCTCGACGGGCGAGCGGAAGCGGGAGAGCATCTCCACGTTCACCGGGAACGTCGCGAGGCGCTCTGCGAACGTCTCGTAGTGCTGCTGCGCCAGGACCGTCGTCGGCACCACGATCGCGACCTGCTTGCCGTCCTGGACCGCCTTGAAGGCCGCGCGCAGCGCGACCTCTGTCTTGCCGTACCCGACGTCGCCGACGATGAGGCGGTCCATCGGCCGGCCGCGCTCCATGTCGCGCTTGGTGTCCTCGATGGCCTGCAGCTGGTCGGGTGTTTCCGTGTACGGGAAGGCGTTCTCCATCTCGATCTGCCACGGGGTGTCGCGTCCGAAAGCGAACCCCTGCGTCGCCTCCCGAGCCGCGTAGAGGCGGAGGAGCTCGCGCGCGATCTCTTCCGCGGCCTTCTTCGCCTTGCGCTTCGTCGCGACCCAGTCGCGGCCGCCCAGCGTGGATAAGCCCGGAGGCGTCCCGCCGACGTAGCGCGTCACCTTGTCGACGCGCTCGGTCGGGAGCGCGACCACGTCCGTGCCGGCGAAGCGGAGCTCTAGGTACTCGCGCACGACCCCGGCGACCTCGCGCGTGACGAATCGCTCGAACCGCGCGATGCCGTGGTCCTCGTGCACGACATGGTCGCCGGGCTTGAGGTCCGCGAGGAACGAGCCGATGTGCGCGCGGCGGCGGCGCTGCTCGGGGTGGCGCGGCTTGCGGAAGCCGAAGACCTCGGCATCAGTGAAGACCCGCAGGTCGAGCTCGGGGATGGCGAAACCCTCCGCGAGCGGCACCCGGGCCACGACCAGCGCTCCGGCGCCGGGCGGGTCATCGACCGTCTCCTGCGCCACCGCTGGGATCTCGCGGTCGGCGAGGAGCTCGGCCAGGCGGGCCGCCTGCGGAGTCGCGACGATGCGCGTCCCCCGACCCGCTCCGGCGATCTCGCGGAGGAACTGGTCGAGCCGCCCGGCGTAGCTCGTCAGTCCGGACCACCCAAGCCGCACCGCATCCGGCGCAGGCCGCACGCGGACGGCGCCGTGCCGCTGCGCGAGCGCGTCGACCCGCGACCGGGGCACGTACGGGGGTGGGAAGACGCTCACGGGAAGGCCTTGGCCGGCGAGCTCCCCCCTTTTCTCTTCGGCCTGCGCCTCGAGGGCGTCGTGCGCGAGGTCGAGCTCGACGGTGTCCTCGAACACCACCGTCCCGCGATCGCCAAGGTGGTCGAGGAGCGACGCGGTCGCGCCCAACGCGGGGGCGAAGGCGTCGGCGCCGGGCGCGTATCCGCCCTCACGCAGCGAATCGACGAGCCGTGCATAAAGGGAGAGATCCGCAGCCTCCTCGTCGTCGGCCCGCGCAGCCCGGTCCCACCCCGCCTCCGCCAGACGTTCGGCGAGCTCGGGCGCATTCTCCATCGAGAATTCGCGCGCCGGCAGGACGACGAGCTGATCCTGCGGCGACTGCGAGCGCTGCGTGACCGGATCGAACGCGCGGAGCGTCTCGATCTCGTCGCCGAAGAGCTCGACGCGAGCCGGCTGGTCCGCGGAGGCCGGATAGATGTCGATGATGCCGCCGCGCCGCGAGAACGTGCCGGGCTCGCTCACCTCGGTCACCGGCTCGTAGCCGAGATCGAAGAGCCACGACGCCGTCTCCTGCCAGGAGAGCCGATCGCCCGCGCGCAGAGTGCGCCCGCGCCGCGCGAGCTCGTCGGGCGGGATGGTGTGCTCGAGCAGCGCGCGCAAGCTCGTGACGACAGCGACCGGGGTTTGCGCGGTCGCGAGTCGCCAAAGCGAGAGGAGCCGTTGATGCACCGCCGTGCCCGACGGCGCGCTCACCTCGAACGGCATCGTCTCGCGCTCCGGGAACGCGAGTACGCGTTCCTCGCCCAGCCATCCCGCGAGCTCGGCACGCCAGCGGCGCGCGCGGTCCTCGCTCGGCGCGACGAGAGCGACAGTGCGGCCGCCGTTCGCGACGAGCGCCGACCACGCGAACGCTCGCGCGCCGGCGGTCGCGTCCGCGACCGAGACGCTCTCCCGATCGGCGAGCCGCGAAGCGAGCTCGCGGTAACGCTCGCTGCGTTCGGCCAGGGCCAGGATGCCCCCCAGCCGAGCGTCGTTCAGCTTGGGGGGTTCAAGGGGGGCTACGCCCCCCTTGATCTCAGCCATTGAACCGCTCCATCGCGCGCGGCATGCCCTCGCGAAGGGCGACCTCGACCGCCTCTGCCGCGCGCGCGAACGTCGCGTCGGCGGTCTCGCGTTCGTCCGCAGCGAACGGCGTGAGGACGTACGCGACGAGATCGGGAATCTCGGCGGCCGGATCCGCCGGCGCGACGCCGACGCGGAGGCGCGGGAAGTCCTCGCCGATGGCCGAGACGATCGAGCGCATCCCGTTGTGCGTCCCAGGGCCGCCGCGCTCGCGCAGCCGGATCTTCCCGAGTGGGAGGTCCACCTCATCGAAGATCACGAGGAGCGCGGAGGGATCGACGCGATAGCGATCGAGCAGCTTGCGGATCGCGCGGCCCGAGTCGTTCATGAAGGTCTGCGGACGCGCGATCGCGACCCGCACGCCGTCGATCGCGCCTTCGGCGATGCGCGAGTCGGCCGCTTTCACGGCGAACTCGGCCCGCGAGCGCTTCGCGAGCCGCGACGCCACCTGAAAGCCCGCGTTGTGACGCGTCGCCGCGTAGCCCTCGCCGGGGTTGCCGAGCCCCACCACGACGCGATCGACGCGCGGCGGCGCGGAGATGCCGCCGCGGCCGAAGAGCTTCGCGAATCGCGCCACGGATCCTCCAAAACGCCGAAACGCCCCGTCCACTCGGACGGGGCATCGCACGCTTATTTCAGATCAACGATAGCGTCCGCGACCGTGCGGGTGGAGCGCTCGGTGATCGGATCGAGCACCAGGATCGCCTCGTCGGCCCCGGCGGCTTCGAGGGCTCGAAGATGCGGACCGAGCTTTTCGACTTCGACCGGCGCGACTTCGTGCGGCCGTGTGCCCGCGCCCTCCCCCACGGTGACCAGAACGCACGCGCTGCGCGTGACGTCGCCGGGCTGGCGACCTGCGCGTTGGCAGGCTGCATTGATCTCAACGCGGAGTGACGCGAATCCATCCGGAGAGTTGCCGTACCAGCTGTACCACGCGTTCCACGCGTCGACGTGCGGAAGTGCGATTCCCAACATCCGCGCCCCCTTGGAACCGAGCAACAGCGGAATGCGACGCGACGGTCGCGGCAGGAGCGCCGCCTCGTCAACCGTGTGGAACCGGCCGTGGAACGTGACGCGCTCGCCGGCGAGCAAGCGGCGGACGATCTCGAAGGCCTCCTCGAAGCGCGAGGCCAACCGGTCGGAGGGGACGCCGAACGCGCGAAACTCGGGCTCGTTCCAGCCCGCGCCGAGACCGAGGACGAGCCGCCCGCCGCTCACTTCGTCGACGGACGCGGCCATCCTGGCGAGGATCCCCGGCGCGTGGAACGCCGTCGCGGCGACGAGCGGGCCGAGTCGGACGCGCGACGTGCTCGCTGCCAGCGCGGCGAGCTGTGTCCAGGAATCCCAGGGCCCCCGGTCGGGTCGCCCATCCGCTCGGTAAAGGAGGTGGTCGCCCACCCAGATCGAGTCGAAGCCGGAGTCCTCCGCCGCGCGCGCGATGGCGAAGATCTCCGGCCAGCGCACCTCGCGCTCGACCTCGGGTAGCTGTATGCCGATGCGCACGGCGCACGACGATATCGTTGCGACCGTGATGCGCGTCGCCGCGGCGGTTGCGCTCGCGGCGGTCGCGGCCGCAAGCTGCTCGCGGGCCGGTCCTCCGGTCATCGCGAGCGGATCCCCAGGTCAAACCGTGCGCGGCGCGGCGGAGACGGTGATCCTCCAGGCGTCGGACGTCCCCAACGATTACGTGCTCGAGACCGACGACGCTATGACCGCGCAGCAGCTCGCTGACGGCCTCACCACAAGCATGAAGGCGCTCAAGGAGCGCGGCGCCTCGGGCTATGTCCGCGCGTTCAAGAAGCCCGACCAGGATTTCCACTGCTGCCTGGTCGACAGCATCCTCATCATGACGGCCGATGCGAACGCCGCGAGGGCCGTCTTCGCAGACTTCCGTGCCAGCGCGCTCGCGCTGGGGTCGACCGAGACCGACCTCGGCGAGACGGTGGGCGATGATTCACGCGTGCTGGTGTTCCAACAGCCGACGGCCGACGGCGATCTGACCACCATGACGGTGCTCTTCCGCTACGCCAACGTGGTGGACGCGGTGGAAGTGACTGGGCGGCCCGGTTCATTCGAACGCGAGTACGTGCTGGAGTTCGCCCGAAAGCAGCTCGCGCGGCTTCGCGCTGACGCGGAGCGGACCTGATGCGTTTCCCGCGCTTCGACATGGAGCGCATGCAGTCGACCTGGGAGCACAAGGTCCAGTACGACCTCTCCGAGTCCGGCGTCGAGGCGCTTACGGTCGAGGAGATCACGCGGGACGCCAAGGAGCTGATGCGCACGAAGCTCGGCTACGCCGAGGGCGTCGGGCGCGAGTCGACACGCGCGCTCGTCGCATCGATCCACCCGGGACGCGCCGCGGGAGATGTGGTCATCACCACGGGCACGAGCGAGGCGAATTTCCTCGGGCTCGCGACGCTCGTGTCATCCGGGGATGAGGTCGTGGTCGTCATGCCGAACTACATGCAGGTGCACGGCCTCGCGACCGGCATGGGCGCTCGCGTGCGCGAGGTCTGGTTGCGCGAGGAGCGCGGCTGGACGATCGACCTCGACGCGCTGCGCGCTGCGGTGAACGCTAGAACGCGCGTCATCTGCGTCTGCCAGCCGAACAATCCGACGGGCCAGATCCTCTCTCAGGGCGAGATCGCGGAGGTCGTGCGGATCGCCGACCGACACGGCGCCTGGATCCTCGCGGATGAGGTCTATCGCGGCGCGGAGCGATCCGGCGAGGAGAGTCCCACGTTCAGCGGCCGTGGAGAGCGGGTCATCGTGACCGGCGGCCTCTCCAAGGTCTATGGGTTGCCCGGCCTGCGGATCGGCTGGCTCGTCGCCCCGGCGGAACGCGTGCAGGCCGCGGTCGAGATCAAGGACTACACGACCGTTGCGCCCGCGACGATCTCCGAGGTGCTTGCGGAGATCGCGCTCGAGCGACGCAAGCAGCTCCTCGAGCGCGCGCGGTTCCTGATCAACGAGCGCTGGCCGATGCTCGAAGACTGGGCGGGCGGGCGCTCGCGAGAGCTCCACTGGACCGCGCCAGCGGCGGGCGCGATCTGCTTCTTCAGCTACAAGTACCCGATCGACTCGATGGCGCTCGTCGATCGGCTCATCCGCGAGTACAGCACGATGATCGTTCCCGGCAACCACTTCCGCGCCGAGCGTCATTTGCGGATCGGCTTCGGGATGCTCCCGCGCGTCCTCCACTCAGGACTCGCGGCGATCGACCGCCTGCTGACCTCCCTCGACTAGACGGCACAGAGGTTGCACGACCGTCGGGCAAGCTCGCACACAGGAGGTGGTCATGTCCATCACGCTCATCCTGGCGGTCGTCGCCCTCATCTGTGGGATCCTCATGCTCGTCTCGGGACGCTGGTCGAAGTTCCCGCTCGCGGCCATCGCGATCATCTGCCTCGCACTGAATCAGACCGGTTACATCCGCTAGTTCGGGGCGCCGTAGCCGGGGTTGCCTGCTTGGTACCCCGGCTACCATGCGCCCAGAAATGGCGGCTCGCCCGCTCCATCTCTTCGAGGCCGGCGTGGTCACCGAGCAGCAGTTCATCGGTCTCGGTGAGGCGCCCGCCGTCCTTGCCCCGCTCCTCGCCGAGCGCCTCGGCTGCGAGAAGCGGATCCGCATCCCGTTCAACCCACGCGATCGCTGGCTGAGCGCGGCGCGCGAGGCATGCCGGACGCTCGCCGACGGCGTGCTCGCGTCGTTGCGCGACGGCGCGTCAGCGGCGGTTATCGGCGGCGAATGCACACTCGTCGCAGGCGCACTCTCGGGTGCGCTGACCGCCGTTCCTGAGATCTCGCTCGTGTACTTCGACGCGCACGGTGACTTCAACACGCTCGCCACGACGCCGTCGCACTACGTCTCCGGAATGGTCCTCGCGCACCTCTGCGGCCGGTCGGTCGCGCCGCTGCTCTTCCCCGGCTCGCGGAGGATCGCCGAGGATCGCGTGGCGCTCGTCGGAGCGCGCGCACTGGATGTCGGCGAGACGGGAAACCTCGACCGCTCGCGCGTGCTGCGGATCGCCTTCGACGCGGAGCATCCTGAAGCGTCCGGACTCGTGGCGTGGGCGCGCCGCCGCTCCGTTTGGCTGCACGTCGACATCGATGTCGTGAACCCGCGCGAATTCCCGGCCGTTGCGTTCGCCGCCGTTGGCGGACCACCGCTGTCCGCGCTCGCCGACGTTCTCCGCCAGCTCTTCGCAGTTGCGGACGTGAAAGGCTTCTCGCTCTGCGGCTACGACGCGCGCGCCGATAGGGGGCGCACGCTTGTGGCGGCGCTCGTCGACGCGTTCGCTGGCGCGGTGCCGAAGGTGCCGGTCCGGGCTTAAGCCTCGCTGCCGATGCGCGCCGCGATCTCGCGACGGTGCTCCCATTCGTGCTCGAGCATGCGGCGGATCACGCGGAACGCCGAGTACGTCGACTGGCCGGTCCTTCGTACCCGCTGTCGCTCGGTGGGCGTGAGCGCCGCAAGGCGGACGATCGCGGCGGGCCTCGCTTCGGCGAGCGCTAGGCGCAAGTCCAGCTCGCCCCGGTCCGCAGCGTTCGTCGGATCGCCCATCGCCTTGAGCGGGCCGACCAGCGCGTACACGTATCCCTTATCCGCGTCCAGGACGTGCAGAAGGATCTCGTGCAGGGACCGCCCTTTCGGTGGCTTGGCGCGCAGTCCCAGGTCGTCGATCCCCTTCACCAGAGCGAGCAGATCCTCACGCGACCACTCGAGCCACCGTAGGTAGCGGGCGAGATCGCGCGAGCCCAGCGGTTTGATGTCCGGCGGAAAGATCGCCTGTCCTGAGAAGAGGCCCGCGGTGTTGTGCTCGGCGGTCCGCGTCTCGATCTTCTCGCTCGGATCGACCTTTTCGCCATGGCGCTTCAGGTAGCGCAGGTAGGCGCGTATCGCGTCCAGTGTCGCCGCGACCGCGTCGTCCGTGGTCTTGCCGTTCGCGACGCAGCCGAGCAGCTCGAGAACGTGCACGAGGGTCGTCTTCTTCTGCGGCCCCGACTCGAGGTACAGCGCATACATGGGCACGCCAGTAGGCTAGATGGCGGCGAGCTGATAGGCCTCGTCGGCAAGGTCGAGCATATGATCGAGGAGCAGGGCCCAGCCACGAACGACCTCGGCTGCGGGCCGGCGGCACTTACGTTCGATCCAACCGCGGCGGGTCGGATCCGCGATGCGTCCAAGCCAAAGCGGAAGCAATGGAGCCGCGTAGAGCGCAGCCGACGCGGCGTACGCGAAACGCACGGTTCGCCCGTCGCCGCGCCATCCAGCGTCGCGCATCCCAGCCATGTAGGCCGAGAAGGCTCGGTCGCTCAACACCGTGAGCTCCTCAGGGTCCGCGTCGAGCCAGACGTGGCTCCCGCCCACGGTGATCGCGAGCTCCTGCCCGGCCGGCGCGGTGCCGATGAACGACCAGTCGATCGCGACCGTCCGCTCTCGACCGTCGGGCAATCGCGATCCGATGAGATTCGCGCGCCATGCGTCGAGGTGGGACAGCGTCTGGGGTAAGCGCTCGAGCCGATCGAAGAGGTCGGGCACGGCGTCGTGAAGCCGCTCCAGGCGTGCGATGGGTGGCTCCGGGAACTCGTGCGCGACGAGCGGGTCGGACCACGTCGCTGCGGAGCGGACCGCATCGATCCACGGCAGCCAGCTCGTCCACGAGCGCAGGTACGTGCGCGTGAAGAAGCTCTGTTCGGGCAGCGGGCGATCGGCGAGATACGCCCCGTTGAAGGTCCCGAGGTGCCGAGCGGCAAGGCCGTACCGCTCCGCCGGCCACGGGCCGAGGACCGACTCGGGCACATCCTCGAGCCATAGAAGGGTGAGCTCCCTCTCGCGCTCGGACGAACCGAGGAGCCGCGGCGCCGCGATGCCCGGCAGGCCGTCGAGAACGCCGGAGGTGTACGCCAGGAACTCCCGCTTCCAGTAATTCCAGGCGGCTTCACGGTCGGTGTCCGGGTCACGGCGGCTGACCTTCAGGATCAGGGACCACTCGCGGTCGGCCCCGTCGACGATCGCCCGACCGCTCCAGCGGTAGAGGGCGCGGTGGCCGGGCTGCATTCCGACCCACGCCAGCGGTGCGTACGCCGAAGAGGTGACCACGACGTCCCGAGCCGAGAGGAGCTTGCGCAGCAGGTCGGCGAGCTCGCCTGCGTCGCCGGCGAGCCCGGCGACGAGCGCGTCTAGGTCGCTAGTCGCCGTCGAGCGTGTTGCCTATGGTGAGCTCGCGCATCCAGTCCTCGAGCAGCTTGCCCATGCGATCGAGCGGCAGCGGTGCGCTCTTGGACACGCGGCGGTAGCGCGGCGGTTCGGGGAGCGGCCGCGCCGCCCAGTGCCCCGCCTGTACGCGAGCGAGATCCTGAGCGGTGGCGGCCATCTCCTCGGTCCCTCCTAGACGTCCGAATACAGATAGAACTCGTACGGGTGCGGACGGATCGCGACTTCCTTCGCGCTCGCGCGCTTGATCGTGAGCCACGTTTCGATCAGATCTTCGGTGAATACGTTCCCGCGCAGGAGGAAGTCGCGGTCGGCATCGAGCGCGTCGAGCACTTCCTCGAGCGAGCCCGGTGTTTGCTTCACGCGCTTCTTCGCCTCGCCGTCGAGCTCGTAGAGGTCGACGTCCATCGGCGTCGGCGGCTCGATCCGGTTGATCACGCCGTCGAGACCGGCCATGAGGCACGCCGAGAACGAGAGGTACGGGTTGCATGACGGGTCCGGCGCGCGGAACTCGAGGCGGCGCGCCTCGGGCTTGTCGAAGTACGTCGGGATGCGCACGCACGCCGAGCGGTTGCGCATCGAGTACACGAGGTTGATCGGCGCCTCGTAGCCGGGGACGAGACGCCGGTAGCTGTTCGTGGTCGGCGCGGCGAACGCCAGAATCGCCGGCGCGTGCTTCAAGAGGCCGCCGATGTAGTGGCGCGCCATCGTCGAGAGCAACGCGTAGCCGTCCTTGTCGTAGAAGAGGTTCGATCCATCCTTCCAGAGGCTCTGGTGCGTGTGCATCCCCGAGCCGTTGTCGCCGAAGAGCGGTTTGGGCATGAACGTCACGACATATCCGTTCTTCGCGGCGACGTTCTTGGTGACGTACTTGTACTTCAGGACCTTGTCAGCCATCTCCACAAGCGTGGAGAAGCGCATGTCGATCTCGGTCTGCCCGGCCGTGCCCACCTCGTGGTGATGGACCTCGACCGCGACGCCCACGTCGATCAGAGCCCGGACCATCTTCGAGCGCAGGTCCTGAAGCTTGTCGGCTGGCGGGACCGGGAAGTAGCCCTCCTTGTACCGGGGACGATGCGCGAGGTTCGGGACGCCGCCGTCCTTGCCCGAGTTCCAGATGCCTTCCTCAGAGTCGATGTAGTAGTAGCCGCAGTTCTGCATCTGATCGAAGCGGATCGAGTTGAAGATGTAGAACTCGATCTCCGGGCCCCAGAACGAGGTGTCGGCGATCCCGGTGGTGGGGAGGAATTCCTCGGCTTTCTTCGCGACGTACCGCGGGTCGCGCGAGTACGGCTTGCGCGTCAGCGGATCGATGACATCGCAAGTGATATTGAGGGTCTTGATCTCGAGGATCGGATCGATGAAGACGGCGTTCGGGTCGGGCATGAGGAGCATGTCGCTCTCGTGGATGTGCTGGAAGCCGCGGATGGACGATCCGTCGAACCCGATGCCGTCGGCGAAGAGACCTTCCGAGAGCTCTTCGACCGGGATCGAGAAGTGCTGCCAGGTGCCGGGCAGGTCGACGAAGCGCAGGTCGACGATCTTGACCTGCTGTTCCTTCGCGAGCTTGAGGATGTCTTTGGGCGAGGTCTTGGGTTGCGCGGGTGCCGCCGTCGCGGGCCGCTCCACGGTCAACGTCATCTGCAACTCCCCACGGGTTATGTCCAGACAAGCCTCTAGCCAGCGGTGTGCGAGGTGAACTGCCGGTTCGGTCGCGATTGGGTCCTGATTCAGTAGCGACGGCCGGGGGGCCGAGCCCGCCGACAGTTACTTGACACTTACGTAAGTGTCCACTTACGCTCTGGTCAATGGACGCCTTCGCCGCGCTTGGGGAACCGCGGCGGCGCGAAATCCTCCGACTGGTCTCCGCAGCCGAGCTCTCGGTCGGGGAGATTGCGCGCCGTTTCGAGGTCACCCGGCCGGCGATCTCGCAGCACCTGCGCGTCCTGAGGGAGGCGGGCCTCGTGACCGAGCGCCGCAACGGCACGAAGCGCCTGTATCGCGCGCGCCCGGAGACCCTCGCCGAGCTCCGCGCGTACCTCGAAGCGTTCTGGGACGAGAGTCTTCGCTCGCTGAAGACCGCCGCGGAGCAAGAGGAACAACAGAGGAGGACAAGGCATGGCCGTCGACACGAGAGTCATTGAGCGCGTCATCACGATCCAGGCGCCGCCCGAGACCGTCTTTCGTCTCCTGACGGATCCGGTCCAGTACGTCCGCTGGAAGGGCAAGCTCGCCGAGCTCGAGCCGCGGCCGGGCGGCACGTTCCGGGTCGAATTCGCCAACACGAAGGACATCGCGGCCGGAAAGTTCGTGGAGGTCGTCCCCGGCCGGCGCGTCGTGTTCACCTGGGGCTGGGAAGGGAACGAGCACATCCCGCCAGGGATGAGCACCGTGGAAATCGACCTCGCACCCGAAGGCACTGGGACGCGGCTGCGCCTCATCCATCGCGGGCTGCCGGCGGCAGCGCTCGCGAGCCACGCCGAGGGGTGGGATTACTTCCTGCCGCGCCTCGAGGACGTCGCCGAGGGGAGGGAGCCGCGCGAAGCAGAGCACCACACCGACACCAAGCAATAAAGGGGAGGACTCACCACATGGGCGCGCCTATCACCCACGTCGAGATCAACACCAAGGAATCGAAGAAGCTCCAGGATTTCTACAGCAAGCTCTTTGACTGGCACATGGACACCAACAACCCGATGGGCTACGCGATGGTGGACACGCACGCCGGCAAAGGCATTGGCGCCGGAATCGGTCAGTCGCAGAACGGTCGGAACTTCGTGACGTTCTACGTCGACGTGACCGACCTCGAAGCCACGCTGAAGAAGGCGGAAGGGCTCGGCGCGAAGACCGTGCTCAAGCCGACGCAGACCGGCCCGGTCACAGTCGCGATGTTCGCGGACCCCGAGGGCAACGTCATCGGGCTCGCAAAGGGGATGTAACTACGGGCGTGGCGACCGCCGGGTTCACCGACTTCTCGACGGTCGCCACGACCGAATCGCAACCTTGGTAGCGCCCATCCGTCGCTGACCCGGGCATGCCCTTCGCTCAGGCTTCCCGGGCATGGAAAAAATCAACGCTGGCGACACCGCCTGGCTCCTCGCCTCCGCCGCGCTCGTCATGCTCATGACCCCGGCGCTCGGGTTCTTCTACGGCGGGCTCGTCCGCCGCAAAAACGTGCTCGCGACGATCATGCACAGCTTCTTCATCCTCTGCCTCATCAGCGTGCAGTGGGTGCTCTGGGGGTACACGCTCGCGTTCGGTCCGGACATCGGTGGGATCATCGGAGGCCTCGACTGGGCGGCGCTTAGAGGCGTCGGCCAGGACCCGGGACCGTACGCGCCGACCGTCCCGCACGAGGCGTACATGGTCTTCCAGATGATGTTCGCCGTGATCACGCCGGCGCTCATCACCGGCGCGTTCGCCGAGCGCAAGCGCTTCAAGGCCTTCGTCGTCTTCACGCTGCTCTGGGCGACCTTCGTCTACGACCCGGTCGCGCACTGGGTCTGGGGCGGCGGCTGGCTCGGTCAGCTCGGGGCGCTCGACTTCGCCGGCGGCACGGTCGTGCACATCACGAGCGGCGTGTCGGCGCTCGTCGCCGCGCTCGTCCTCGGCCGCCGCGTCGGCTTCGGCCGAGAGGCCATGGACCCGCACGACGCCACCATGACCGTCCTTGGCGCGTCGCTCCTCTGGTTCGGCTGGTTCGGCTTCAACGCCGGCAGCGCGATCACCGCGGGCGGCCTCGCCGCGAACGCGTTCGTCGTGACCAACACCGCGGCCGCGATGGGCGCGCTCACCTGGATGACCGTCTCGTGGCTGCACAAGGGCGCGCCGAGCGTGCTCGGTGCGGCGGCAGGCGCGGTCGCCGGGCTCGTCGCGATCACGCCGGCGTCGGGCTACGTCGACGTGTCGGCGTCGATCCTCATCGGCCTCGGCGCGGGCATCTTCTGCTACACCGCGATCCAGATCACCAAGCGCTTCAAGGTCGACGACGCCCTCGACGTGTTCGGGGTGCACGGCGTCGGCGGGGCGTGGGGCGCGCTCGCGACGGGCGTCTTCGCGACCGTCGCGGTGAACAGCGCCGCGAAGGACGGGCTCATCGCCGGCAACCCCGGACAGCTGGGGATCCAGGCGATCGCGGTGCTCGCGTCCATCGTGTACTCGGCGGTCATGACCTTCGTGATCCTGAAGCTCATCGATCTCTTCGTCGGACTGCGCGTGCCCGAGAGCGAGGAAGTGCTCGGTCTCGACGCGACGCAACACCGCGAAGCGGCGTATCAGATCTAAAGGAGGCTCCGATGGAGTTTCTGGCATTCGCATCCTTCGCGATCCTGGTGGTCGGTTGGCTCGTCGCTCCGTCGCGCACGGTCACGCCGGTCAGCCACGCCGAGGAGCGCAAAGCGGCGTAACGCCGCGACCGACATTGGTCGACTGAGGACCAGGCTCCGAGAGGGGCTTGGTCCTCTTCGTGTCTCGCGCTCGGCGTACACTCAACTGACAAGAAACTGAATACGACGGGGGAGCGCCCGACGAAAGGGGCGCTGAGAGTGCGGACGGCCGCAGACCCCAGAACCTGATCTGAGTAATGTCAGCGTAGGGAGTCGAGACGCGTGAAACCTACGAGCGGCGCTCAGGCGCCGCTCTTGTTTTTTCGGGGTCCAACCCCGGGGGTCGGGGGGCAGAGCCCCCCGCTCGCATGAGGGCGGTCGTCGTCGCACACGGCGACGTGCTCCCGTCCGATCGCGCGGCCATCGACGGCGACTCGTTCGTCGTCGCGGCCGACGGCGGCGCCTTCGCGCTCGAGCGCTGGAACATCTTTCCCCACCTGGTCGTGGGCGACATGGACTCGCTTGGCCAGGCCGGCGTCGAGCGCCTTGCGCGTCAGGGCATCGCCGTCGCGAGGTTTCCTCCGGACAAGGACGAGTCCGACCTCGAGCTCGCCGTCGCGCAGGCAATCGCCGCCGGCGCCAAAGAAATCGTGGTCCTGGGCGCGCTCGGCGGCGAGCGGCTCGATCACGAGGCGGCGAACCTTCTCCTTCTCGCCGATCCCGGCTATGACGGCGTACACATCGAGGCGCGTCGCGGCGCGCTGCGGGTGCGCGCCCTTCGCGGACCAGGCTCGCTCACGCTCGATGGACCCACCGGCTCGCGCGTGACGCTGCTGCCGGTCGCGGGCGATGCCGAAGGCGTCAGCACGACCGGGCTCCGCTACCGACTCGACGCGGAGACGCTGCGTTTCGGGCGCGCTCGTGGCCTCAGCAACGAGATCGCGGCGCTGCCGGCGAGCGTCTCGTTCGACAGAGGAACGCTGCTCGTCTTCGAATCACCACAGGGGGGTGCGACATGACCGAGACACGAACAAGATCCGACGACCCGGCGATCAAGGCGCCGCCGTTCTTCGGCGCGCGCTTCTCGCTCTACCCGATGACCGACCGCTACGTCGCGGTGATCCTCGATGCGATCAAGGGCCTGCGCGACATGGGTCTCGAGGTCGAGACTGATGACCTGAGCACGTTCATCGCCGGCGACCGCGACCGCGTCTTCGGCGAGCTCGCCCGAGTATTCGCCGCCGCCGCGCGGACGGGCGAGCACGTGGTCATGACGGTCCTCCTGTCGCACGGCTGTCCCGGCGAGACGTACTGCGAGTCGACGGGCGAGATCCGCGTGCCCGTCCGGGCCACCAAAGACGCCGACAAGAGCGGGGTGGCCGTGAGCGCGCAGTGGTCGCTCTATCCGCTGGGCAGCGACGGCTACATGGACGTCATCTACCGCGAGATCGACCGCACCAAGAAGTCGGGCGTCTTCGGGAAGGGGGCGCACTTTGTCTCAGGACTTCGCGGCGACCTGAGCGACGTGCTCGGCGCGATCCGCACTTCGTTCGACGCCGCGTGCGCCGACGCCGGACACGTCGTGGCCCACGCGACGGTGTCGGCGAACTCGCCGACCGTGAGGTCCTCATGAACCGTTCCTTCAGCGTCGCTCGCGCGGTCGCGCTCGTCGGCGCACTCCTCGCGCTCGTCGCGTTCTTCCTACCCTGGGTCATCTACGCGCAACGGAGCTTCAGCGGCGCCGAGCTGGCGAGCACGCTGGCGCCGGCCCTCGCGGCGGTGAAGGCCGGCGGGATCAAGGGCCTCGACATCGGGCTCTGGGCGGTCGCGCTCGCGGCGGCACTGGCCGCCGTCTTCGTCATCGTCTCCGGGGCTCGTGCGGCCGATCCGCACGAAGGCCGCTACCGCCTCTGGGCGGCGGCTGCCGCGATTACCGGGCTCGCCTTCGCCATCCTGTTCCTCGCGAGCGGCCTGCTGGGCGGCACGCCAGGCATCGACTTCGCCCCGGCCGCGATCCGCACGGACAACACGGTGAAGGCGACGGTCGCCAAGGCGATCGGTGCCGGCGACTTTATCGGCATTGGGATCGGCGTGTACCTCGCGATCGCCGGCTTCGCGGCGGCGGCGATCGGCGCGATCCTCGCGCGTCCGGCGCGCGACGAGCGGGTCTGGCGCACGCAGGATTTCGTACTCCTTGCGATCCTCGCCGTCGTGTTCGGGGCCATCTACTGGGCCTGGCTCGGCCCCTACCTCGGTATCGCAACGATCCTCGCCGGCGTGAGCGCGCAGTTCGGGCAGGAGCTGCTCTTCGGGCTCTGGTTCATCGGCGGCCTGCTCGGCGGCTACATCATTCGTCGGCCCGGCGCCGCGTTCCTCTCCGAGACGCTCGCCGCGTTCGCCGAGGTCCTCCTCGGGGCGCCCGCGGGTCCGGTCCTCATCGTCACCGGCTTCATGCAGGCGCTCGGTCCGGAGCTCACGTTCGCCGCGACCGGCTACCGGCGCTGGGGCTGGGGGACGATGGCCGTCGCTGGCATCGCCGCCGGGGTCGTCGCGCTCCCCTGGAACTGGCTACGTCTCGGCTACTTCGCCCTCGACCCGGGCATCATGCTCGGACTCTTCATCACGCGTGTCGTCGCCGGCGCGCTCGCCGGGATCGCGGCGAAGGCGATCGGCGACCTCGTGGCGGCAACCGGCTCGCTCAACTACTTCGCGCTCGGCCGGGAGCGAGTGCAGGAAGTGTGACCTCCGCGTTCGCACGCGCCGAGTCGCTCACCATCCGTCATGTCGGACGGAAGCGGCCGGCGCTCCGCGACCTCGATCTCGAATGGGAGGAGGGTGAGCGGCTCCTCCTCCTCGGACCGAGCGGCGCCGGAAAGAGCACGCTCGCGCTCTGCCTCGACGGCGTGATCCCGCACGCGCTCGACGCTCACTGGGACGGCGGCAGTCTGACGGTCGACGGACGCGACACGCGGGCGGCGTCGCTCGCGGAGCTCGCGAGCAACGTCGGTGTCCTCTTCCAGGATCCTGAAACGCAGCTCGTCATGCTCGAGACCGATGACGAGATCGCGTTCGGGCTCGAGAACCTCGGCCTGTCGCGAGACGAGATGGTCGAGCGCGTCGCGGAGGCTCGCGCGGCAACCGGCCTCGGACCCGCGACGCCGCGACGGCTGGACACCCTGTCCGGTGGGACGAAGCAGCGCGTGGCACTCGCCTCGCTCCTCGCCATGCGCCCGCGAGCGCTCGTGCTCGACGAGCCGACGGCAAATCTCGATCCGGTCGGCGCACGCGAGGTCGTCACCGCCTTCGCGGCGCTCGCCATTCGGCGCGAGCGTTCGTTCCTCTTGGTCGAGCACCGCCTCGATCCGCTCCTGCGGTTCATCGACCGCGTCGCGGTGCTCGGCGACGACGGCCGTCTCGCGCTCGCGGACGAGCCCGATCGCGTCTTCATGGAACACGCGACCGAGCTGGATCGGCTCGGCGTCTGGCAACCCGAGCTCGCAGACCTCGCGCGCCTCCTCGGCGCGCCAGACATGCCTCGCGACACGAGCGAGGCCGCCGCGTTGCTCCACGACCGCTGGCCGCGCGGCGCGCGCGCACCACAGCACGCGCTCCCGTCAGGCGCCATCACGGTCGCGACCCGCGACCTCGCCTACCGCTACCGCGCGACCGATCGCGACGCGGTCAGCGGCATCTCGCTCGAGCTGCATGAAGGCGAGATCGCCGCGATCGTCGGCGCGAACGG
Organism: Candidatus Limnocylindria bacterium; assembly: GCA_036003765.1. GTDB lineage: Bacteria > Chloroflexota > Limnocylindria > P2-11E > P2-11E > 3-1-20CM-2-70-9. Next base: position 19,806 of record DASYSC010000221.1, read on the forward strand.
CGCGGGAAAGAGCACGCTCGGTCTTCTCATCGCCCATGCGTTGCGCCCGTCGCATGGCGCGGTCAGCGTCCGCGGCGACGTCGCGTATGTCTTCCAGTACCCGGAGCGAGGCTTCCTCGCGACAACAGTCCGCGAGGAGGTGGGCTACACAGCGCGCGTCGGCGGCCGGATCGCACGCGATCCGGACATCCTGCTCGAGCGGTTCGGGTTGGCTCGGCTCGCGGAGGCGAACCCGCACTCGCTCTCGCACGGCGAGAAGCGTCGCCTTTCGGTCGCGAGCGCCCTCGTCACGAGCCCAAACGTCCTCGTCCTCGACGAGCCGACCTTCGGCCAGGACCTGCGGAACACGCGCGAGCTCGTGGCGCTCCTTCGCGAGGAGCAGGCCGGCGGGACGACGATCGTCGTCATCACGCACGACCTCTCGCTCGTCGCCGAGCTCGCCGACCGCGCGCTTGCGATGGCCGAGGGCCGGATTGGCTTCGACGGGACGCCCGCCGAGCTCTTCGCGCGCGCCGATCTGCCAAGCTTCGGCCTGGCGCTGCCGCCTGTGGCTGACGCGTTCGCGCGCGCGCGCGAGCGAGATAGCTCGATCGTGCCGGTCACCGGCCTCGCCGCGGCGCGCGAGGTGCTGGCCGCGCGCGAGACGGTGAGCGCTTAAACGTGCTCTCCCGTCTCGATCCGACGGTGAAACTGGCAGTGACGCTGGCGATCTCGCTGCTTCTTCTGTTCGTCATCGATCCCGTGACGCCGCTGCTCTTCCTCGCGGTCGCGATCGCCGCAGCGGTCGCGGGAGGCGCCCGCCCCGGCACGATCATCCGGGCACTCGTTCCGCTCTCTGTGCTCGGCATCGGCTTCGTCTGGAGCAACGCCGTCTTCGCCGCGACGCACGAGCCGCCGACGTGGACGATCGGACCGTTCCACGCGACCGAGGCGGGGTTTCGCTTCGGGCTGGCTATCGCGCTCCGCGGTCTCGCGATCGGGATGCTCTCGCTCGCCTTCATTTGGACGACCGATCCGACCGATCTCATCGTGAGCCTCATCCGGCACGCGCGCCTGCCGTTCCGGATCGGCTATCCCTTGCTCGCCGGTTATCGCTTCCTGCCGTTCTTCGCCGACGAGTACGCGCAGGTGCGTCTCGCGCGAAGAGTCCGCGGGCGGATCGCGCGCGGTCCATTCGGCCGCATCCGCGAGGCGACCGGAGACCTCGTCACGCTCCTCTCCGACGCGACCCGGCGAGCGACGCGGATCGCGATCGCGATGGATGCTCGCGCGTTCGCGTCCGCGCGCGAGCGCACTTACTGGCGCGAGGTGCCGCTCACATTCGGCGATCTCGTTTTCGCCATTGTCGCGATCGGTGTGGTGGTCGGACTCCTCACGTTCTCAGGCGCGATCGGCTGGCTCCGCGTGTGGGACGGCCGCTTCTCGGCGTAGAGGGCCAGACCAAGCCGTCGCCCAACGCTGAGGGTCGCCGCCGTGCTGTATGCTGTGCTGTATATGGCAGCGACTCGGACGCAAGTCTATCTGACGGCGGAACAGCGGCAGAAACTCGATTCGCGACGCCGACGCGAGCGCAAGACGCTGGCTGCGGTGGTTCGGGACGCCATCGATGCCTACGTCGGCAAAGAAAAGCCGGTCGACCGGGGCAAGACCCTCGCTGAGACGTTCGGCGTAGCGCCAAAATTCAGCGTTCCCTCTCGCAACGAGTGGGGGCAGCGTGCCCGACGTGCCCGACGTGTCCGAACCTAATGTCCTTCTCGACACCGACGTCTTTGTCGACCACCTGCGAGGAGCGCGCAGGCATCCCGAGGTCAGCGGCTCGTATTCCGTGATCACTCGGGCTGAGCTGTTCGCAGGCGCTGAGAAGGACGAGCCTGCGGTGCGCGCACTGCTCGAACTTCACACCGAGATCGAGGTCGATTCCGCGATCGCGGAGCGCGCGGGGCGCCTCCGGCGGACCGCCAGCGTGCGGACGCCGGATGCCCTTATCGCAGCGACAGCGCTCGAGCACGGGCTGGACCTCGTCACGCGCAACCGTCGCGACTTTGCGAAGGTGCGTGGTCTCCGTGTGCGCGATCCCGCGGCGGTGTAGCCCTAGCCCAGCCGGTACCCCACTCCGCGCACGTTCGCGAGCGGGGGCGCGCCCGCGGCATCGAGCTTCGAGCGAAGGCGCGCCAGATGCGCCTTAAGCCACTCAGGATCCGGGTCGCGCTCCTCGGGCCAGCCCGCGCGAAGCAGCGCGCGGCGCTCGAGCACCTCGCCCGGTCGCGCGGCGAGCGCGGCGAGGAGACGGAACTCGGTCGGCGTGAGATCGAGCGCGGCACCGTCAACGCTTGCGACGTGCGTCTTCGGATCGACGTGCAGCCGCCCGATCGATGCGGCGCTTTGCGCGCGAGCCGCCGGACCCGCGCGGCGCAGCAGCGCGCGCACGCGCGAGGCGAGCTCCCTGCGGCTGAACGGCTTCTCGAGGTAATCGTCCGCGCCGTAATCGAGCAGCTTCGCGCGCTCGTCCGCGCCGCGCTCGCCGGTGAGCATGAGGATCGGCGTCTGCGCGGACGCGCGGATCCGTCTGCAGACCTCGTCGCCGGAGAGTCGCGGCAGCTTGCGGTCGAGGATCACGAGGTCGGGCGAGTCCTCGGCGTGACGGCGTAGCGCGGTCTCGCCGTCGTACGCAGTAACGATCTCGTAGCCCTCCTCGCCGAGCAGGGCCGCGACCATGCCAACGAACTGGCGATCGTCGTCGACGACGAGGATGTTGCTCAACGCGCGGCGGACGGCGTGCCCGCGCGGGCCAGAGGGAGGGTGAACGCGAACACCGCGCCGCCGCCGACCGCATCCTCGAGCCAGAGGTCACCGCCCTGACCCTCGACCACCCGGCGCGCGGCGAAGAGGCCGATCCCCGATCCCGGCACGTCGTCATGGGCGACGCCTCGCGCATACGGCTCGAAGATGCGCGCCCGGTCGGGCGGCGGGACTCCGGGCCCTTCGTCATGCACGCGCACGATCGCGCGGTCGTCGGCGCGCTCGATCCGCACGGCGATCCGCGTCCCCTCGGGCGCGTACTTCGTCGCATTGTGCACGAGGCCGGCGATGACCTCCGCGGTGCGGCGCTTGTCGCCGCGCACGAACAGCGGTTGACCGGCGCGCGGACCGGTGAGCTTGTGCCGCCGCGCCATCGGCGCCACTTCCTTGAGCGCCGCGGCGACGGTCGCGCGGAGGTCGAAACGCGCTCGGCGGAGCGAGAGCTCGGGCCGATCGGTGCGGACGCCGGCAAGGATGCGATCGACCAGGTGGTCGAGCCGCTCGACCTGCGCCGTGGCTTCCGAGACCGGTAGCTTCATCTTTCCATTCTTGTCGGCGAGCAGATCGAGGTAGCCGCGGATGACCGAGAGCGGTGTCCGCAAGTCATGCGTGACGACGGCGACGAAGTCGGCGCGCGCGCGTTCGAGCTCGCGCAGGCTCTCCGTGGTCTTGCGCTCGAGGGCATAAAGCGACGCCTTGTCGATCGCGAGCGCGGCCTGGTTCGCGAGCGCGCCGACGAAGCGGACTTCCTCCTCGGAGAACTCCTTGTAGTCCGGGACCTGCAGCACGACCGCGCCGAGGAGCCGGTCATTCGCGATGAGCGGCATCGCGATGTGATCGAACGCCACGATCGGCCGCCGTTCCGCGATGGCGCGATGCGCGGCTTGCGTCGCGCTGCGCTGCAGCTCGCCCGAGTGCGAGCGCTCACGGTCCTGACCCTCTTCGCGCAGGAGGATCGCCCCCGACGCACCGGGATAGACGCGGACGAGGCGATCGACGATGAGCGAAAGCACCTCGTCGAGATCGAGCGTCGAGGTGAGGACGTTCGAGACCTCGAACAGCGCCGAGACCTCGCGGAGCTTGCGGTCGGATTCGCGCTGCAGACGGCCCTTCTCGATGATCCCCGCGACCTGGTTCGCGATCGTCTGCAGGAAGTCGATCTCCTCGCGCCCGAAATCGCGCGGCTCGACGGTCTGGACGTTCATGACGCCGATGACCTCGTCCCGCGCGACCACCGGGACCGAAAGCATCGAGACAAAGCGCTTCTCGTCGACTTCCGGGACCCACTTCCAGCGGGGCTCCGTGCGAACGTCGCGGGCCGCAAGTGGCACCCGCGCGTTCGCGACCCACCCCACGATCCCCTCGCCGAGCCGGAGCGCGGCGCGTCCGATGCCGCCGCGGTTCAGTCCGTTGGTGGCGACGAGCCTCAGCACGCCGTCGGGCTTCTCGAGGAGATACAGAGATGACACCTCGGCGCCCATCGCATCGGTGGTGCGGCCGATCACGATGCGCAGCATCTCGTCCCAGTCGCGTGCGGATGCGGCGAGCTGGGTGACCTCGTGAAGGAACGAGAGCTCGCGAAGCTTTCGTTCCGCGTCGGATGCGGTCATCGGTGAATTCTAGATAGCGATTTGAGGGGCCTTGCCCCCTCAGACCCCCATAGACTTCTGACATGAAGACGGTGCTGCGCACCGACAAGCTCACCAAGCGATTTGGCGAGCTCGTCGCGGTGGATGGGATCGATCTCGAGGTGCGCGAGGGTGAAGTCTTCGGCTTCCTCGGACCCAACGGCGCCGGGAAGACCACGACGCTGCGACTGCTGTGCGCGCTGATCGGGCCGACCTCCGGAACCGCTGAAGTCGCGGGATTCCGGCTCGGCCGCGACGATCCAAAGATCCGCGCGAGCGTCGGCATCCTCACCGAGCAGCCCGGCCTCTACGAGCGCCAATCCGCCTGGGAAAACCTCGTCTTCTTCGCGACGCTATACGGCCTCTCGGCCTCGGAAGCCACCGCGCAGGCCGAGCGCTACCTCCGGCTCATGGGCCTCTGGGACCGCCGGAAGGAGCCGGTCGCCACCTTCTCGCGCGGTATGAAGCAAAAGATGGCGATCGCGCGCGCGGCGCTGCACGAGCCAAGAATCCTTTTTCTGGACGAGCCGACCACCGGCCTCGACCCCGATGCCGCGAAGACCGTCCGCGAATTCATCGTGCAGCTCCGCGGACAGGGCCGGACGGTCTTCCTGTGCACCCACAACCTCGACGAGGCCGATCGCCTCTGCGACCGCATCGCGTTCTTCCGCCACAAGGTCATCCGTATCGCGAATCCCGACGAGCTGCGTGCGGAGCTCTACGGTCGCGCGACCGAGATCCGCCTCATGCCGGCACCGCGGCCCGAGGACCTGGCGCGCGTGAGGGCCGTGCCCGGCGTGCGCGAGGCTCGCTCCGAGAACGGCTCGATCATCGTCGCGTCGGCCGATCCGCTGCACACGAATCCACTGCTGATCCGCGCGCTCGTCGAAGGTGGGGCGCAGATCGCGTTCGTCACCGAACGGAAGGCGCACCTCGAGGATGTGTATCTGCGGATCGTGGAGCCGATCGAATGACCGCGATCCTCGCCGCGAGCCCGGCGCGGCCGACGCTCGTGCGTGCGGTCTGCGTGCGCGAGTGGCGCGAGGCGCTCAGCAACAAGCTGCTCGTTGGCATGACGCTCCTTCCGCCGGTCGTGATCCTCTTGACCGGGCTGCTCGCGGTGGCAGCCGCCGCGATCAACCCGCCGAGCGAGCGCGACGTGCAGGCGCTCTACGCTGCCGCGCCGGCGGCGGCAGGGCTCGACCCGAAGGAGGCGGTGCAGGGATTCATCGCGACGTACTTCCTCATCCTGTTCATGCTCATCCCCACCGTCGTGCCACTCACGATGGCCATCTATTCGGTCATCGGCGAGAAGAGCTCGCGCACGCTTGAGCCGCTCCTCGCGACGCCGGTCGGCGTCGGCGATCTGCTGTTCGCGAAGAGCCTCGCCTCGACCGTGCCGAGCGTCCTCGTCACCTGGATCGCCTACGGGATCTACCTCGCGTCGGTCATCGCGCTCGGTTCGCGAGCCGCGGCGAACGCGGTGACCGCACCGCGCTGGATCCTGGCGATCGTCGTGATGGTCCCGCTGCTCACCCTGCTCTCGGTGAACCTCGGGATCCTCATCTCTACGCGCGTGAACGACGTGCGCGTCGCTCAGCAGATCGGCGGGCTTGTGGTCGTGCCGGTCGTGGCGCTCGGGATCGCGCAGGTGACCGGTCGCGTGGTGCTTGACAACGGAGCGTTCCTACAGATGTCTGCCTTCCTGATCGTGGTCGACGTCGCGGTCTTCTGGCTGGCGAAGGTCGCGTTCCAGCGCGAGAACATACTCGTGCGCTGGAGGTGAGCACGATGGCCGAGTACAGGTGTTCCTTCTGCGGCAAACGCCAGGATCAGGTCCGGAAGCTCATCGCCGGCGGGGGCCGACCCGGCACGTTCATCTGCGACGAGTGCATTCGGCTCTGCAACGAGATCCTCGACGAAGACGGAATACCGCCGAGGCCCGCGACAGAGCCCTCAAAGCCCCGCCGGCGCTGGCCCTGGCAGCTCGCTCGCGGCATCGCGCGGACGCTGACCACCGTCGGCGGCAAGCCTTCCGTGGAGTCCTGGCAGCCGCCGCGCTGACGAGTGCTAGCGCGCGGGCGACGGACTCGGGGACTTGCCGCGCAGCGGCAAGGTGATCGGTAGCGACGGCTTCGGGATCGTGATCGTCGGGAACTCAAACCGCGGCGAGGGCGTCGGGGTCGCCCGGCTTTGCGACGTCGGAACGGCGCGGCCGCCTTCGTCGTCCGGGTATGTCCGCGGCCCTGCGATCTCGACGGTCGTGCTGACGGGCTCGCTCACCGCGACGCTTCCGTCCGTCAGCTCGTAGACGAGGCGATAGGTACCGAGCACATTCGGCGCGAGGAACGAGGCGAAGAACGTCCCATTCGCGCCAGCCTTGAGTGTCCCGACTGCGCTCGACCCCTGCTGGATCGTGCGGTTCGTGCGCGGGTCGATGACGCGCCAACTGATTGAGAGCGGCCGGTCGGTCGAGCCGCCGACCGCGGCGTAGCTCACGACCAGCAGCGACGCCTCGTTGCGATGCAGCTGGTGCGGCATGCCGATCTGCGCCGTGACGAGATACGGCTGATGCGCGCGCATCGTGAACGTCGCGGTGGCCGCGCCCGCCGATGCGAGCGCGTTGCCGCTCGCGTCGGTGAGCCCGATGGTGACGGTGTACGTCCCGGGCTGCTTGGGGATTGACACATCGATGCTGATGTTCTGCGTCTGTTGCGGCTGGAGCGCGGGCAGCGTCTGGGGGCGCGGCGAGCTCGTCACTAGCTGGCTCTGGTTGTTGCGGAGCTCCCAGATGAGACCCACCGATCCCGGGCCGCTCGCGGTCCACCCCCGGGTGCCAATGTTCGTGATCGGCACGATGACGCGCGACTGGGTGCCGACATCAACCGCGATCGCGCCCTTCGCCACCTGGTAGCGCGCGTTCGCGGACGGCTCGAGGATCGCGCTGTACACGGACGCGCCCACCGACGAGATGAAGTTGTCTGCGTCCTCGTCGAGCGCGTCCCAGGTCATCGCGACGACGACGCGCGGGCCGCTCTTGGTGTAGATGATCCCGGCGTCGTGCGTGACGCCGGCGAGATTGCCGGTCTTGTGCGCGACGACGACGCCGCTGGGCAGCTGCGCGGGAAGGCGGTTGTTGATCTGCTGCCGCTGGAGACGGGCGAGCATGCGGTCCGACGCCGCGGCCGAGATGAGCTGGCGCTTCGCGAGGAGCGTGAAGAACATTCCGACCGCGCGCGGGGTCGCCCAATGGTCCTCGGTCTGGTCAAACGCGATGTGAAAGTCGGCGATCCCGGACTTCTGGAGCGTCGCATCGATGTTCGCGCCGCCCAGGATGTGCCAGAGGGCGAGCGCCGAGCCGTTGTCGGAGATCGTGATCATGGCCTCGAGCGCCTCGTCCAGCGTGAGACGCGTGCCTGCCTCCTCGAACGAGCCATCGGAGGTGATGTCCTCCGGCTCGATCATGACCGGATCGCTGTAGTGGAAGTCGCCGGAATCGACGCGACGCTCGGCCTCGGCGAGCACGCCGAGCTTGTACAGCGACGCCGCGATCACCTGCTCCTCGGGGTCGTGCGTGAAAAGCGGCGTCGGAACATTCGGGTCGCCGACCCAGACCCCGGCGCCGCCTGGGAAGGACGCGACCAGACTCTCGAGCTGCCGGATCAGATCGGCCGTGCTGGCCTGGGCGCGCGCGGGCGCGATGACACCGAGGACGAGGCAGACCGCGAGCCCAAAGCCGACCCCGCGCATCCAGCACAGGTAACGGCATTTTGGACGCCGTGTTTCAGCGCTTAACCGAGTTTTGACGCGTCGCATCGTGCCCCAGCCGGAGCATCTCGCGGTAGCCAGCCGGTGTCTCGTCCTCGTAGCCCACCAGATGCAAGGCGCCGTGCGCGGCCAGGAAGGCGATCTCCGACTCGAGGGGCCGCCGGCGCCGCCCAGCCTGCCGCCGGGCCTGGGCCGGGCTGATCACGATGTCGCCCACGCGAAGCACCCCGTCGGGATCATCTTTCAGGTGCGGCCTTGCCCCGGCGCCGCGGACCCCGCGCGGCAGGCGCTGGCCGAAGGAGAGCACGTCCGTCGTGCGGTCGATGCGCCGGTGCCGGCGGTTGAGCTCCCGCATTCGGGCGTCGTCGACGAAGGCGAGGGCCACCTCGCTCTCGCGCGGGAGCCGCAACGGACCGAGCGCGGCACGAACGGCTCGGCGGACCGGGGCGAGGTCACAGGGCGCCTCGCCGGCGACGGCGATGCGCACCGCGTTACTTAGCCGCTCGCCGCGGGCTTGATGCGGGTGATGCGGTCCTCGGGGTACGGGATGCGCTCGTGGTACACGCCGAGGAGCAGCTCGCAGAAGGCGTCCTTGATCTTCTGCACGTCGCGGAAGGTCAAGTCGCATTCGTCGAGCTGCCCGTCCGCGACGCGCTCGTCGATGATCCGCTCGACCATGCCGCGGATCGTCTCGGGGTTCTTCTCGGAGAGCGATCGCACCGACGCCTCGGTCCCATCGGCGAGCATCACGATCCCGGCCTCCCTGCTCCGCGGGCGCGGACCGGGATAGCGGTAGGAGCCCTCATCCGGGGCCTGGCCACGCTGCTGCGCGATCTGGAAGAAGTACTTCACGACGCTCGTGCCGTGGTGGCCAGGAATCATCTCGCGGATCTGTGCCGGAAGGCTGTAGCGATCGGCGAGCGCGAGCCCGTCCTTGATGTGCGCCGCGACGATCCCCGCTGATACGAGTGGGTCGAGCTCGTCGTGCGGGTTGCCGCCAGTTTGGTTCTCGATGAACGCGGTCGGGTTCCGCATCTTTCCGATGTCGTGGTAGTACGCGCCGACACGCGCCACGAGGGGGTCCGCACCGATGACCTCCGCGGCGCGCTCGGCGAGGTTCCCGACGAGCAGCGAGTGGTGGTAGGTGCCGGGCGTGCGTAGCAGGAGCTGACGGAGCAGCGGATGGTTCGGGTCGATGAGCTCACGAAGCTCGAAGACCGTGGGAATCCGGAAGACATGGCCGAGGATCGCCATGCCGGCGAAGGCGAGGAGGCCCGAGCCGAGACCGCTCACGAGTGCGCCGCCGAGAAGCTGCGCGATGCCGAGCGGGTCCGCCGCGCGACCGACGAGAACGAAGGCGAGGATGACGCCCACGGCGCCCGCGGCGACGGCGAGGGCGCCGGCGGCGAACTCGCGCGCGGTCGTCGCGCGGTGGACCGCGGCCATGCCGAGGAGCGCCGGCACGAGCACGTAGGCTACGAGCTCGACCTGGCTGGACATGATCCCGACGTGCAGCGCGCCCGCGATCTGCGTCGCGAGCGCCGTCCGGCCGCCGACCAGGACGGTGAGCATCATCGCGATCGCCGCGAACGGTGCGTAGTAGACGGCCACGGTATGGGTCGGGACGAGCGTGCGCCCCGCGGCGGTCAGCGCGAGGAGCGATAGGACGACGAGGATCATCTTTCGATCGTCGAGCCATGCGTCGGTCGCGTAGCGCTCGATGAACAGGGCGAGGACGCCGGCGATGAGGGCCGCCCAGAGGAGCAGCCCGATCGCGCCGCGCCAGTCCGTTCCTTCGTTGGCGAGGCCGAGGGCCCGGAGCTTTTCCACCTCGAGCTTGGTGACCACCTCGTCTGTCCGCACGATGGCCTCGCCCGCGGTCACCTGGACCTGCACCGGCGTCACGGCGTTGCGCGCGTCCTGCTGCGCGAGGTTCGTCGCGAGCTGGTCCACTTTTGCGTTTGCGTCGAGGTTCTGCTTCAGGATCTCAGCGCCGGCGCGCTTCTGCCGATCGGTCCATCCGGAGGGCAGCGCTTTCACCGCGTCGGCCTTCACGGCATCGACTTGCTCGGCCCGGATGCCTTGCGCGTACAACGTACGGAGAGCGCTGTCCAGTGCGGACGCCACCTGGTCCCACTCCGGCTGCGTCATGTCGACGATGTCCGTGGCGATCGCGGGCGTCAGGGCGACATCCGGCAGGCGCGTGATCGCGGTGATCTTCTGGTCGCGCGTCAGCGCGGGCTCGATGCGGATCCGCCCGATCGCGGCCACCGAGCCCTGGAGCCGCGTGCTCGCGTTGACGACGATCGCGGGATCCGTCGCGTACTGCTTCTGCACCGCCGCGGCGGCCCGCTCGCGCTCGGCGTCGGTGAGCGACTCCGAGACGAAGGAGACGCTCCGTGGCGCGCGGATCGCGCCCTTGGCGACCTCGCCAGCGCTGTATGTCACCGTGGCGGGCGGCGCGAGCAGCAGCGCGATCGCTGTGAGCACGCCGGCGATGACCACGAAGGCACCGGCGCGAGCGCGCGGGTCGGTGCGCACCGCCGTGCGCAGGCGCGCAAGGCGCGGGTCCCCCGCCCTGAGCCGACGAATCACTTCTGAGCGCCGCCCTTCTCGAAGCGATCGTACGCCCGGACGATGCGGGCGACGAGCTCGTGGCGTACCACGTCGCGGTCATCAAAGTCGACCATCGCGATTCCCTCGACGCCCTCGAGGATCTCGCGTGCGAGCACCATCCCGCTGCGGTCGCCGGCGAGGTCGATCTGCGTCACGTCGCCGGTGACGACGGCCTGCGATCCGAAACCGAGCCGAGTAAGGAACATCTTCATCTGCTGGGGCGTGGTGTTCTGCGCCTCGTCCAGGATGATGAAGGCCTCGTTAAGGGTCCTACCACGCATGAAGGCCAGCGGCGCGACCTCGATCTCGCCGCGCTCCTGCGCGCGCGCGAAGCGCTCCGGTGGCATCAGCTCGTAGAGCGCGTCGTAGAGCGGACGAAGGTACGGGTCGATCTTCTCCGTGAGGTCGCCGGGCAGGAATCCCAGGCGCTCCCCCGCCTCCACCGCCGGCCGCGTGAGGATCAGCCGGCTCACCTTTCTGTCGCGCAGGGCAGCAACGCCCATCGCGACCGCCAAATAGCTTTTTCCCGTGCCGGCAGGACCCTTCGCGAACACGAGGTCGTATTTGCGGATCGCCTCGATGTAACGGCGCTGGTTCTCCGACTGCGGGGCGATCCGCTTCCCGCGCACGGTCGTGGCCACGACGTCGCGCATCTCCGCGGGAGCGACGACCGGCGCCTCCTTCGCGTCGCCGATCAGCCGCTCCAGAGCGGGCTTGCGCAGGGACTGATCGCGGTCTGACAGCGTACGCATTGCGCCCACGAGATCACCGACGCGCGCGACGGCCTGGGCATCGCCGCTGATGCGGAGCTCCGCGCCGCGCGAGACGATCTTCACGCCGAACTCGCGCTCGAGCCGGTCGATGTTCGTTTCGTTGTCGCCGGTGACGAACATCATCTCGTCCGGGTCTGGGATCAAAATGGTGATCTGTGAGGGCGCCGCGGTCATGCCGCGCCCTCCTTGAGAAGCGCGCCGACGACACCGGACACGACCTTGCCGTCGGCCCGGCCCTTCGTCTCGGCGATCACTTTGGGCATGACGAGCTTCGTGTCCTGCGGACCCTTCGCACCCGTCTCGGCGATGACGCGGCGCGCGATCTCGCGGATCTTCGATTCGTCGAGCTGCTCCGGCAGATACGCGTTGATGAACGCCAGCTCTTTCTCCTCTTTCTCTACCAGGTCGTTCCGTCGGCCTTTGCGGAACGCGTCGATGGAGTCACGCCGCATCTTCGCCTGCTTCGTAAGCACTCCCTCGACCGCCGCTTCGTCGAGCACGCCGGGCTTGTTCTGCGCGAGCCACGCCTGACGCGCGGCCTCGTCCTTGCCTTCCGCGGTGAGGCGATCGACCGCGGCACCGAGGCGGGCCTTCTCCTCGTTCTGGATCGCGGCGAGGAGGAACCGCACGGTGTCGCGTCGCAGGGTCTCGCCTGAACGCATGGCCGTCTTGAGATCGCCCTCGAGCCGCTGCTTCAGTTGCGCGCCGATCGGGTCTCGCTCCTAGCGCTTGCGGCGCTTAGCTTCCTTGCGCTTGCGGCGCGCGGCGGGGCGCTCGTAGAACTCGCGGCGGCGGGCTTCCGCGAGGATTCCGGCCTGCTGGATCTTCTTGTTGAAACGGCGAAGCGCGGCCTCAAACGACTCGCCTTCTCCGATGATCACTTCCGACAACGGTTGCTGGTCACCCCGCCTTCTTCTCAAAGGAAACCGGCCTACCGAGGCCGGACCGTGCGAATGATAGCCGCCCGCCGAGTCGGTAAATACGCATATCTTTAGTGGTCCCACGGCGACCAAGGAGCGCCCAGCGGGCGGCCGGCGAGGACGTGGAAGTGCAGGTGGTCCACGGCCTGTCCGCCCTCCCGTCCGGTGTTCGAGACGACGCGGAAGCCGCGCGCGGCGTAGCCGGCATCCTTCGCGATCTTCGTCGCCAGTTTGACCAGGTGACCGACGAGCGCGAAGTCGTCGGCTTCCGCAAGCGACGCGACATGTCGGCGCGGGATCACGAGTACGTGGAGGGGCGCCTTCGGCTGAAGGTCCTTGAACGCCATGGCCTGCTCGTCCTCGGCGACCACCGTGGCCGGGGCATCGCCGCGAGCGATCTTGCAGAAGATGCAGTCGTCGGTCACCGCTGCTCCTCCCTGATGTACGTGAGGGTGTGGTGCGCTACGAGCTCACCGGATCTATCGAACGTGCGCGCCTCACCGAACGCGATGCGCCTTCCCGCGCGCAGGACCGCCGCATCGCAGACGAGATCGCCACGCGCGCCGCGGAGAAAGCTGGTCGTCATCTCGATGGTGAGGGCGAGCGGCTCCTCGCCGACGACGGTCATGAGCGCGATCCAGAAGGCGACATCCGCGGCGCCCATCGCGCAAGCCCCCTGGAGCGTGCCTCCGGGACGGACGAACTCCTCCCTGAAGGGAAGTCGGACGCGCGCGGTCCCCGGCGCGAGCGAGTCGACGCGGTACCCCCAGGCGCGCGCGAACGGGGTCCCGTCGAGGATCTGCTGCGCCCGCTCGGCGTTGATGCGAAGCTCGGCCGCGGCTACTCCCACGTGCGCAGGTCCCGCATCTTGGGCGCATCGTCGGCGATCGCATCGGCGCGCTCGACGTCCGGCCGGACCTTGATCACGTCCTGCATCGTCTGGGCGAGCCGCGCCGGATCGACCTCGCCGGCCGCAACGACGCGGAGGGTGAGCACGTCGCGCGCGCCATCACGCGTGACGACCATCTGCCAGCGGCTCACCTCAGGGAACCGTGCGACGACCTCGTCGACCTGGCGCGGGTGGACGAACATGCCACGTACCTTCACCGCGTCGCCGACGCGGCCGACGATGCGCACGATGCGCTCCCCGGCGCGTCCACACAGGCAGGACTCCTCGGTGAGCAGCGCGAGGTCCCCGGTCCCGAAACGAATGATGGGGTAGGTGCGCTCGTTCACCGTTGCGACGACCTCGCCCACGGCGCCGGTCGGGAGCGCCTCGCCGGTCCGCGGGTCGACGATCTCGACGACCGCGTCTGCGGGCACGTGCATCCCCGCGCGTTCGAGGCATTCGTACCCGAGGGCGCCGAGGTCGGCGGTGCCGTAGCCCTGGCATACCGTCGGACCGAGGTCTTGGAGCTCGCGGCGCAGCGAGGGCGGAAGCATCTCGCCGGCGACGAACGCTCGGCGCAGCGTGAAGCCATCGGCGCCGAGCTCGGCGGCCTTCTCGTACAGGATGCGCAGCGCGCTGGGTGTGCCCACATAGCCGGTGGCCGCGAGCCCGCGCAGCATCTGGACCTGCAGCTCGGTGTTGCCAGTTCCTGCGGGGATGACCGTGCAGCCGAGCTCGCGAAGCGCGCCGTCGAACATCCATCCGAGCGGCGTGCCGTGGTAGCTCACCGCGCAGTGGACGACCATGCCCGCTTCGAATCCCGCCGCTCGCAGCGGTCCCGCCCACCGCCAGTAATCGGGCGCGAGCCCCTGCGGATCGAACAGCGGCCCAGGCGAGAGGAACACGCGAGCGACGTCGGCCATCGGCACGCCGAGGAAGCCGCCGAACGGAGGCGCGGCTCGCTGTAGGTCGATCAGCTCGTCCTTGCGCGTGATGCGGATCGCGTCGAGTGACGCATCGCGCGAAGGGATGCGCTCGCGCATAGCCGGCGCGTGGTCGTACGCGTGTGCGACGACCGCACGGAACCACCGCTCGCGGTATTCGCCGCGCTCGGCGGCGGTGAGGCGCTCCGGCTCGGTCAGGAGAGCCATCGCTTCCTGCGCTTGTAGTGCTTCACCTCGCGGTACGAACGCTTCTCGCCGACGGTGGTGAGTCCGAGGTAGAACTCCTTCACGTCCTCGTTCGCGCGGAGGGTCTCCGCGGGACCCTCGAGGACCACGCGGCCTCCCTCCATCAGGAAGCCATGGTGCGAGATGCCGAGCGCCGCACGCGCGTTTTGCTCGACTAGCAGGATGGTCGTTCCGCGCTCCTGATTGATCCGCAGGATGATGCGGAAGATCTCCTCGACGAGCATCGGCGAGAGTCCGAGCGAGGGCTCGTCGAGGAGCATCAGCCGCGGCCGGGCCATGAGCGCGCGGCCGATGGCGAGCATTTGCTGTTCACCACCGGAGAGATAGCCGGCGGCCCCGCTTCGCCGCTCGCCGAGCGGCGGGAAGTAGCCGTAGACCGCGGTGAGGTCGTCACGGATGCCCTTGTCGCGACGCGTATGCGCGCCCGCAAGCAGGTTCTCCTCCACTGTGAGGTGCTCAAAAACGCGCCGCCCCTCGAGCACGTGGAAGACCCCGCGTCGCACGATCTCCGAAGGGTCGAGTCGATCGAGCCGGACGCCGTCCAGCTCGACCGACCCTTCGGTGACCTCGCCTTCCTCGGTGCGCAGAAGTCCGGATATCGCCTTGAGCGTCGTGCTCTTGCCGGCCCCATTCGCGCCGAGCAGCGCGACGATCCGCCCATCCGGGACCTCGAGCGAGAGGCCCTTCAGGACCAGGATCACCTTGTCGTACATGACCTCGACGTTGTTGAGGGCCAGCACCGTTACTTGGCGGCGGTGAGGTCCACCAGGCGGACCCACTTGCCCCCCTGCGCTTTGTAGATGCGGGATGCGAGCGCCCCGCGGTGGCTCTTGTCGCTGAACGTGATCTTGTCGGTGATGCCTCCGGTGTCGTAGTCCTTGATCGACTCGAGCGCGGCCTTGAGCTTCTCACCGCTGATGTCTCCCTGGACGCGCCGGAGACCTTCGGACATGACCTTCATCGTGAGCCAGCCCTGCACGTAGTTCACCGGCTGCTTGCGCCAGTCCTTCTTCTGCTTGTCGTTCCAGTCCTTGATCTCCTTGAGTCCCGAGGCCTCCTCGGAGAGCGTCACGAACGGGACGACGGCGAGCATGCCCTCCGCCGCGCTCCCGGCGAGCTCGAGCGTCTTCTCGCCGAAGCCCCAGTTCAGCGTCGCCAGCGCGGTCTTGTCGAGGCCGGCGGTCTTCGCGCTCTTGGCCTCGACCGCGACGGGCGCGGAGGTGTTCTGCATGAGGATGAAGTCGGGGGCAGCCGACTTCACCGCGAGCAGCTGCGGCGACATGTCGAGCGCGTTGGAGGCGACGACGATGTCCGGCGTGTTGACGATGCCGTTCTCCTGCATGAACTTCTTGGCGTCCTCGACGGGCGACTTCCCGAACGCGTTGTCGCCGTAGCTGAGCGACACCTTCGCCGGGCTGGAGCCCTTCCAGTTGTCCTTGATGTACTTGAGCATCACCCTGGCCTGGTCCGAGTACGTCTGGCCGATCATGAAGTTGTACGGAGTCTTGGTGACATCGGCGACCAGGTCCGCCGAGTAGGACGCCGACATGAAGGGCAGTTTGTCCTTCGTGATCTTCGGCGTCATCGCGATGGTGTCGCCGGTGCCCCAGCCCATGATCGCGACGACCTGCTCCTGCGAGACGAGCCGGTTGTACAGCTCCTCGGCTCGCGGGATCTGATACGCGTAGTCGTCGCTCACCAGCTGGATCTGCCGTCCATTTACGCCGCCCTTGTCGTTGATGAACGCGACGTAGTCCTTCACCCCCTCGGAGTACGGAACACCGACGTCCGACGTCGCGCCGGTGAGGTCGAAGATGCCGCCGATCTTGATCGGCTCTTTCGACGTCGCTGGTCCGCCGCCCGTCGTGCCACCGCACGCCGCGATGGTGAACGCGAGCACAGCCAGGATAGGAATGGTGCGTCTCATGTCGTGACCCCCCTTTCAGTATTTGAACGGCCAGAGCCGGAAGTAGTCCTTGATGTCCCGCCAGACCTTCGCGAGCCCTCGGGGCTCGAGGACCAGGAAACCGATGATCGCGACGCCGAATGCCGCCTCCTTCAGCACGCTGACGTTGACCGCGACACCGGGAATGCTGCGAGCGACCGTGGCGAGGGCGATGGGCAGAAGCCGGATGAACGCGGCCCCGTACAGCGAGCCGCTGACCGTGCCCAGACCGCCAATGATGACCATGCCGAGGTACTCGATCGAGACCGCGAGGTTGAAGTTCTCGGGGCTCACGATGAGGTCATGGTGCGCCTGGAGCGCGCCGGCCGCACCGACGATGAACGAGCTCACCATGAAGGCGATGATCTTGTAACGGAACACGTCGACGCCGACGACGGACGCCGCGATGTCCTGATCGCGGATGGCGATGAAGGCTCTGCCGGCGCGGCTCCGGAAAAGATTCGCGCAGGCGAGCACAGCGAGCGCCAACGCGGCGAGCATCAGGAAGTAGTAAGCCCGCTCGGTATCGAACACGAGGGGCCCGAGGGCCGGCGCGGGGATCCCGAAGATTCCCTGACTGCCGCCGGTGACGGGAACG
This sequence comes from Candidatus Limnocylindria bacterium, assembly GCA_036003765.1. GTDB lineage: Bacteria > Chloroflexota > Limnocylindria > P2-11E > P2-11E > 3-1-20CM-2-70-9. The sequence goes on from DASYSC010000221.1 coordinate 36,932, forward strand.
AGATGGATCATGAACCACTCGATCACCACCTGGGCGGCGAGCGTCGCGATGACCAGATAGAGGCCCTTGAGGCGCAGCGACGGAATGCCGAACACCCCACCCACCGCCGCGGTCACGAGCCCCGCGGCCGGGAGCGCCATCCAGAACGGGACGCCGACCCTCGTCGTGAGGTACGCGCTCGTGTAGGCGCCGACGCCGAGGAACGCGCCCTGCGCCACCGAGATCTGGCCGGTGAAGCCAACGAGGACGTTCAGCCCAAGCGCGCCGACCGCCGCGAGCCCAACTTGGTTCGCGATCGATAGCTCGTACCTTCCGGCGAGCGCGCCGAAGGCGAGCGCCGCGAATATGACGATCGCGATGCGGGCGCGCGCGAGCGGCGTCGGCCGCAGCGCCATGTCGGCGGCGTACGTCGTGTGGAAGATGCCGCACTCGCGCCGCCAGACGATGGTGTTAGACACGCTCGATCCGTTCCTTGCCGAAGAGGCCGTAGGGCTTCACGAGCAGGATGACGACGAGGAACACGAACGGCGCGACGTCGCGCACCCCGCCCCCCAATGGACCGTCGAGGTAGCCGGCGGAGAGCGTTTCGAGCACGCCGACGATGACCCCGCCGACCGCCGCGCCGACGATCGAGTCGAGACCGCCGACGATGGCCACGGGCAGCGCCTTGAGGCCCAGGGTCGCGAGCAGGATGCCGGTCCCCTGGATCGACGCGAGAAGGATCCCGCCGATCGAGGAGACGATCGCCGCGATCACCCAAGATGTCGCGAACACGAACCGCACGTTGATGCCCATCGACAGAGCCGCCTGCTGGTCGTCGGCGACGGCCCGCATGGCGATGCCGACGCGCGTGTAGCGGAAGGCGAGCGCGAAGAGGACGACGAGCGCCATCGCGATCCCGAAGGACCAGAGGAATTCCTGCGAGACGGTCAGCGGTCCGATCTGGGTCGGTTCCTTGGGAAGCACCGCCGGATACACGCGGTACTCGGTACCCCAGATGAGGATCACGATCGAGCGAAGCAGGATCGCGAGCCCGATGGTCACCATGATGACCGCGATGGCGGGCTCTCCGATGAGCGGACGCAGCGCGACGCGTTCGATCGTGATGCCGAGCACGATGGAAAAGGCGAGGGTGATCAGAAACGCGACCGGCACGGGCAGGCCGAGCTGGGCGATGAGCCCGTACGAGACGTAGGCTCCAAGAAGAAGCATCTCGCCCTGCGCGAGGTTGAGCACATCGGTCGCCTTGTATATGAGGACGAAGCCGAGCGCGATGAGCGCGTAGACGCCGCCGATGGCGACACCGCCGATGAGGAGCTGCAAGACGAGCGTGAGTTCAGGCGACACGCTCGTGCTCCATGGTGTGGACGCGGAGCGGCACGCGCATGACCGTCGCCTTGCCAGTCTGATAACGCACCTCGGTCTCGACGAGGATCTCCGCGCGCTCGCCGTAGAGGCCCGCGATGAGATCCGCGTACCGCTCCTCGACGAAGCGTCGCCTGACCTTGCGCGTGCGGGTGAGCTCCTCGTCATCCGGGTCGAGCTCCTTATGCAGGAGGACGAACCGGGCGATCTTGGCCGCGCGCGGGAGTTCGCGGTTGACACGGTCGACGTGGCGGGAGACGAGCTCGTACACCTGCGCTTTCTGGGCGAGATCGGTATACGTCGTGTACGTGATCTGCCGTGTCTCCGCCCACTTGCCCACGTTCGCCATATCGATGTTCACGAGCGCGCCGACGAAGGGGCGATCCTGTCCCACCACGACAGCTTCCTTCACGTACGGTGAGAACTTCAGTTTGTTCTCGATGTACTGCGGCGAGAACTTCGATCCGTCCGCGAGCGTCATGACGTCGGCCATGCGGTCGATGACCACGAGGTGGCCGTCCTCGTCGATGAGGCCCGAGTCGCCCGAGTGCAGCCAGCCGTCGCGCAGCGATTTGGCCGTCGCCTCGGGGTTCTTGTAGTAGCCCTGAAACACGCTCGGGCTGCGTGAGACGATCTCTCCCGAGTCTGAGATCCGGACCTCGGTCTCGGGGATGGGCTTCCCGACGGTCTCGAACTTCACCTCGCCATCACGGTGGAGAACGGAGATCCCGGCGATCTCGGTCTGACCGTAGATCTGTTTCAGGTTCACGCCGAGAGCGTGAAAGAAGCGGAACGCATCCGGCCCCAGCGCGGCACCGCCGGTGTACGCCCGACGGAGGCGCGAGAGGCCGAGCGAGTCCTTGAGCGGGGCGAGGACGAGCACGTCGGCGGCGGCCTCGCGGACTCGCCCGAGCGCGCCGGGACGCGCCCGCGCGAAGGCGCGCGCCGCCCGCTCGTAACCGATCTTGAGGGCGAGATCGTAGAAGCGTCGCTTCAGCCAGGGGCTGTCCTCGATCTTCACCTGCACCGTCGAGAGGAGGTTCTCCCATATGCGCGGCGGCGCGAACATGACATGCGGCCCGATCTCGCGGATGTTCTGCTGCACGGTGTCCGGCTCCTCCGGAAAGTTCACCGCGAACCCGACGGTGAGCGCCGCGGCGACGGACATCATCTGCTCGCCGATCCAGGCGAGCGGCAGGAACGATACGAATTCGTCCCGCTCTCCGACCGGGTCGACGGACATGAGATTCCCGGCCATGCGGGTCATGTTCTCGTGCGTCAGCATCGCGCCCTTGGGTTCGCCGGTCGTCCCCGACGTGTAGCAGATGAGGGCGAGATCGCCGGCCCGCCCGCGCGCAAGCTCTTGGGCGAAGCGCCCGGTCGGGACCCCGTCGCCCAGTCGCTGCACGTCGGTGAAGGGCAGAAGTGTGTCGCGCGCGTACGAGCGCAGGCCGCGCGGGTCGTAGTAGACGATCTTCTTTACGCGGGGGATGCGCGAGCGTGCTTCGAGGAGCTTGTCGACCTGCTCCTGGTCTTCGACGACCACGATCCGCGCGTCCGAGTGGTCGATCACGAACGCGAGCTCCGCAGCGACGGCGTCCTGGTAAAGCCCGACTGAGGCGCCGCCGAGCGCTTGTGCCGCGAGCTCGGCGACCACCCATTCGGGTCGGTTGTCACCGACGATGGCGAGCTTGTCGCCACGCTCGAACCCGAGCTGGATCAGGCCGAGCGCGAACCGCCGGACGTTCTCGAGGTACGCCGCCCAGGTCGTCTCGCGCCAAATGCCGCGCTCCTTCTCGCGCAGCGCGACGCGGCCGTCGCCCCAGCGCTCGGCGTTGCGCAAGAGCAGCCGGGGCAGTGTGTCGCTCACGCGACCGGCTCCGCCGCGACCGCCCGCTCGGCTGCGCGGATGGCCTCCGACTCTTCCCCGAGATAGGCCTTGATGACGTTCGGGTCGGCACGCACTTGGTCCGGCGTGCCTTGGGCGATCTTCTTCCCGAAGTCCAGGACGGCCACGTGGCTCGAGATGTCCATCACGACGCCCATGTCGTGCTCGATGAGGACCACGGTGACGCCGCGCTCCTCATTGATGTCCAGAACGAACCGCGCCATGTCCTCCTTCTCCTCGAGATTCATGCCGGCCATCGGCTCGTCGAGAAGCAGCAGGCGCGGCTCGACCGCGAGCGCGCGCCCAAGCTCCACACGCTTCTGGAGTCCGTAGGGCAGCGTCCCTACGACGCGTCTGCGGATGTGCTCGATTTCGAGGAAGTCGATGATGTCCTCCACGACCTCGCGGTTACGGATCTCCTCGGCGCGCGCGCGGCCCCAATAGATAGCGTCGTCCAGGACGCCGCTTCGCATGTGCACGTGGCGTCCGAGCATGAGGTTGTCGAGCACGCTCATCCCCGCGAAGAGCTCGATGTTCTGGAAAGTCCGCGCGATGCCGAGCTTCGCCACGCGGTGCGGGGCCAGCCCGCTGATATCGCGCCCTTCGAAGGTGATGCGCCCGCGCTGCGGCCGGTAGAGTCTGCAGACCGCGTTCAGGAGCGAGGTCTTCCCCGCGCCGTTCGGGCCGATGATGGCGAAGATCTCGCCGCGCTCGACATCGATGGAGACGCCCGCGAGCGCCACGACACCGCCGAATCGGAGGTGCAGGTCTGCGGCGCTGAACTGAGCGCTCATCCCCCGCGGCGAGCATAGCCGCAGGCGTGCGAGAGTACGCAGATACCGTTCGTCGCCGTCGCGATCGCGTACCTCGCAGGATCGGTCTCGTTCCCGTACTGGATCGCGCGGGCGAAAGGCGTCGACCTTCGAGCGACCGGCTCGCAGAAGCTCGGCGGATCGAACCTCGCCCATGCGCTCACACCACTGCATGGGATCGTCGGCGGCGTGCTCGACGGCGCGAAGGGCTTCGCCGCGGTCGTGATCGCGCGGATGCTCGGGCTACCGCTCGAGACACAGCTCCTCTGCGGGCTCGCCGCGATCGCCGGGCAGATGTGGCCCGTGTTCCATCAGTTCGACGGCGGCCGCGCGAACGCCACCGCATGGGGATTCCAGCTCGCGACAGACTGGATCGCGTTCTTCATCGCGTGGATCCCGGTCATGGCTGCGGCCGCGTTTCGCGTCACCGTGCGGCCACGACCGAAACGGTTACTGCCGCTCGCCAACCTGCTTTCGTACGCGGTCTTCCCAGCGGTCATCTGGGAGCAGGAGGGTGTGACGCCGACCGTGCTTGCCGGTATCGCTGCGCTCGCGCTCGTGATCGCACGCCGTCTCACGGCGGGACTGCGCGAGGACCTCGCGACCGGCGCTCCGGCGGCGCGGGTCATCGTGAATCGCGCACTCTTCGATCGCAGCGAGCTGCAGGAGCGCGGGCTGGTGGCCATCACATGAGGCTTTTAGCGAAGTGAGCCGGCTTCACGCGCTCACCGACGGCGTCTTCGCCATCGCCATGACTTTGCTCGTGCTCGAGCTGCACGTGCCTGACGTGGCTTCCACTGAGGACTTCATTGATGGGCTTGGGGCACTTGTCCCGAGCCTCTTCAGCTTCACGCTCTCTTTCGCCGTCCTCGGCGCCTATTGGCTCGGTACGGTCTGGAGCCTCGCACCGGTCCGGCACGTCGACCGCCCGCTGCTCCTTCTGAATCTGCTCACGCTCCTGTTCATCACGCTCGTCCCGTTCACGACCGCCGTGCTCGCCCGCTATCCGGACCAGCCCGGCGCGGTGATCCTGTATGGCATGCATCTCACGCTTCTCGGCCTGGCGCAATACGCGAGCTGGGCGTACCTGAGGGCGAATCCACGGCTGCTGGAATCGCCCGTTACGCCGAGTGAGGCCGCGGCGAGGACGCGCCGGATCCTGTTCGGGCCGGTCGGGTTCGTCGCAGCGATGCTGGTCGCGCTGGTGAGCCCACGCGCCGGCTACGCGACGTTCTACATCGTGCTCTTGGCCTACATCTTCACTGCCGCCCGCGACCGCTCGATCATCAGCCGCTAGTCACGCCTGCCTGCTTGCCTTCGTCAACATGCGTGACGGCATTACTTGACGTAATCAGTTGACCGGAAGAGACTCCCGCGATCGCTCGGCAAGTGTCCTGCCGGTCGAGCGAGCAGGGGGGAGGGCGCGGAGATGATTCCGTTCGTCCAGTCGTTGCACGTGAGTCGCGCGGCTCGCTATGTCCTCATCGCAGTGGTCGCCTTCACGATCGGAGGTACGGGGATCGTCATCGGTGGCGGTCTCATCCCGAATCCCGACGGGACGATCTGGGGCTGCTACCAAGCGTCAAACGGCACTCTACGTCTGGTCGGCGGTCCCACCGAATGCAAGGGAGCCGAAGTGCCGATCCACTGGAATCAGACCGGACCCGCAGGCGCGACCGGAGCTCAGGGTCCGACCGGGGCACAAGGCCCGGCGGGACCAGCAGGTGCTACGGGCGCGCAAGGTGTGGCCGGACCACCAGGTGCCACGGGCTCGCCTGGCCCCGACGGCGCCACAGGTCCGACCGGAGCTCAAGGCGTCGCGGGACCAGCTGGTCCGGCGGGCCCGCAGGGCGTGGCTGGGCCGGCCGGTCCGAGTGGGCCACCCGGACCGGCGGGTCGCGACGGGACCCTCGGTGTTGTGACCATCAGTACCTCGGGCAATGTGGCGATGTGCCCGACCGGCAAGATCGCCCTCGGCGGCGGCGGCGCGACGACAGCGACCGGTTCGGCATTGTCGACGAGCGCGCCGGTCCTCGACGCCGACGGCCATGCCACGGGATGGACCGTGCAGCAGACCTCCGGAACGAGCGATGGGCTGACGGCGTACGTCATCTGCTCCGAGGGAGCGGCGCTCACACCGCCGGTCCAGGCCCTCGCGCCGAACAACCTCGCGGCGACGATCGGCGACTTCGACGCCGGCGGTCAGCAGAACGACGCGCGCCTGATGTTCACGGCCCCGACCGGGAACACGATCAATTCGTACAGCGTCCAGCGGTCGTTCCTTGGCTCGTCAACCCCGGCCTCTGCGACGAACTGCACGTTGGGAGCCGCTGCGCCCTCGGGTAGCGATGGCTCCGGGTCTCCCGCGGGGGGGACGTTCACCACGGCCGGGACCGTGACGGCGACAGCCGGCGCGGCCGCGACATTCACCGACGCCAACCTCGCGACCGGCGGCTACTGCTATCGCATTCGGGCGCAGCATCCGACCTCGGGCGCCCCCAGCTTCTCGAACTACGCCGCGGCAAACGTCGGCCCGGCGACGCCGTCGCTCACGGTGGTGCAGGACTTCGCGACCGACGCGGCGAACACGGCCAGCGCGGCCGTTCCCGGGACCGGCCAGCACACCTTCGCGTTCCACGCGACCGCGCTCACTGGGACGTTGAGCTTCGCGGTCATCGCGTCGGCGAACACGAACCGGAACGCTGACGGCACGTATGGCTTCTGCGACACGAACGGCGATCGGACCGCAGACGGCATCGGCTTCGGCAGCAGCTTCGTCGTCGCGGTCAACGGCTCGGCCATCACACCGGCTCCCGTCATACGTAACGTCGCTATTCCCGCAGACGGGAACATCAACGTCGTCATCGACAGCGCCACCAGGAATCAGCGGGTGCGCGCGATCGGATGGCAGGATTTGAACGGCAACGGTCAGATCGATCTCGCCGCGACGGGCGACATCAACTGCGATGCGTTCACGCCCTACGACTCCGCGGCCGACGGGCTTATCGCCGTCTCCGGCCGCAAGTTCTTCACGGGCCCGGAGGCGACCCTCGGATCGCAGTTCGGTGGCGCATGCGCACCGATCTTCCGCCACTCACGCCTGCTCGAGATGTTCACCGCGGGCACCACGAGCGCCACGAGCAATCGCTTCAACTACGACGCGGGCGACCTGTTCCGGATCTCGGGCGCGCTCGTGACCTTCGATCAGTTCAGGAACTCGGTGACGGCAAGCATTTCGGGCGCTGGCGACACGATCGCGATCAACTACTCGCCCGGCGGCGTGTCCGAATTCAACATCTGCTTCAACGCCGGCTCCTCCGCTCCGACCGACCTGAGCGCGGCGGTCGGTAACTTCGACGCCGGAACCACAGCGGAAGACGTCCGCCTGACATTCACCGCGCCAGCCACCAACGTAATCACGCAGTACGAACTCCAGCGTGCTCCGGCTGGCGGAGTAGCCGGCGCCTTCAACTGCAACCTGAACGCGGCAGCTCCGCAGACGAGCGACTCGACAGGAGTGCCCGTCGGTTCGGCGTTCAGCTCGCTCCAAACGGTGACCCAACAGGCGGGTAAGACGGCCATCGCTTTCGACCTCAACCTGGCGAATGGGGGGTACTGCTACCGGATCCGTACGCAGGATCCGATCACCTTGACGTTCAGCTTCTCGAATTACGTGCCCGTGAACATCCCGGGCGTGGCTGACACCCTTCCGCCCACGTCGACCTCCGCACGACTCGACTTTTCGTCGGGCTTCGCCAACGCCCTCGACGCGGGCGACAGGCTTGTCTTCGATTTCAGCGAGCAGATGGTGGTCCAGCCCAACGCGAATATCCAGTTCACCGACAGCGACTGCGGCCCGGCGACCAACGCCGGTCCGGCGACATGCGCCGGCGGCGTAACGAACACCGTGTCGAATGTCATTTGCGGGTTGAACGCGACTTGTACCCTGTCCACCGGCAATACCCAGCTCATCGTGACGTTGACAAGTAATCCATCAATCGTGGCGGCGGGGTCGGTCGCGGGTACCCAGTTCCCGGTCGTCATTACCGATAGCTCGGGCATCACCGATCTCAGCTCAAATGTGTGGAATCTGGCTGGATCTTTCGATCGTCTGATCCCATGAGGCTAGCGGCTCTTCGAGAGGGACCGGGACCGTAGGGTCCCGGTCCTTTCTATCGGTCGAGTGCGGCTATGACCTGCGCGACCGCCGCGATCGCGGCCGTCTCACTCCGAAGATTGCGCGAACCGAGCGACACCGTGACCGCGCCGCGCTCGCGGGCGAATTCGATCTCGTCCGGGCCGATGCCGCCCTCCGGTCCGATCACGAGGCTGAGGTCGCTCCGCGGGACCGCGTCCTGCAGCCGTCGCAGCGCCTCGCCCTCCCACGCGATGAGCGCGCCCTTGGGCAGCACATCGAAGAGCCTCTCCCACTCGCGCGGCTCTTCGATCCACGGGACCCGCCCTCGGCGCGCCGTCTCCGCGGATTCGCGCGCGATGCGCTGCCAGCGCTCGCGTTTCGCCGGGCTGAACGACCGCACGACCGAACGCGCCGAAACGAACGGCACGATCGTGTGGACGCCGAGCTGGGTGACCGCCTCGACGACCTCCTCGTCGTGGTCGCCCTTGAGCAGCGGAAGCGCTAGCGTCAGGTCGAACGGCAGCTCCGCCTGAGATGCGCAGCGCTGGATTACGCGGCCGCGCGTCTCGCGATCGTCGACGTCTTGCAGCTCCACTGACGCCTCGATCCCGTTGCGGACGAGGACGATCACCTCGCCCGGCCGGAGGCGGAGGACGTTCGCGATCTGATGCGCCCGTTCCCCGCGCAGCACCGGAGTGTCCGAGATCTCGTCATCGACGAAGAAGCGATGGGTCACGCGGTCAGGATGAGGCGGACCCAGTCCGCGCGCACCTTGCGGTCCACGACCCCGAGACCTTGCGCCGAGAACACGGCGACCACGTCGGGCTCGGCCTCAGTCGTGATGCCTGCCGCGACGAGTGACCCCGAGATCCGAAGCCGGGCACGCAGATGCGGCGCGATCTGTTCCAGGACCGATCCGACGAGATTCGCTAGGACCACGTCAAAAGCACCGTCCACGTCCGCCGCCGATCCGGCATGCACTTCGACGCGAACCTCGTTGCCTTTCGCGTTCTCTGTCGCCGCGCTCACCGCGAGGGGGTCCGTGTCGACGGCGACGACTTCGCGCGCCCCGCGCTTCGCGGCCGCGATCGCGAGTATCCCCGACCCAGTCCCGACGTCGAGCACGCGCACGCCGTCGAGCCGCAGCTGCGAGAGCGCCTCGAGGCACTGCTGCGTTGTCGGATGCAGGCCGGTACCGAACGCCATCCCCGGGTCAAGGGCGAGCGTGATCGCGCCATCGTCACGCGCGTCGGACCACGTCGGACGGACGAGGAACGCACCGACCCGTATCGGTGTGACCGACGCCTTCCAGGCCTCGAGCCAGTCCGCGTCGTCAACCTGACGCACCGCGAGCTCGCCGATCGGACCGAGGTCGAAGGCCTGGAGATGTCCGAGCGCGTCGCGGACGTCGGACACCTTCGCGAAGGCTTCCGCGTCCTCCACCAGATACGCCTTCACGGTGTGATCGGCGCCGCCGCGTGAATCGAGGGGCAACTCGACCGCGATGCCGTTGTGACCGAAGCGGCTCAGGATCTCGCTCACCGCTTCGACAGCTTCGGCGTGAGCCGGGACCGCGATCTCGAGCCAGCGGAGTCGAGCGCCCCCCGTGCTAGCTGCCGCCCATCGCATCTTTGATGCGCCCGAAGAAGTCCTGATCGCCGTCCTGCGAGGTCGGCTCCTCGATGTCGCGGAGCTGCGTGTAGAGGCGCCGTTGCTCCTTGGTCAGCGTCCGCGGCACGACCACGTCGAGGTAGACGAGCTGATCGCCGCGGCCCGAGCTCCCAAGGTGCGGAACGCCTTTCCCGCGCACGCGGACCATCTGTCCGTTCTGCGCGCCGGCGGGGATGTGCACCTTCGCGTCGCCACCCTCGATGGTCGGGACGTTGATCTCAGCGCCGAGCGCGGCCTGCGCCGGCGAGATGCGTGCGAGGTGCACGAGGTCGTCGCCCTCACGGCGGAAGAGCTGATGCTCCTTGAGGCGGATGAGCACGTAGAGGTCGCCGGTCGGTCCGCCACGCATCCCGGCCTCGCCTTCGCCGGCGACGCGAAGCTGCTGACCGTCGTCGATGCCCGCCGGGATTGTGAGCGTGATCTGGCGGTCCTTGCGCTCGCGGCCCTCGCCGCGGCAGCGCGTGCAGACCTTGTCGACCGTCTTGCCGGCGCCCCCGCACCGCGGGCACGTCGACACGTTGACGAACCGGCCGAAGACCGACTGCTGCACCTGCCGGATCTCGCCGCGCCCGTTGCAGGTGCCGCAGGTCGAGATCGACGAGCCGGGCTCGGCGCCCGACCCGTTGCACCGCTCGCACGTCTCGAGTCGTGGGACGGTGATGATCCGCTCACGACCTTGGACCGCATCGAGGATGTCGATCTCGATCTCCATACGCAGGTCCGCGCCGCGCATCGGCCCGCGCGGCTCGCGGCGCCGGAGGTCGCCACCGAAGAACGTCTCGAAGAGATCGCCGATCCCGAAGTCGCCAAAGCCGCCGGTCGTCGAACCGAACATGTCGTAGCGCTGACGCCGCTGTGGGTCGGTCAGCACCTCGTACGCCTCGGTGATCTGCTTGAACCGCTCCGCAGCGTCAGGCGCCCCGTTCACGTCGGGGTGGTACTGGCGGGCGAGCTTGCGGTAGGCGCTGCGGATCTGTTCGTCCGTCGCGCCCCGCGGGACGCCCAGTAGCGCGTAGTAGTCAGCTGTCGTCGCCATCACCTGTCATTATCCCGGCCGATGGACGTGCTCCTCCGTATCGCCGTGCAGTGGCTGCACGTCACGGCTGGTGTCCTCTGGATCGGTGGCGGCTTCTACACGATCTTGGTACAGCTCCCCGCGCTGCTCGCGACGCCGCCCGCGGCGCGCGGGGCGGTCATGCCGAGCCTCGTCCCGCGCCAGTTCAACTACATCCTGCGGGTCGCCGAGCTCACGATCGTCACGGGCTTGCTCAATCTCTTCGTCTCCGGTCGGGGTCAGGAGCTCACGCGGCTGGACACCCGCTGGTCGTGGGCCATCCTCGCCGGGATCATCCTCGCGGTCGGGATATACGCGGTGACGCGCGCGACGGTCGTGCGTTGGGCGTACCGCATGCTCGAGGTCGGCCCGCGCGCCGCGGGCGGCGATACGACAGCTGCGGCGGAGATGGCGGCGATCGGCGCCCGCATCCGGCGTTTCGGGTACTTCCAGCTCGCTGTGGGCGCGCTGATTCTTCTGGCGATGGTGAGCGCCCGGTTCAGCTAAGTGGAAGAGTTCCGGAGACTCTTCCACCAGTGAAATAGTCCTTCCGGCGGCCGCCGGGAACCTCCTAGCGCTGCTGGCGTCTTACCGGCATCCCCGGCGTTGGCCGGAAAGGAGGCTGGTATGCGACGGGTCCTCGCGGGCCTTGCCGCGGTGGTCGCGGCGCTCATCGGTACGGCGCAGCCGGCCGCAGCCTGTGCGGGCCTCATCGGCCCCAACGGCGCGGTCAACCTGCTCCGCACCTCCACGTTCGCGGGCTATCACGACGGCGTCGAGCACTACGTCACCGCGTTCAAGTTCGCCGGCGGTTCCGGCCAGTTCGGCTCCCTCATCCCGCTCCCCGGCATCCCGAGCTCAGTCGAAAAGGGCGGCGATTGGACCCTGCAGCGACTCATTCGCGAAACGACTCCTCCAAGGCCGGAGTTGCTTCGCTCCGCCTTCGGGGCGACGGCCGCCGCCGACGCGCAGGTCATCCTCCAGGTCCGCATCGACGCGCTCGACATCACCGTCCTGAAGGGCGGCGGTGCCGAGGTCGGCCGCTGGGCCACCGATCACGGCTTCCGTCTTCCCCCGGCCGCACCGGAGGTCCTCGACTTCTACGCGGCGCGCAGCCCGATCTTCCTCGCGGCGATCTTCGACGCAGACGCGGCTAAGGCGCGCGGTCAGCGGATCGGCGACGGCACGCCCGTGCACGTGACCATCCCCACCGCGAACCCGTGGGTCCCCCTCCGCATCCTCGGACTCGGCAAGAACGCCGAAGACCGCATCGACGCGGACGTCTATCTGCTCACGGACCAGCGCCCCGCGCTCCTTCCCTACCCGTTCGCGAACGGCATGCGTCTCGACCACAGCGCGCCGGCGACGGTGTCGCTGCTCAACGACCTGCGCTCGGACAAGGGCATGGACTGGATCCCGCAGTCCGGGTGGCTCACAAAGGTCGCGATCGAGGCGTCCGCGAGCCAGCTCACCTACGACCTCGCGGTCGACACCAAGGGCGCAAGCCCGTCGCGCGTCGCCGCGGGACTTGAAGCGCCTCCAAGCGCACCCGCTCCTTCGAAGCCCAACGCGGACACGGTCGCGCTCGTCGGCATCGCACTCGCCGCGCTCGGCGCCATCGTGTTGCTGCGCCGGTCGCAGACGGTCTCGGCGTGATCGTTCGCACGTTCGTCGCGCTGGCGCTCGCCGCATTCGCGGCGGACGCCTGCGCGCCAGCCAACGCCGCGCTCCCGACGCACATCGGGATCCGCATCCACTACTCGCGCTTCGAGCCGACGAAGATCGAGGTCCCGATGGGCGTGCCGGTCACGTTCACGCTCGTCAACGACGATCCCATCGACCACGAGTGGCTCATCGGCGACGAGGCCTTCCACGCGCGTCACCGCACGGGCACCGAGGCCGTTCACGGTGACCGTCCGAACGAAGTCTCGCTCGCGCCCTTCGCCACGAAGACGACGACGCTGACGTTCGACAAGCCCGGCGCGCTCACCTTCATCTGCCACTTTCCGCAGCACGAGGCCTACGGAATGGTCGGCGTCGTGACGGTCAGGCCTTAATCGCCGATGAACCGATGTAGCGGTGCTGCGTACTCGCCACCCGTGATACGAGCGCCTCGACTCGTTCGAGGAATGCGACATCCTCGGCGATCGATGGGTGAGCACGGAGCAGCTGGATCTCTCCTAGTAGCTCGGCGCATGCCTTGTAATTGAAACGAGTGTCGTCGAACGGATCGACCTGGCCCAGGTTGGGCAAACGCTCATCTGGCACAAGCGGAGTGAGTCGCTTCCAGAAATCCATCGGCTCCAGACCTTCTCGAGGAACGCGCCGCTCCAGTCCCGCAGCTCGAGGTGAACGCTCTGGGTCCCTGTGATCGGAAGAGCCACGATCTAGAGAGCTGGCCGCTCCTCGAGGCGCGCGTAGCGCGCAGGTTCGGCGATGAAGGCGGCGCGGCAGGCCTTGCTGCAGAAGACGTACCGATGTCCGGCGTGCTCGCTCTCAAGCCCGAGATCGTGCGCCTGCTCCGGATCGATCTCCATCTCGCAGACCGGGTCGATTTCGTCGATGGGCTCGGGTTCGTACGGCATCGCGCACCTCCCCTAGACGAAAAGCGGCGCGTCACCGAGCGAGACCGAGCTCGCTCCGTGCCGCGCCGCCATTCTGCAGCACCGATGCCGGTGGTTTCGAAGCGGGCAGAGCCCCCTTCGACTCAGCTCTGCTCCTTGAACTCGCCTTCGATCGTGTCGCCGTCCTTCTTCGCGCCGGCTCCGGCGGGCTCGCCCTCGGGCTGCTCAGCCCCGGGCTGACCCTGCGGCTCGGCTTGCTGCTTGGCCTGCTCCTGCTGGTACATGACCTCGCCGATCTTCGTCGAGGCTGCCCGCAGTGCCTCCGTGGCCGACTTGATCCGCTCGACGTCGTCCGTCTTGAGGGCATCGCGTAGCGCGGCGAGCTTCTCCTCGACGTCCTTCTTCGTGTCGGCCGGGACCTTGTCGCCAAGGTCCTTGAGCGTCTTCTCGATGGAGTAGGCCATCGTGTCGCCCTGGTTCCGCGCCTCGATCTTCTCGCGGTTGCGCCGGTCTTCCTCCGCGTGTGCCTCAGCGTCCTTCACCAAGCGCTGGACCTCGTCCTTGGAAAGACCGCTCGATGCGGTGATCGTGACGTGCTGCTCGCGGCCAGTCGCCTTATCGCGGGCCTTGACGTTCACGATGCCGTTCGCGTCGATATCGAACGTCACCTCGATCTGCGGAATACCGCGGGGTGCCGGCGCGATCCCATCGAGGATGAACCGCGCGAGGCTCTTGTTGTCCGAGGCGAGCTCCCGCTCGCCCTGGGTCACGTGGATCTCCACCTGCGTTTGCGCATCCGAAGCGGTCGTGAAGATCTGCGACTTGGACGTGGGGATCGTCGTGTTCCGCTCGATGAGCTTGGTGGCGACGCCACCCAGCGTCTCGATGCCGAGCGAGAGAGGCGTGACGTCGAGGAGGAGGATGTCCTTGACCTCGCCCTTGAGCACGCCGGCCTGGATCGCCGCGCCGATGGCGACGACCTCGTCCGGGTTCACGCTCTGGTTCGGTTGTTTGCCGTTGAAGAGCTTCTTGACGGTCTCGATGTCGAGCGGCATGCGCGTCTGGCCGCCGACTAGGACGACCTCGTCAATCTTGTCCGCGGTGACGTCCGCGTCCTTGAGGCACTGGCGGACCGGCGGGATGGTCTTCTCGACCAGATCCCCCACGAGCTGCTCGAGCTTGCTCCGCGTGAGCGTCATGACGAGGTGCTTCGGACCGGACTGGTCCGCGGTGATGAACGGAAGGTTGATCTCCGACTGCTGCGTCGAGCTCAGCTCGATCTTGGCCTTCTCCGCAGCCTCCTTGAGCCGCTGCAGCGCCTGCCGGTCGGACCGCAGGTCGATGCCCTGGTCCTTCTTGAACTCTTCCACCAGCCAGTCGATGACCCGCTGGTCGAAGTCGTCGCCGCCCAGGTGCGTGTCGCCATTTGTCGCCTTCACCTCGAAGACGCCTTCGCCGAGCTGCAGGACCGAGATGTCGAAGGTGCCGCCACCCAGGTCGTATACGGCGACGAGCTCGTCCTTCTTCTTGTCGAGGCCGTAGGCGAGCGCCGCCGCGGTCGGCTCGTTGATGATTCTCAAAACTTCGAGGCCCGCGATCTGACCCGCGTCCTTGGTGGCCTGTCGCTGCTGATCGTCGAAGTACGCCGGGACGGTGATGACCGCCTGCGTCACCTTGTCGCCAAGGTAGGCCTCCGAATCGGTCTTGAGCTTCTGAAGGATCATCGCCGAGACCTCGGGCGGCGTGAGTTTCTTGCCATTGCCGAGAACGATCTCGACGCCACCGTTGGCTGCCTGCTGGATCTTGTAGGGGACCATCTTCATGCTCCGCTGGACCTCAGGATCGGAGAATCTCCGGCCCATGAGGCGTTTCACGGAGTAGATCGTGTTCTCCGGGTTGGTGATCGCCTGCCGTTTCGCGAGCTGTCCGACGAGGCGCTCGCCGGTCTTGGTGAACGCGACGACGGACGGCGTGATGCGGCCGCCCTCCGCGTTCGGGATGATCGTCGGCTCGCCACCTTCCATGTAGGCGGCGGCCGAGTTGGTGGTTCCGAGATCGATGCCGATCACTTTTGCCATTTCAGTCCTTCTCCTTGCCTTCGCTCCCACTCGACACCGTCACCAATGCTGGACGGATGACCCGGTCGTGGAGTCGATATGCCTTCTGATGCTCTTGGATGACGGTCCCCTCCGGCTCATCGGACGGGACATGTGCGACCGCTTCGTGCTTGTACGGATCGAACGGCTGCCCGATCGAGTCGATGCCCTCGAGTCCCTCGGCCTCGAGGATGGCTCTCAGCTTCCGCTCGATGAGCCACATCCCCTCGACCCAGGCGGTCCCCTTGAGCTCGTCGGGGATCGTGGCCAGCGCGCGGTCGTACCCGTCGAGCACGTCGAGGAGCTTCGCGATCAGGTCGGATTTCGCGAACTTCGCGAACTCGGCGCGCTCGGCCTCGTTCCGCTTCCGGTAGTTGGCAAAGTCCGCCGCCATCCGCTTCAGATCGTTGGTGAGCTCGGCCTCTTTCTCGCTGCCCGCCGGCGCCTCGGGCTCCTCACTCGTGGCCGCCGGTGACTCACGCGTCTCGCCATTCGTACGTTCGCGCGATCGCCGCTCCAGCAGCTCCTCGGCGCGCCGCACCTTGTCGTCCATCACTGACCCTCCATGACCCTGACGAGGTCGCTCATGAGCGACCCCACGTAGCGGACCGCCCCGATCGACCGCGCGTAGTCCATCCGCGTCGGCCCGACGACCCCAACAAAACCGATCACATCCGCGTCGGCCCCGTAACGGCCGACGACCAGGCTGCAGTCGCGGAGCGACTCCTGCCGGTGCTCGTGGCCGATCGTGATGTGAACCTCCCCTGCGCCCAGGTCGAGCGGCAGGATCTCGGCCAAACGCGTGTGGTCCTCGAAGAGGCTGAGCATTTCGCGGCCGCGATCGCCCTGCGCAAATTCGGGCTGGGCGAGGATGTTCTGGAACCCGTCGACGTACAGGTCGCGCGCACGGAAGGCGTCCTGCTCCTCGAGGATGCGGGCGAGCGCGCGGACCACGTCCGCGTCTGCACCCGTCTCGCTCGCGCCACGCCCGAGCAGAGTTGCGGCGCTTCCGCCGGCGAGCGAATCCGTGAGGCGCGCCGACAGCCCGTGCAGATGCTCGGGGGTCGTCGGAGTCCCTAGTTCCAGGACCTGCTGCCGCACCGCGCCGCCCTCAAGAACGGCCACGATCAGGACACGGCGCTCGTGGATCGGAACGACCTCGAGATGCCGCAGGGTCGTGCGCCTTGCGGCGGGCGGCGTCACGAGCGACGCCTCGGCGGTGAGCCGCGCGAGGCTCGAGGCAGCCACCCGGAGCCACGCCGCCGTGTCGGTCAGGGCCTGCTGGAACTGATGGGACACGGTCACCTGCTCCTCCGGACGCAGCCCCGACATCGGCATGAGGCTCTCGATGAAGTAGCGGTAGCCGAGATCCGTCGGGACGCGTCCCGCCGAGGTGTGCGGGTGCGTCAGGAGGCCGCGCTCTTCGAGATCGGCGAGCTCGTTGCGCACCGTCGCCGGCGAGACATCCAGGTGGTACCTCCGCACGAGCTGGGCAGACGACACCGGCTCGGCCGTGGCGATGTACTCGCGGATCACCGCCGAAAGCAGCTCCCGCGCTCGCCGGTCAAGCTCTGGAAACACGGCTGGATCGGGCTTGTTTGTCAAATTAGCACTCTCCTATCGAGAGTGCTAAGAGCCTATCAGGGCCTCTTCGGCCCCGTCAAGACCGCGCCTGCGCGTGCGGGGGGCAAGAAGGCTGGCACGCCCCCTGCGGTTACGCAGTTTCATCCGGCACGCAGGAGGGTCTTTTTAATGTTGTCCGAATTCAAGGTGTGGCTGCTCAAGGCAAACGTTCTCGCGCTGGCTCTCGCGTTCATCATCGGCGTCGCGCTGGCGGCGGTCGTCAACTCGCTCGTCAAAGACATCATCATGCCGCCGGTCGGGCTGCTCCTCGGAGGAGTGGACTTCAACAACCTCTTCATCGACCTCTCGGGTAAGCACCCCGCAAGCCTGAAGGCGGCGCAGGACGCGGGCTTGGCGACGCTCAACTACGGCGTGTTCATTAACACCGTTATTACGTTCATCATCGTGGCGTTCGTCGTGTTCATCATCGCTCGGTCGTTCATACCAAAGCCCGCGCCAACGAAGGTCTGCCCGCGCTGTGCCGCGGATGACCTCCCGATGGCGGCGACACGCTGCCCGCACTGCACGAGCGACATCCCTCGCGCCGCCTAGCACAGCGCGCGCCCTGCCACGCGCGCGCGGTGCTGGTTCGTCGGTCCCGGCTGATGCGCCGTTGCTCACCGCGGCGAGCCGGATCGCCGAGCGCGGGTTCTAGGCCGCGGTCGGCGAGAGAAGCGCGCGGACACGCGAGACCAGATCGTCCAGGTCGAAGGGCTTCGTCACGTAATCGGCCGCGCCGAGCTCGGTCGCGTAGAGGCGCTCGGACAACCCGAAGATCGCGGTCACGACAACCACCGGTATCCGGGAGATGCGCCCGTCGGCACGGAGCTCGCGGAGGACCGAGAACCCGTCGCGCTTGGGCATCATCAGGTCGAGGACCATGCACGACGGACTGAGGTCGTCGACGTCGCGCATGGCCTCGTCACCGTCGTGTGCGAGCTTCGCATCGAGGCCCTCGTCCTTCAGCGCGGTCATGATCACGTCGCCCAGCGCCGGGTCGTCCTCGACCACCAGCACGAGCGGGCGCTTCCGGTTCGTCACCACTTAGCTCAATCTCCGGCTTGGCCGGGAGACACGCCTCCGGCAGGTTCGACTCGCGCCCCTGAGCGGACACCTCGCTCGGCCTTCACTAAAAACGGATCTCCTTCTGGAGACGATCGGCGTCCTTGATCGCGATCCGGCGCCGCCGTATGGCGATGATCTCGCGACGCTCGAGGTCGCCGAGGACGCGGTTCACGGAGACCCGCGACGCGCCGATGAAGGCCGCGAGCTCGTCCTGCGTGAGCGTGAGCTCGTTGCCATCGCCGCCGGTCGATCTCGCCAGGTCGAGCAGGTATTTCGCCACCCGGCTCGGCACGTCGAGGAAGATCAGGTCCTCCACCCGGTCCGAGAGGCGGCGGATCGTGCGGGCCAGGGTCTCGAGGACGACGCGGAACGAGGCTGGATGCGACTCCAGATACGCGAGGAAATCGTCACCTGCGAGGAGGGCCGCGCGCGTGTCCTCGAGCGCCGTGGCGCTTGCCGAACGCGGGCTGCGGTCGAAGAGCGCGAGCTCCCCGAAGAACTCCCCCGGGCGCATGATCGCGACGAGCGCTTCCTGGCCGAACTCCCCGGGGAGCGCGATCTTCACCGCGCCGTCCAGGACCATGTAGAGGTGCGTGCCCGGGTCGTCCTTGCGGAAGATGGTCTCGCCGCGGCGGTATTGCTTGGTCCGGACCCGGTCGCCGAGCTCGGCGAGCTCGCCGTCGGGAAGTCGCGAGAAGAGCGGCAGCCGGCGCAGGTGCTCGGCCACGCGCTGCTCAGGCATCGGCCGATTCTATGGTCCGAACTTGACGTCCCCACCATCATGAGCGCCCCATGGACGAGGCGAAGCAGCGGACCGCAGTCACCGTCGGCGAGGCATACATCTCGGGCGCGCTGACGGCGCTCGAGGACGCGCCGCGCACCAAGCTCTTCTACGAGCTCCTGGCCGAGATCGCGGAAGCGGCCCATCTTCGCGCTTACCTCCCGCATCGCGTCACCGATCCAGTGGTGGCCGCTCACCTCGACCCTCGGGCGGTGTACGAGATCGATCGCGCGCACGTCACGGGTGCCGCGGTGTTGATCGCCTATGCCGGTATCCCGTCGTTCGGCGTGGGTATCGAGGTCGAGCTCGCGCGGGAGCACGGCGTCCCGGTGATCGTCGTCGCCGAGCGCGACCGACCGATCTCGCGCCTGCTCCTGGGCAATCCCGCGGTCCTCGAGGTCGTGCGGTTCGCCGACCTCGAAGGTCTTCGCCGACAGCTGCAAGACGCGCTGGTGCGGATCGCTACCACACCTCGCGACGGCGTCCGCACAGTCGTGGCGGATGATGTCGTGGTCCAGCGGTTTATCGCCAGCCTCGGTCACGCCCGCGAGCTTCCCGACGCGGAGGTGGCCGCGCTCCTGCGGATCGCCGACCTCGACGGCGAGGCCGCCGCGGTCTTGAAGGACGCTGTGGTGGGCGGGCGTCTCTTCGGTGCCGGGCTCCGAGATCTCGTCGGGCGTTATGCGCTTCGCGGGCCGGATCTCGCGGCGTTCATCCTGCGAGACGTTCTCGAACGATCGCTCGCCGAGACCGCACGCACGCTTGCCATTGACGTCCGGACCGCGAAGCGCCACATCGCCACGGCGCGCGATCGCGTCGGCCTTCCCGAAGACGCCGAGGCCACGACGGTCGCACAATGGCTCGTGACCGAGCTCATCGCGCCACCGACGCGCGCGCTGCAGCTCCATCTCTTCACCGGAGGGCGCGCGTAGCCATGGGCAAGGGTCAGAAGAAGCAGAAGACCAAGGGCAAGCTCGGCTGGCGCAGCAAGAAGGCAAATCACGGCCGCAAACCGGGGATGGGCCGGGGCAAGCGCAACTAGGGGCCGAGGGGGCGTCGCTTCGCGCTCCGCTACGCGTCCGGGGGCCCCTGCCCCCTGGGCCCCTGCCCTTAGCCCCCTCGAACCCCCAGCGCTGGTGTTCCCCCTAGCGGCGCTTTTTCCGAGTCGTGCTTCGCCGCGTCGTGCGCTTCGCGGTGCTACGGCGGCCCATGGTCTTGCGGCGCGCCGTGGTCTTGCGGCGCGCCGTCGCCTTGCGGCCTCCCCGCTTTGCGGTGCTCCGCTTGGCGGTCTTGCGCTTCGCGGTGGTCTTGCGGCGGCCGGTCGACCGCTTCGCGGTCGTCTTGCGTCCGCTCGTCGCCTTCTTCGCGGTAGAGCGGCGGCGCGTGGTCCTCTTCCGTCCGCCACCCATGCCCGACGACGAGCCGCTCATCGGCGAGGGTGGAGGCGGAGTCGGGCTCGTGGGTATCGGCGTGGGCCAGACCGAACCGGGTTCCTTCTGCGCGGACCAATCGGTGCCTTGGTCTTCCTGGGTCATGGTTCCTCCCCGAACTGATCGGAAGCGATCGTGTGGTGATGGCATATCGAATTCGGTGCGTCACCGCAAGCACGGGAACTCATCTCGCTCCCGCCTTGTATGGGTCGCGTGGAGATCGTCGAACAGCCCAACGACGCCGCCGGTGAATGGCATCCGTGGGAACCGCCGACATGGCTGGTCGCGCTCGGCCTCTGCCTGGCGCTCGTCGTGGGATTCGTGCGCGCCTCCGACGTGCGCGATCCGCGCCTGGAGCGTCAAGCGGGCCCCACGCCATGCGTGCCGCGCACCGCGCCGCAGCCACACGACGTCAACTACGTCTGGATCTGGTGCCCCTAGGGCAGAAGGCGCACGAAGACCTCGCTCGCGAGAAGCCGTCCGCGCGCCGTGAGCTGCGCGCGCTCACCGGACCAGCGCACGAGCCGCGCGCGCGAGACGTCGGCGAGCGCCGTCCGTACGCGTTTCGCGGCCTCTTCACCGAAGCGGACCGCGTAACGGCGGAGATCGAGGCCAGTATCGAGCCGCAGCGCGAGCATCGCGGCCTCCGCCCGAGGGTCCGATCCCAGGTCGGCGGTCCGGGCGGTCCCCGTCCGCGCGCGCTCGATGTACGCGCGGAGCTCCACCGGATTCGCCGAGCGGACGCCGGCGAGGTGGGTGTGCGCGCCGGCGCCCACGCCCAGCCACTCGCGGTCGCGCCAGTAGCCGAGGTTGTGGAGGGAGCGCTTGCCCGGCCTTGCCCAGTTCGCGATCTCGTAGTGCCGGTAACCGTTGCCGCCCAGAACGCGCTCGGCGAGGCGGTAGAAGCGAGCGATGCCGCCATCGTCCGGCTGCGCCGCCGCAGCCCGCCGGCGCCAGCGCTCGAGCACCGGCCAGCCGCCCCCCGGCCAGTTCGCCACCGAGGCCTCAGGGTCGAGGCGCAGCTCCAGCGGATAGCAGGAAAGGTGATCAGGCTCAAGCGCGAGCGCGGCCGCGAGGTCGCGCTGCCAGTCGGCGGCGGTCTGGCCCGGCCAGCCGAAGATCAGGTCGAGGTTGACGTCGAGGCCGGCATCGCGGGCGGCCACGAACGCGGCCGCGCTGTCCTGTGGCTGGTGCGTCCGGCCGAGCGCGCGCAGCCCGCGCGCGTCGAAGCTCTGCGCCCCCAAGGACATGCGCGTGATGCCGAGCTCGCGCCAGGCATCGAGGCGCCCGCGGTCAAGCGTCGCGGGATTGGCCTCGACGGTGGCCTCGCGCGGGCGCAGGTCGAAAGCCTCGTGCAGCGCGTGGGCGAGTGATTCGATCTCGCCCGCGTCGAGAAGGCTCGGGGTACCTCCGCCGACGTACAGCGTCCGGATCCGCGGCCGCTCCAGCGCCCCTCCCTCGCGGGCGATCTCCTCGCCGAGGGCGTCGAGGTACTGCCCGCGGAGCCCGGTCGTCGCGGGCGCGGTCGCGAAGTCGCAGTACGGGCAGCGCGACGCGCAGAACGGGATGTGGACGTAGAGACCAATCCCCCTCATGCGGACCCTGGGGGATCGAGGGCAGAGCCCCCCGAGCTCTTGATCGCCCCGAGCGGATCCGGCAGCCCCGCGTCGACCGAGAGATCCGCGGTCCGGCCGAGATCGACGAACCACTCGCGCGACTCGTGCACGAACGCAAGCAGGTGACTTGGCTTCCAGTCCACCTCAGTGACGATTCGCTCCTCGCCGAACTCGGGCAGGAGTAGAACGTAGGCGGTGGCGCGATCGACGACCCGGGCGCCCGAGACGCCAAAGCCACCAAGCTTCTCCGCGCCGCCGAGCGCGCCGACGATGGAGTCACGCAGCGGCGCGACGACCTCGGCGAGGCGCGCGTCCTCGCCCGAGGGTGCGACCCCCGCGGCGCGGTGCAGAGCGACCGCGGCACGACCCGCGTAGTGGCCCTCGAGCAGACCGCGCGTCTCACGCGAGAGGCACTCCCAGATCGTGGCGGCTTCGTTGCTCGCGACCGCCTGAAGGAAGGTCGTGGCCGCGAGCTGCGTCGGGTGCTCGAACTGCACCTTCGGGACGGCCGGGGGCCGGGGGGCAGAGCCTCCCGAGTTCTTGGTCATGTCTCGTCCCCCATCCGCAGCACCGCGAGGAAGGCCTCCTGCGGGATCTCGACGGACCCCACCATCTTCATCCGCTTCTTGCCTTCCTTCTGCTTTTCGAGGAGCTTCCGCTTGCGGGTGATGTCGCCGCCGTAGCACTTCGCGAGCACGTCCTTGCGTTTCGCCTTCACGGTCTCGCTGGCGATGACCTTGCCGCCGATCGCCGCCTGGATGCGCACGTCGAACATCTGCTTGGGGATGAGGCCGCGGAGCTTGGACACGAGCACGCGTCCGGATTGCTGCGCCCGATCGCGATGCGTGATGATCGAGAGCGCGTCGACGAGGCTGCCGGACACGAGGATGTCGAGGCGCACGAGGTCGGCGGCGCGGTACTCGGCGAACTCGTAGTCGAGCGACGCGTAGCCCTGCGATCGGGATTTCAACTGGTCGTAGAAGTCGACGATCAACTCCGAGAGCGGCATTTGGTACTTGAGCATCGCGCGCGTCGGGTCGACGTAGCTCATGTCCAGAAGAGACGCGCGCTTGTTCTGCGCGACCTCCATGACCGCACCAACGTGCGTGGTCGGGACGATGACCGTCACGCTCATCCACGGCTCGCGGATCTCGAGGATCGTGCCGGGATCCGGTAAGAGCGCGGGGTTGTCGATCGCGACCTCGGCGCCTTTCTGAGTGATGACGCGGTACTCGACCGACGGCGAGGTGGCGATGAGCTCGACGTCGTACTCCCGCTCGAGCCGCTCCTGCACGATCTCGAGGTGCAGGAGGCCGAGGAACCCCGCGCGGAATCCGAAGCCCAACGCCTGTGAGGTCTCGGGCTCGTAGATGAGCGAGGCGTCGTTGAGGCGGAGCTTCTCGAGGGCGTCCTTGAGCGCGGGATAGTCCTCCGCGTTCGTCGGATAGAAGCCCGCGAAGACCATCGGCTTGGCCGGTCGGTAGCCGGGGAGCGCCTTCACCGCGGGACGCGCCGCGAGCGTGAGCGTGTCCCCGACGCGGCAGTCGGCGACGGCCTTGAGTCCCGTCGCCACGTAGCCCACCTCGCCGGTGGCGAGGCGTTCGATCGGGCGTGCGTCGGGCACGAAGACCCCGAGCTCGAGGAGATCGCTCTCGCGCTCCGTCGCCATGAGCCGGATGCGATCGCCGGCGGCGAGCGCGCCATCCACAACGCGGATGTGCGCGACGACGCCCTTGTACGCGTCGTAATGCGAATCGAAGATGAGGGCGCCCAGCGGAGCGCTCACGTCTCCGGTCGGGGCGGGGACACGCTCGACGATCGCGTTCAGGAGCTCCTCGACGCCCGCGCCGGTCTTGCCGGAGACGAGCAGGATCTCGTCGTCGCGGAACCCGAGCGTCATCCGGAGCTCCTCGCGCACGACGTCGAGGTCGATGTTGGGTAGGTCGATCTTGTTGATGACCGGGATGACCTCGAGGCCCTGCTCCACTGCGAGATACGCGTTCGCGAGCGTCTGCGCCTCGATCCCCTGCGAGGCGTCGACGAGCAGCACGGCGCCTTCGCACGCCGCGAGCGAGCGGCTCACCTCGTAGGTGAAGTCAACGTGACCCGGCGTGTCGATCAGATTGAGCTCGTGATCCCGCCATGCCATGCGGACCGCACGCGCTTTGATGGTGATCCCGTGCTCGCGCTCGAGCACCATGGAGTCGAGGAGCTGCTCGCGCATCTCCCGGAGCGGCACGGTGCCGGTCATCTCGAGGAGACGGTCGGAGAGCGTGGTCTTGCCATGATCGACGTGCGCGATGACGCAGAAGTTGCGGATGCGCGCGAGGTCGGCCATCGCAAGACAGGCTAGGGCGTTACCCTGCGGGCCATCTCAGGCGCCGGTCTCCAGAACGATCCGCGCGCCCAGCTCTTCTCGCCGCCATCGATCCTGATCACGGCGGATTACACGTTGAGCTTCGCCCAGGCGGTCACGTTCCGCCGCTACGGGTTCCTCGCGTCGATCATGCTTTTCGTCGCGATGTACCTCGTCTGGCACGTCGCGTATGGGAACTCCATCTGCCGCTGCTGACCGGTCATCCCGGAGCGGCGGCGGGTCTAGGGCGGAGTCGTGTCCTCACGACGGCGAGGATCTCGCCGAGCTCACCGATGCGCAGTAGGTACGCCGCGACGAGGTAGACCGATCCGCCCACCGCCGCGGCAAGCAACGTCTGGAGGAGCAGCACCGGCTTCGAGGGGTCCACGAGGAGGTCGAACGGCAGGTTGGTCACGCGGATGAACCCGAACATCGCGACACCCATGAAGAGACTTGCGCACACCTGCTTCAGGCTCGAGAGGCCGAGCCCGACCAGTCGTAGCCGCGCGCGAGGCGCGAGCAGCGCGAGCAGGAGCACGGCCTCGACCAGCGTGGAGATCGAGTTCGCGAGCGCGAGGCCGTTGATGAACAGGATCGGTGCGAGCAGGACGTCGAGCACGATGTTCAGGCCGATAGAAATGAGCGTGAGAGCGAGCGGAGTCGTCGTGTCGCGCGACGCGTAGTAGGCCCGAGCGATGATCTGTACAAGCGCATGCCCGGCGAGACCGAGTGAGTAGAAGAGGAATGCGGCCTGGGTGGCTTCGCGCGCTTCACTGCCGAAGTTCCCGTACTGGAAGAGCAGATTCACGATCGGGCGCCGCAACACGATCATCAAGATCACGGTCGGTAAGGTGAGGAACAGGATCCACCGGATCGCTTGCTGCACCGAGTCGCGCATGCGCGTCACCTGGCCGAGCGAGGCGTAGTGGGAGAGCGTTGGGAAGATGGCAGCGCTGATCGCGATAGAGAAGACGCCGAGCGGAAGGAGCATGAGCTGGAAGGCGTAGTTGAGGGCCGTGAGTGAGCCCTCCGGCATGCTCGACGCGAGGTTCGTGTCGACAAAGAAGACGATCTGCACCGCACCGAGCGCGATCGTGCGCGGCCCCGCGAGCCGCAACACGTCGCGGACGCCCGGATGCGCGAGGTCGAGGGAGAGTGAGTAGCGCGTGCGCCGGAACGTCAGCTCAGGGATCTGCACCAGCCACATCACGAGCGCCCCTACGACCACGCCGAGCGCGACGGCTTGGATACCGAGGAACGGTGCGGCGAAAAGTGTGAACAGGATGATCACCGCGTTGTAGACCAAAGGTGCGATCGCTCCGGAGAGGAACTGCCGATACGAGTTGAGGATCCCTGTCGTGAGCGACGAGAGACCCATGAATATCGGCGACAGCAGCATGAGCCGGGTCAGCTCGATGGTGAGCTCGAGCTGGCCAGGCTTCCCCGCGAAACCGGGCGCGACGACCGTTGGGACCACGATCGGCGCGAGCAGCCACATGACGGCCGAGAAAGCGACGAGGAGTACGAGCAGCGCGTTGAGCACGCTCGATGCGACGCGCCAGGCCTCGACCTCCCGCTCGCGCGCGAGGTACCCCGTGAAAACAGGGATGAACGCCGAGGCGAGCGCGCCGGCGACGAGCAGGCCAAAGATGGCGTCGGGGATCTTGAATGCCGCCCAGAAGGCGTCGAGCTGCGGCGACTCGCCGAAGGTGGCGCCGATGACCGACAGGCGCAGCCACCCGAGGACGCGGCTCGCGACGAGTGTGGCGATCATGATCGCCGACGCGCGCGCTACCGACATCGGCACCGAGTTGATATTGAGGCATCCGCTATCGTTCGCAGCCGATGGCAACCAAGAAACGCAAGCGCTCGGCCCTCAAGCGCATCCGGCAGACCCAGCGCCGCACCACCGTGAAGACGATCGGCCGCTCCGCGGCGCGGACGGCCGTGCGCGCCGCGCGCGAGGCGATCGCGAAGGGCGGCGAGGCGGCATCGGACGTGATCGCGGCGGCCGCCAGCGCCCTCGACCGTGCGGCGAAGCGCGGCGCGATCCACAAGAACAGCGCACGCCGTCGACGGGGCCGGATCGCGAAGGCCGCGGCGAAGAGCGGGAAAAAGAAGACCTCGACCTAGCCTCCGGCAAAAGGGGATGAGGCTCCCCTGAACCGCCGCGCGAGCGGCTGATGGCCTCTGCCAAATCGAGCTTGGTGGAGGTCAGACGTGGACACGCTCGCGACCGCGACCATCCTGGCGGCCCTCGTCCTCATCGCGTCGATGGCCAGCGTCGAGTTGGGTATCTCCGTCGCGATCATCGAGATCGCGCTCGGGGTGATCGCCGGCAACCTGTTCGGGCTTACGACCACTCCCTGGATCGACTTTCTCGCCTCCTTCGGCGGCATCTTCCTGACATTCCTCGCGGGCGCGGAGGTCGAACCGCGCCTCTTGCGCCACCGGTTCCGCGAGTCCGTCGTCCTCGGAGGTCTCTCCTTCCTCCTGCCTTTCGTGGCGGCCGGCCTCTTCGCGTACTTCATCGCCGGCTGGGATCTTCGCCAATCCGAGATCGCGGGCGTCGCGCTCTCGACCACTTCGCTGGCCGTCGTGTACGCGGTGCTCGTTGAGACCGGACTCACCGAGACCGAAATCGGCAAGATCATCATGGCCGCGACGTTTGTGACCGATCTCGGCACGGCGTCAGCCCTGTCGGTCCTATTCATCCAGCCGAACGCGTACCTTCTGCTCTTCGTCGTCGCGTCGGTCGTCATCGTCGTGACGATGCTCGCGCTGCAGCCCTGGTTCTTCCGGCGGTACGGGGACCGGGTCATCGAGCCGGAGATCAAGGGCGCCTTCGTGGCGCTCTTCATCCTGATGTGGACCGCCGACCTCGCCAAGAGCCACGCCGTCCTGCCCGCGTTCCTACTCGGCCTGGCCGTGGCTCGGGTATTCCGCGCGCATCGGGAGCAGCAGAAGCGCTTCCGCGTCGTGGCATTCTCTTTCCTGACGCCGTTCTTCTTCTTCGTCAAGGGCGGGATGAACGTGAGCCTCAGCGCGCTCGGGTCGGCGGTTCCGCTGCTCCTCGCGTTCCTTGCGGTGAAGATCGCGGCGAAGTTCGCCGGCGTCTACCCTCCGGCGCTCCTTTGGCTACGGCCGTATGCGACGTACACGACCCTCCTTATGAGCACCGGCCTGACCTTCGGGACGATTTCGTCACTGTATGCACTGAACGCCGGGATCATCGACCGCACGCAATTCTCGGTGCTGATCACGACTGTGATCTGCTCCGCGATCGTTCCGACGTTCGTGGCGCAGCGCTTCTTCTCGCCGCCGAAGCACGTGCTCAGCGCCGATGAGGCGGAGGCTATCGAGGACGCCGAGTTCGAGCCGGCTCGCTAGCTCAGTTCAGATCGGGACGAAATAGGTCTCGCAAGCGAGCTCGACGAGCTCCGGCGTGAGCTCCGCCGGCTTGAGTAGGAAGCGCGAGGCGGCGCCCAGATGCTGAATGAGGTCGCGCGGATGGCACGAGCGCAGCGGGATGCTCCGCTCGCGGCAATACGCCGCGATCCAGTCGGCGGCTTTTGGATAGAACGTGATCTTTTGTTTTTCGCAGACGCGGCGCAGGATCTCGGCGAACTCCTGGTCCGTCGGCGGCTTGATCTCGATCTTGTACTGGATGCGCCGCAGGAACGCCTCGTCGACGAGCGATGATGGTGTCCGGTTCGTCGCGAAGACAAGGAGCACGTCGAAGGGGACCTCGATCTTGCGGCCATCCGAGAGCGTGAGGAAGTCCACATCGCGGTCCAGCGGGACGATCCATCGGTTGAGGAGCATCTCGGGCGAGGCGCGTTGACGGCCGAAGTCGTCGATGAGCAGCACGCCGCCGCTCGCCTTCATTTGGAAGGGCGCCTCGTGCACCTTCGACACCCCGTCGAACGTGAGGTCGAGGTCCTCGAGGGTGAGCTCGCCGCCCACCTCGACAAACGGACGGTTGACCGGGATCCAGCGCCGATCGAAGCGAGCGTCGAGAGCGATGAGCGGCTTGTGACGCGACGGGTCGAACACGCGGATGAGCTGCTGCCCGACGAGGATTGAGTACGGCAGAACGATGCTCCCTTTGAGCATCCCCGCCAGCGTCTCCGCGATCGAGGACTTTCCGGTGCCAGGAGGACCGAAGAGGAAGATCGAGCGACCGCTGTTGATCGCTGGGCCGAGCTGGCGCAGCGTCTTTTCCGGCAGGACGAGGTGACTCAGCGCTTTCCGGATCTCATCGAAGGTGACCTGCATGTCGCCGATCGACTGCGCGCGCACGCGATTGACATACGCACCGAGCGTCACTGGCGCGGCGCCGACGTACCCGTTCTTGGCGAATGCCTCGCGGGCGCGCTCCGCGCCCTTCATCGAGAGGATGTAGACGTAGGTGGCTGCGGCCATACCGGAGCCACCCTTCACCTCGACGAGGTGCTCGCTCTTCAGGAAATCGAGGACGCTATGGAGGATCTTGGGGAGCGGAAGGCAGATCGTGTCGGCGAGGTCGGCCGCCGTGGTCTGGCCCTTCTGGTAGAGGATCTTGAGGACGAGGTCGGAGACGAATTGCCCGGTGAGACCGGTCTCCTCCATGGTCGCCGGAGCCATCGGGGCAGGCGCTTCCGCCTTCGATGGGGCTGCGGTCGCCGGCGCCACGCGTTCCAGAACTGCCATTCCTCACTCCCGCCCGTAATCGCGTTCGGGTGAGTTTAGGGGCGCTTGCTCTCCCCTCGGTGGGGGAAACGTAACGGTTGATACGGGCTCGCCTGTCAGCAAGTAACGCCGGAGACGGTCAGGCCGCTCGGTCCGGCCTACCATCGTCCTAGGCCTAATCCTCGCGGAGCGGGGGAACCACCTTCCGGGGCGAACCTGCGAGA
Organism: Candidatus Limnocylindria bacterium; assembly: GCA_036003765.1. Lineage (GTDB taxonomy): Bacteria > Chloroflexota > Limnocylindria > P2-11E > P2-11E > 3-1-20CM-2-70-9. Next base: position 66,286 of record DASYSC010000221.1, read on the forward strand.
GCACTGGGCGCTATGCACGCCGCCCAAGCCCGACAGCTCACCACGCAGGCTCCGCGTGAACCGACCGCGGAGGTCCATCGATGTTCGCGATCCTCGACCGCGTCTTCTTCCTTCAGTGCGCCCGCGGCGAGCACCGCCACCCGGGCTCGGCAGCAAGACGGCCTAAAGGCCGTTAGCGCTCGACCGCGACCGTCCCCGCGGACCCGTCCACGACGACCTTCTCGCCGGTCGCGATCCGGCCGGTCGCGTCGGGCACTCCGACCACCGCGGGTATTCCGTACTCGCGAGCCACGACGGCGCCGTGCGACATCATCCCGCCCATTTCCATCACCAAGGCGCCCGCGGTGAGAAAGAGCGGCGTCCAGCCGGGATCTGTCGACGGCGCAACGAGGACCTCTCCCGGCTCGAGCCGCGCGCCAGCGGGCGAGAGGATGACGCGGGCGACGCCCCGCGCGACACCTGGCGACGCGGGCGTGCCGCGGATCGCGCCGTCCGCGGACGATGGCAGCAGCGTCTCGGCATCGGTCCCGTCCGAGAGGAGCACGCGCGGGATGCGACGGCGCGCGAGCTCGCGCCGGTAGGTCGCGCGCCGCTCGGCGACGATCGCTCGTAGATCCGCGCCCGCGATCGCGCGTCGCGCCTCCGGCAAGGTAAGGAAGAAGATGTCGTCGGCGCCGATCAACAGCCCGCGCTCGGCGAGTGCCGCGCCAACCGGCGCGATCATCGCGCGGCCGATCGCGAAGATCCGCATGATCTGGAACTTCGGCTGCTCGCGCAGGCCACCCAGCAGGCGCACGCGCCGCAGCAGAAACCGCACGAGAACCCGGCGGGGACCATGGACCCGCGAGACGAGCGTCGCGATCATCGCCTCGGCCTCACGCGCGCCGCGCGCGAACTGCGCGTCGGGCGCGAGCGCCGCGTCGTCGAGGCGCTGGTAGTTCGCGATCGCGCCGAGGAGATGCGCCGGGTCCTCCGACCAGCGTGGTAAGCCAAGGTCGATCTCGGCGATCGCGCGGTGCCCGTACCGGGCGAGGAACGCGCTCATATCGCGTTGAAGCCGCTGCGGGAGCGCGCCCGCGCGGTAGTCCGCCGAGAGCTGCGCCGGGGTGCGCGTCTCGAGCGCGCCGCGGCAGGCCCGATCTTCGCGAGCGCGGCGCGCGATCCGCCAGAGCTCGAGGTCCATCTCCGTGGTGGGGTTGTACGGCAGACCACGGAGCACCGTCTGCATCTCGTCCGGGCGCGCACGGCGGCCGAGCAGGCGGCCGGCGAGACCGTACGACAGCATCCCGGGCGCGACGAGGCCGACGAGGCGCGGAAAAAGCCTGGGCATCAAGTCGAGGACGAGCCGCTCGTACGCGTCGAGCCGCTCGAGCGGAGCCTCCGGGATGCGAACGCCGGCGATCGCCGCGTCGACCTCTCGCAGAAGGCTCTCGCGCGTCGCGTCCGGTCGCAGCAGCGCGCGAAACGCGGTCTGCGGCGCGCCGGTGCGGAGCACCTTTCGCAACACGATCAGCCGCGAGCGCGAAGCCCGGCCGCGCGGAGCAAGACGCGGATCCTCGAGGAGCTTCGCGAAGATCGCCTGGCTCCGGAACTCCATCACCCCCATGACGCGCTCGGGCAGCTCGCGCCCGAAGGGGTCCCGCAGCACCGGCGTCAGGTCGATGAAGAGCCGCATTCCGGCCTCCACCGTGAGCGGCGGTCCGGCCGCGGCGTCTTTGACCGGAATGCCGAAGACCTTCGCGAACGCCGAGCCGATGAGCTTGAACGTCTGCAGGCCCATCGGCGTGAACGGCTGGAAGACGCCCTGGGCGACGTTCCCGGAGAAATAGACCCGCAGGTCGCGGTCGGGATCGGGCGCGTTCGCTGGAAGCGGATAGAGCGTGGTGATGTCGCGCGACTGGACCAGCCAGAGCTTGCCATCCGGTGCGATCGCCCACTCGATGTCCTGAGGGCGGCCGTAGTGCGCCTCGACGCGCGCACCGAGCGCCGCGAGCTCGCGCAGTTGCGCGTCGTTCAGCACATCGCCGCGCCGTTCGATGACCGTGCCGTCGCGCGCGTCGATGACAAAGTGGTCGGGGTTCACCGCGCCCGCGACGAGCCGCTCCCCCAGCCCGCGCACCGCGTCGATGACCGCGCGGCGGCGACGGCCGGTGATCGGATCGGCCGTGAAGAGGACGCCGGCGCTTTCGGCGTCGACCATCCGCTGCACCACGACCGCGAGCCGGAGCCCGTCCCGCTCGACCCCCTGCGTCTCGCGATACGCGACGGCGCGCTCGTTCCAGAGCGACGCCCAACACTTGCGGACCGCGTCGAGCAGAGCCTCCTCGCCGGAAACGCCGAGGATCGTGTCCTGCTGGCCGGCGAAGCTCGCCTCGGGTAGGTCCTCGGCCGTCGCGGACGAGCGGACGGCGACTGCCGGCGATCCCAGCGCGCGGTAGGCGTCGCGCACCGCGTCCGCGATCGCGGCAGGCACAGGCGACCCCGCAAGGCGCACGCGGGCGCTCGTGGGCGCATCGGGAGCGACCCCCGCCGCCTCGGCGGCGAGCGCGTACGCGTTCGTGCCGATGACGAATCCGTCGGGCACCGGAAATCCGGCGCGAATGAGCTCGCCGAGGTTCGCGCCCTTGCCACCCGCGACCGCCACGTCCGCCGCGCCGAGATCGGCGAGCGACCGGATGAACGCGGACGTGGCGGCGACGGCGCTCAAGCCGCGGGCCCGACGTTGTCGAGGATCCGGTGGAGCAGGCTCCGCATCTGCTCCTGCTCGGCCGCGGAGAGGCCCGAGAACAGACGGCGCTTTTGCGCGTGGGCGAGCCTCGCTACGCGTGGCACGAGCGCGGTCCCCGATCGCGTGAGCCGGACCGTCACCGAGCGGCGGTCATTGGCGCTCGCGCGCCGCGTCACGAGGCCCTTCCGCTCGAGGCGATCCACGAGCCGGGTCACGCCGGCGTTGTCCGTGATCAGGAGGCTCGTGAGCTGCTTCGGCGTGAGCTCGCCCGCGCGGCTGCATCGGAAGAGGATCTCCGCTTGCTGCGCCGTCAGCCCGACGCGCTCGAGATCGCGGTCGAATCTCGTGCGCATCTCGCGCACCACGCGAAGCAGGAGACGGCCCAGACCTTCCTCCTCCGCTCCAAACTCCGGTGCCTCGGCGAGCCGCCGCATCGCCACGGGCGGAACGCTAGTCCGGTCGGAAGATATTTGTCAAGACAAGTATTTTGAAGCGGCCTAACCGCTCACTGCTTCGAGCGCGGGAAGGCGTCGCGGCCGGGATAGTGCGCGGCTGCGCCGAGCTCGAGCTCGATCTCGAGCAGCCGGTTGTATTTGGCATTCCGCTCACTCCGTGAGAGCGAGCCGGTCTTGATCTGGCCGGTGCCCAGCGCGACGGCGAGGTCGGCGATCGTCGTGTCCTCGGTCTCGCCGGAGCGATGCGAGATCACCGAGGCGTAGCCGGAGCGGCGAGCGAGCTCGATGGCGGCGATCGTTTCCGAGAGCGTCCCGATCTGGTTCACCTTGATCAGCACCGCATTCGCGATCTTCTCGCGCACGCCGCGCTCGATGCGCTCGACGTTCGTCACGAATAGGTCGTCGCCGACGAGCTGCATCCGCTCGCCGAGCTCGGTCGTGAGCATCTTCCATCCTGGCCAGTCGTCCTCGGCGAGGCCGTCCTCGATGGAGACGAGCGGATAGCGGTCCGCCCACGCGCGATAGAGAGCGACCATCCCGGCCGCATCGAGCGATCTCTCCTCGCGCGCCAGCGCGTACTTCCCATCCGAGAAGAACTCGCTGGACGCCGGATCGAGCGCGAGCGCGACGTCGCGGCCAGGGTGGTATCCGGCCTTGTCGATCGCGGTGAGGATGAGCTCGATGGGCTGCTCGTTGCTCGCGAGGCCGGACGGCGCGAAGCCGCCCTCGTCCCCGACCCCGGTATTGAGTCCGCGATCGTGGAGCACAGTCCTGAGCGCGTGGAAGACCTCGGCGCCCACGCGTAGGGCTTCGCGAAAGCTCGGGGCCCCGACCGGGACGAGCATGTATTCCTGCATATCGGCCGAGTCGGTCGCGTGCTTTCCGCCATTCAGTACGTTCATGAGCGGGACCGGAAGCACATGCGCGTCGGAGCCGCCCAGGTACCGGTAGAGCGGGACGCTCTTCGCGGCGGCAGCCGCGCGCGCGACCGCGAGCGAGACCCCCAGGATCGCGTTCGCGCCGAGCTTGGACTTGTTGGGGGTCCCGTCCAGCGCAAGCAGGTGGTCGTCGATCGCGGCCTGGTCTGACGCATCCCGTCCAGCAAGCTCGCGCGCGATCACGTCGTTGACGTTCGCAACCGCCTTGAGCACGCCCTTCCCCCGGTAACGCCGCTTGTCGCCGTCGCGGAGCTCGACCGCTTCGTGCGCGCCCGTCGACGCGCCGGACGGGACCATGGCCGTCGCGCGCGCACCCCCGCGAAGCGTGACATCGACCGACACGGTCGGATCCCCACGCGAATCGAGGATCTCGCGTGCGCGGACGGAGGCGATGGCGGCGTCGCTCATCGGTCCGGGATCGCGGCGACGCCGGGCAGGCTCTTTCCCTCGATCAGCTCGAGGGCGGCGCCGCCGCCGGTCGACACGTGGGTCATCTTGTCCGCGAGTCCCGCCTCTTCGACGGCCTGCACGGATTCGCCGCCGCCCACGACCGTGACGGCACCGCTTGAGGCAAGGAGCTGGGCGATCTGCCGTGTGCCGGCGCCGAATGCAGGCACCTCGAACACGCCAAGCGGACCGTTCCAGAAGATCGTCTTCGCTCGACGGATGACCTGCGCGTAGCGCTCGATCGTCCGCGGGCCGACGTCGACGATCGCAAGATGCGCGGGGACTTCGTCGACGTCGTACACCGCGGCGCTCGCGGCGTTCTCCGCATCGGCGGACGACGCGCACACCACGTCGACTGGAAGAAGCAGCTGCTTCCCGTTGCCCTCAACGTCGTCGGTCACGAGGCGCGCCTCGGTCTCCTGGTCCGGCTCGGCCAGAGAACGTCCCACCGAGAGCCCGCGCGCCAGGAGGAACGTGTTGGCCATGCCGCCGCCGACCGCGAGCGCATCGACGCGCGGCACGAGGGAGCGCAGGACGTCCATCTTGGTGCTCACCTTCGCGCCGCCGATGATCGCGAGAAAGGGTCGCGCCGGATCCTCGAGGATGCCGCCGAGCGCCTCAAGCTCCTTCTTGAGGAGGAGGCCGGCGTACCCCGGAAGGATGTGGGCGACGCCTTCCGTCGAGGCGTGCGCGCGATGCGCGGTGCCGAAGGCGTCGTTCACGAAGATGTCGAATCCATCCGCGAGCTCGCGTGCGAACGCCGGATCGTTCTTTTCCTCCTCGGCGTGGAAGCGGACGTTCTCGAGGAGGACGAGGTCGCCGGGCTTCAGGGCGCGCAGCGCGCTCTTCACCTGGGACCCAATGGAATCGGGAAGGAGCGGAACGTCGCGCCCAAGCAGCTCACCGAGTCGCTTCGCGACAGGTGCCAGCGAGAGCTTGGAATCGCGTCCCTTCGGCCGGCCGAGATGCGAAACCAGACCGATCGCCGCGCCGCCCTTGAGCAGAGCGCGGATCGTGGGCAGCGCAGCGCGGATGCGCGTGTCGTCAGCGACGTTGCCGTTGTCCAGCGGGACGTTGAAGTCGACGCGTACGAGCACGCGCTTCCCGCGAGGATCGAGGTCCTCGATCGTGCGCTTGCGGAAGGTCACGCCGCGGCTAGCGGCCGGCGGCGACAGGCTCGCGCAGCTTGGACGCGACGAACGCGGTGATGTCCGCGAGCCGGCAGGCGTAGCCCCACTCGTTGTCGTACCAGGCGATGATCTTCACCATATTGCCGAGCACGATCGTGTCGATGCCGCTCACGATCGTGGAGTGCTCGTCACCCTTGAGATCGCTCGAGACGAGAGGCTCCTCGGTGTAATCCATGATCCCCTTGAGCGATCCCTCCGAGGCGCGTTTGAACGCCGCGTTCACCTGCTCCTTCGTGACCTCACGCTTGAGCACCGCCGTGAAGTCCACGACCGAGACGGTCGGCGTCGGGACGCGGAAGGCCATGCCGGTGAATCGGCCCTTGAGCTCGGGGATCACGAGCGCGACCGCGCGCGCCGCGCCGGTCTCCGCCGGCACGATGTTCTCCGAAGCCGCACGCGCGTCGCGGGGGTCGGGCGCGACGGTATCGAGCAGCCTCTGCGAGAGAGTCTTCGAGTGGATCGTGGTGAGGAAGCCCTTATCGATGCCGAACTCGTCGTTGAGTACTTTCGCGACTGGCGCGAGCCCGTTCGTCGTGCACGAAGCATTCGAGATGATGTGGTGCTTCTCGGGGTCGAACTCCTTCTCGTTGACGCCCAGGACGACGGTCTTGTCCTCATTCTTCGCCGGCGCGGAGATGATCACGTACTTCGCGCCTGCGTCGAGGTGCGCCTTGGCCTTCGTCGCGTCGGTGAAGAAGCCCGTCGACTCGATGACGATGTCGACAGCCAGGTCCTTCCAGGGCAGCTTCGCCGGATCCCGCTCCGCCAGGACCTTGATCCGGCGACCATCGACGATGAGGCTGTCCGCGGTGGCCGAGACCTCGCCGGGGTACTTGCCGTAGTTCGAGTCGTGCTTGAAAAGGTGGGCGTTCATCTTGGGATCGGCGAGATCGTTCAGCGCAACGATCTCGACCTCGGGGTGACGTTCGATCAGAGCTTTTAAGAACTGCCGGCCGATGCGGCCGAAACCGTTGATGGCGATCTTCGTCACAGATAGGCCTCCCCTGCAGCGCGGATCGCCGTAAAGACTAATCCGGTGCTAACGGAACCACTCGTCGCGACCGGCGAGCCGCTCCCGCGCGTAGATCACAGCACCCAGCATGCCGACATCGCGGCCGAGCGCGGCGGGCACCACGCGCACCGCCGCGGCCGCGACCCTGAACGCGCGCGCCGCGATCGCGCGGCGCATCAACTCGATCGTGTGGGAAGGTTCATGCTCCGCGATCGATCCCCCGACCACGATGAGTGATGGGCTGATGGCGTTCGCAAGACCTACGGCGAGATTGCCGAGCGCCTTCTCCGCGCGGGTAATGATCAGCTCGGCACGCGGGTCGTGCACCGCGGCTGCGGCGAACACTTGCGCCGCGTCGTCGACGCCGAACGCCTCGGCGATGAATCGCCCAGCCGCGAGCGACTCGACGCAGCCGTAGCTGCCGCATCCGCAGCGCGGGCCTTCGAGCGCTACCGGGAAATGGCCGATCTCCCCAGCGGTATCCGCCGCGCCGCGCAGGAGGCGACCGTCGCTCACGATCGCGCCGCCGATCCCCGTCGAGATCGTGATGTAGATGAAGTCCCGTACGCCTTGCGCGGTGCCGGCGACCGCCTCGCCAACCGCGGCCATCACCGTATCGCGATCGAGGTAGATCGCATCGAGCCCGAGGGCCTGGACGAGACGCTGCCCGAGCGGGAACTCGACGAAGCCGACGACGTTCGGCGCTTCGTGCACGATCCCGTCCCGGTGGTCGAGCGGTCCTGGCGCCGAGCAGGCGACGCCGGAGAGATCGCGCGCCGATGCGTTGAGCGTCGCGAGCGCGGCCCGCGCGCTCTCGGCGATGGCCCGTACGACGTCATCCGCTCCGGTGCGCGGCGTCGCCCGCTCGTCGCGGGCGACGAGCCGAGGGATGAGCGCGTCGTCACGCGCGATGACGCTTCGGATGTTCGAGGCGCCGAGATCGATGCCGAGGAAGAGGCTCAGACCCTGGGAAGCTTGCCGGCGAGGTCGGGCGACAGCGCGTTGCCGTTGCCGAACACCTGCTGCTGCGCCGCCTTGTATCCCTTCTTCGCCTTGTCCTTGCCGAACGCCCGCTCGGCGTCTTCATAGATCTGGCGAACGAGGGTTGCGAGGTAGGGAACCGACTGCTGCTCGGCGAAGCCTTCACGCTCGAGTGCCGTCGCGTCGATGAGGTCATCGACGATCGGCAAGGGCCGATCGATCGGATCGGCTTGCTCATCAACGCGCATCAGAAGATTCGCCATGCGCGTCTCGATCTTGCCCTTCCCGTAGCTGCCGTATTCCACGAGCAGCGCGTTCGAGAGCGACGCGAGCAGGCCGCCCGTGCTTGCGACCGACGCGGCGGGCATCCGCGTGACCGCGGCGGCGGGCTCGTCCTTGCGGAAGCGACTCAGGAATCCGCCGCGCTTCTTCTCGCCTGGCGCCTCGACGGGCGCGGGCGCGGTCCACTCGGCGGCGCGGGATCTGGCCGGCGCCGCCTGTGACCCAGGCGCGGCGGGTCCGGTCGACCATGGTTCGGCCTCGGCGGTTTCGGGCGGCGCGGTCGGCGCCCAGGCGTTCGCCGGTGCCTCGGTGGACGCGGGCGACGGCGTCATCCACGAGGCCGTCGAGGATGGCGACGACGGTGGCTGCGGGGCGCCCCACGCATCCGCCGATGGCGGCGCGGCCTCAGAAGTGGATGCTGGCGGCGGCGGAGGCGGCGGGGGCGCGTTCGCTGCGGGGCCGGGCGCGAAGATGCCGGTCAACGATGCAAGCCGATCGTCGACCGCCGGCGGCACGTGCTCCGCTGGCGGTGGCGGCGGCGGAATCTCTTCACGTGGTGGTCTTTCCATGAAGCGCTCGGCGAGCTCCGCCTGCAAATCCGGGCGCACCTCCGTCTGCGGCGCCGGGCGCGGCTCGGCTCGCCTTTCTTCCGGCGCACTGCGCGTCCATTCCCGCACGGGCTCGGTGGCGTGCCACTCCGGTTCGGGCGGAGGCTGCACCACCAGAGGCTCCGGCGGCGGTGACGCGGCCTCGACGGGTGGCGCAGGCGGCGGCGCAGGTTCCGGTGCCGGCGCGGCATGGCGAGCCTCGGCGGGAGCCGGTGGCGGTTCCGCGGCCGCTCGTGGCGCGATGATCTCGACGACGTTGTCCTTCACCAGGCCGGCGAGCAGGCTCAACGTCTCCATCTTTCCGAGCCGCAAATGTTCCGCGACCGCCGCGACGTCGCGTTCGCCGTTGACCGCGAGAAGCGCGCGCCAGCGGTCCGGCGTGAAGGTGACCGCACCCGAATCCGCCGCCTTCTCCGAGAGCTTGAAGCGCGCGCGGTCGTCGGGGATCTGCGAACGGATCGCCGCGAGACGGTCGCGCGCGTCCGCAGCGCGCTTGAGGAGTGCGACGAGATCCCCCGCCTCGAGATTCGCTTCCGGAGCCGACGCCCATGGGGTGAACTCGAACTCGGCCTCCGAGACCGCGAAGATCGCGCCGAGCGCGGCCTCACCGCCCTCGTTGTCCATGACGGCCGCGACGAGGCGGCCGCCGGCGAAGCCCAGCGCGCCCACCTTGCCGCCGCCACGGATCTGCAGCTCGCCGGTCTTGCTCGTTCCGGCGAGGAGACCGACGACCGATTCCAGCGGGAACTCGCTCGTGGAGCCGCGGAGGGTCACCGCAGCGCGGCCTCCGTCTGCTTATCGAACACGTGCAGCTTCTTGAGGTTGAAGCCGATCTGCAGCATCTCGCCAGGCTTCGTGTGGGTCTCGGTCGACACGCGCGCTACGAACGTCTGGCTATCCGCCGCGAGGAGGAGCTGAAGCTCGTTACCGAGAAACTCGACGACGTCCACGCGCGCCTGGAGAGGAAGATGTCCGTCCGCCCGCACGTGCGCCATGTCGTCGATGTCCTCCGGCCGGACCCCCAGGATGACTTCCTTACCCACGGCTTCCGCCGCCTTCCCAGTGAGCGGCGCCTTGAAGAACCCAGCGTCGGCGACGGCGTTGCCCGGGGATCCGGCGACCTTCGCCGGGAAGAAGTTCATCGCGGGCGAACCGATGAAGCCCGCGACGAACAGGTTGGCCGGGCGCTCGTGGAGGTTCTCGGGGGTATCCAACTGCTGTAGAACGCCTTCGTTCATGACCGCGATACGGTCTCCCATCGTCATGGCCTCGACTTGATCGTGCGTCACATAGATCGTGGTCCGGCGGATCCGCTGGTGCAGCTTCTGCAGCATGGCGCGCGTCTGGATCCGCAGCTTCGCGTCGAGGTTCGAGAGCGGCTCGTCCATCAGGAACACCGCCGGCTCACGCGCGATCGCTCGGCCGACGGCGACGCGCTGCCGCTGACCGCCAGAGAGCTCCTTCGGCTTGCGTTTGAGGAGCTGACCGATGCCGAGCATCTGGCTGACCTCGTTCACGCGGCGCTCGATCTCCTGCTTGGGCATGCCGCGGAGCTTCAATCCGAACGCGATGTTGTCGTACACGCTCATGTGCGGGTACAGGGCGTAGCTCTGGAAGACCATCGCGATGTCGCGATCCTTGGGGGCCACGTTGTTCACGACGCGGTCGCCGATCCAGATCTCGCCTTCGCTGATCTCCTCCAGCCCGGCCAGCATACGTAGACTGGTGGACTTGCCGCAGCCCGATGGCCCGACGAGGACAAGAAATTCTTTGTCTGGAACTTCGATGTTGAGGTTCTTGACGGCCACAACATCCCCGTAACGCTTAAAGACATTCTTAAAAGATACGCCTGCCACTGGTGCCTCCAAGGTTTTTATGGCTTGTGCGCCTTGCACAACTAAATTTGGCAGATGCACGCAAAAAACTTTGATTACATTATTGCACTAATTGTCCGCTTGCACAACTACCTTGTGAGAGTTCAATACGCTACCACCGGTTATCGTGTCAGGTTGTGGTCGGAACGGCCCGTTTCGACAATCGGGCACTGCTCATG
>DASYSC010000222.1:0-1747 GCA_036003765.1 Candidatus Limnocylindria bacterium
GCCTACACGGGCCTCCCGGCGATCCTCAAGCCGAACACCGGCGGCGGCTGGAAGGACGTCTATCGGGTCGACAGCAAGGAGGAGCTGATCTGGGCGTACGACCAGTCCGGCGGACTCGCTCCGGGCTACCGGCCGAAGACGATGATCCTGCAGGAGTTCATCGAGTGGCATGACTACGTCCGGTGCATCGCCATCGGCCGCAAGGACGTCCTCCCGATCCGCTACGACCCCACCGCGCCGTTCCGCGAGCGCTACGTCATCGACCGACCCGTCGAGGGCGATCTGCGGACCCGCTCCATCCTCAACACGATCCGGCTCACTGACGCCTTGGGCTACGACATGGACACCGTCGAGTTCGCGATCCGCGACGGTGACCTCTACGCGATCGACTTCCTGAACCCCGCGCCCGACTTCGACAACTTCTCGATCAAAGAGGACAACTTCGCCTGGGTGCTCGAGAAGATGAGCGATCTCGTGATCTCGTACGCGACCGGAGAGGCGACGCCACCGTGGAAGGGGGAGCATCGATGGTGGCGGCACGTGCGTTAGCGAAGAAGCGGCGCTCCGCGCCCGATCCGCTGGTCGCCTATCACGAGCTGCTCGAAGACGGCGTGCTCGCGCAGGAGAGCGCCGCCATGCTCACCGAGGGGCAGCGCGATCGGCGACTCGTTTTCGGTAAGCGGCCGCTCTGCGTCTCACTTCGCCCGAATCTCATCAGCGAGTGGCAGTACGCAGAGGTCAACGCCGCCGCCGAGACGATCCACGCGGCGCTCGGCCGCCTCGAGCGGGCGCTCCTCAAGAATGAGGACCTCCGGCGAGAGCTCGACCTCGATCCTCGCGAGGAGGCCCTCGCGCTCGCGGATCCCGGTTTTGCGTGCGCCTCGCCGTCCTCGCGCCTCGACGGCTTCATCGGCGAGGACGGCGTCATCCGGTTCGTCGAGTACAACGCCGAGTCCCCGGCCGGCATGGCCTACAACGACGAGCTGGCGCAGGTCTTCGCGTCGCTGCCGGTCATGCGGCGGTTCCGCGAACGCTTCCGGATGCGCGTCGTTCCCACTCGGGGGCGACAGCTCACGGCCATGCTCCGCGCGCATCGCTCGCGGAGCAGCAAGGGGCCGGCAATCGCGATCGTCGACTGGCGCGGCCTGCCGACGCTGACGGAGTTCGAGATGTTCCAGCGCTTCTTCGAATCGCGTGGGATCGCAACCGTCATCTGCGCTCCGGAGGACCTCAGGTATTCGCGCGGCACGCTGCGCGCCGCGGGGCGGCCCGTCGACCTCGTGTACCGCCGAGTCCTGACGAGCGAGCTCCTCGCGCAGGATTCGGTCGCGCGGCCGCTGGTCCGCGCCTATCTCGAGGGTGCGGTCACGGTGGTGAACAGCTTCCGCGCGAAGCTCCTGCACAAGAAGATGAGCCTCGCGCTCCTCTCGGATGACCAGTACGAGGCTTTGTACACGCCGCCGCAGCGCGCCGCGATCGCGAAACACGTTCCGTGGACGCGCAAGGTTCGCGAAGGTCACACCACGCACGCCGGAAGGGTCGTCGATCTTGCCGATTTCGTCATGCGGCACCGCGACCGGCTCGTGTTGAAGCCGAACGACGAATACGGCGGAAAGGGTGTCGTGCTCGGGTGGACGGTCGATCAGCACGAATGGGAGCAGTCGTTCCTGGCGGCGCTCGCGAGCTCCTACGTCGTCCAGGAGCGCGTGCCGGTACCGCACTACCCGTTCCCGGTCATCCTCGATCG
>DASYSC010000223.1:0-8965 GCA_036003765.1 Candidatus Limnocylindria bacterium
AGCTCGTCGCCTGAGCGTCACGCGCGTCATCCTCCCCAAGCTCGGACTGACGATGGACGAGGGGCGCATCGTCGCCTGGCACAAGCGCGTAGGTGACGCCGTCGCGGCGGGCGAGGTCCTCTTCGAAGTCGAGACCGACAAAGCCACCATGGAAGTGGAGTCACCCGCCGCCGGGACCCTCCGCCGCATCCTCTTCGCCGCCGACTCCAGCGCTCCCGTCGCGACCGTCATCGCGCTCATCACGGACACCGCGGACGAGCCGCTTCCGGATTCGGCCAGCGGGGTCGCCGCTCCGCAGCCGAAACCCTCTTTACGCGCCGGGGTCCCCCCGGCCTCCGGCCGGCTCCCCGTCGCGCGGGGTCCCTCGGCTGCGGAGCCGTCTCCCTCATCCTCAATGGACTCGGATCGCATCCGCTCAAGTCCCGCTGCCCGCAAGCGGGCGCAAGAGCTGGGAGTCGACATCTCAAGGGTTCGTGGCTCGGGTCCCGGCGGGCGGGTGACTCTCGAGGATGTCGAGTCCACATCGACCTCGCCCGCCGTTTCTTCTGGGGAAAAGAAGGAGCCCCTCTCGCGTATGCGACGCGCCATCGCCGAGCGCATGACGCGCAGCGTGCGGGATCAGCCGCAGTTTTCCATCTCGCGCGACGTCGACATGAGCGCGGCGAACGAGGCTCGGACAAAAGCGGGCGCCTCGTACACCGACGCCATCGTCGCCGCCTGTGCGAAGGCACTCCGGGATCACCAGCGCATGCGCGCGCGGATCGAAGATGACGCGCTCATCACCTCCGATGCGATCCACGTAGGCATCGCGGTCGCACTCGATGACGGACTCCTCGTCCCGGTCCTGCGCGACGCCGACCGAAAGGACCTAATCCAGCTGGCGCGGGAGCGCGAGCAGCTCGAGCAGCACGCGCGCGCGGGCAAGCTCTCAGAACACGAGCTCAGTGGAGCGGTCTTCACCGTCTCGAACCTCGGAACGCTGGGCGTCGACCGGTTCACCGCGATCGTGAATCCGCCGGAGGCTGCGATCCTCGCGGTAGGCCGGGTCACCGACCGCGTCATCGCGAAAGACGGCAGCGCTCTGGTCCGTCCGGTAGCGACGCTCACCCTGTCGGTCGACCACCGCGTCGCCGACGGCGCGACCGCGGCGCGCTACCTCACCGCGGTCGCGGAGCGGCTCGAGCGCGCCGACCTGTGACCGTCGAAACCGCGAACCGCGTCCAGCTCGCGGCCGCGCACTGGAAGCCGCGCTTCGTTGCAAACGGCATCGACGTCAACGACTTCGAACGCGTCCTGGCTGCGACGACGGACTGGCGCGACTGGGCGCCTAACTGGAGGCGCGTCGGCGACGAGCACCGCGCCCTCGCCGAGGAGGCGGAGCGCAAGGGCCGCCTCGTGACCGCGACGGCCGCGTACCAGCGCGCTGCCTGGTGCTACCACCTGGGCAAGTTCCTGTGGTTCGAAGGCCGCGCTTTCCACGACGACCTCCGCGAGCGCACCGTGGCGACGTACGCGAGGGCTTTGCCGCGACTCGATCCGCCGGGCCGGCGCATCGAGGTGCCGTTCGAGGGCGCCGTCATCCCCGGGATCCTGCGCAAGCCGGGCGCCGATGGCCGGCCGCTCGTGCTCCTCGTCCCTGGGCTCGACTCGGTGAAGGAAGAGCTCTACGCGATCGAGAACGAGTTCCTCAGTCGCGGTCTGGCCACGCTCTCGCTAGATGGACCCGGACAGGGTGAGAACGCGCCGCGCTTCCCGATCCGCGCGGACTGGGCGACGGTGATCACGCCGCTTCTCGATCACCTCGCATCGCACGACGCGGGCGTGGACCTCGACCGCGTCGGTCTCATGGGGATCAGCATGGGCGGCATCTACGGGCCGCGGGCGGCCGCCAAGGAGAAACGGCTGCGCGCGCTCGTGGCGCTGGCCGGCCCCTATGACCTCTCGGAGTGCTGGCCCGCGCTCAACCCGCTCACCAAGGGCGGGTACGTCTTCTACACCAAGTCTCGCGACGAGAACGAGGCGTTCGAGCGATTGAAGGCGCTCACCCTGCGCGGGGTGCTGAAGGATGTGACCTGCCCGCTCCTCGTGATCCACGGCGGCAAGGACCGGCTCTTCCCGCCGGAACAAGCCGAGCGGATCGTCCGCGAGGCGCCTAATGCGACGCTCCTCCTCTATCCGGAGGGGAACCACGTCTGCAACAACATCCCGTACAAGTACCGTCCGGCGATGGCCGATTGGTTGGCCGACCAGCTCCGCTGAGAGGCACTCTACCTTGTAATACAAAGTAGTTGCTGCTAGGCTCCGCCGGTGGCCGTCGATGTCACACAGATGCGCAAGGGGCTACTGGAGTTCTGTGTGATGGCTCAGCTCGAGGGTGAGCCCCGCTATGGCTACGAGCTGGTGCAGAGGCTCGGTGAGGTCGATGGAATGCTGACCAGCGAAGGGACCATCTATCCGCTCCTGGCGCGTCTCCATCGAGAGGGCCTCGTCGCCGTCGAGCGGCGTCCGACGACGAGCGCCGGCCCGCCGCGCAAGTACTACCGGTTGTCGGCGACCGGCCACCGAGCGCTCACCTCTTTTCGACGAGAGTGGGCGACGCTTCGAACGGCTATCGATCGAACGCTACAAGGAGGTGCGCGATGAGCGCTCCGCATGCGACCGCGATCATCGAAGGTTACCTGGCGCGGCTCGACCTTGGGCTCCTGGGCTCCGATCCCCTACGGCGCCGCGAGCTCGTCGAAGACGTTCGTGCGCACATCGCGGAGGCCCGCGCCGGGCTCGCCGACGAGACAGACGCCGACGTCTTTGCGATCTGCGACCGGCTTGGCGAACCGGCCGACCTCGTTCGTGAAGTCGGCTCCGCCACGGCCGTGGCGCAGCCGGCCTCGGCACCCTACGTCTGGAGCTGGCTCGAGATCGCGGCGATCGCGCTCACGGTCATGGCCTGGCCGGTCGGCGCCATCCTGACGCTGCTCTCTCGGGTCTGGACACGACGTGAGAAGGTCATCGCCACGGCGATCGGTGCGGTCACGTTCGCGATGGGTTTCCCGCTCTCGGCACCGTTCATCGGTCCGGTGCTCGGCACGCTCGTGCCCTCGTTCGGTGGCGCCGCGCCGATTTTCGTCGGAACGCTCGGCGCGCTTCCCCTCGTCGCGGCCGCGTACCTTGCCTATCGACTGACGCGCGCTACCGCGCCGATGGCGCAGATCGCCTAATCCCGGGGCGCGAGCACGCGGCCCGGGCGCGCGCCGGTGTGCTCGCCGTCACGCAGCACCGGCTCGCCGTTCGCGAAGACGTGGACCATTCCCGTCGCGTAGCAGTGCGGGTCCGCGTATGTGGCGTGGTCGCGGATGGCGCTCGGGTCGAACGCCACGACGTCCGCGAAGTAGCCGCGCGCGAGGCGGCCGCGCCTATCGAGGCGAAGGGTCTCGGCTGGGAAGCTGGTGAGCCGTCGAATCGCGTCCTCAAGTGACGCGAGTCCTTCGTCGCGCACGTAGTGACCGAGCAGTCGCGCGAAGGTGCCGTACGCGCGCGGATGCGGGTTTGACTTGAGGAACACGCCTTCGCGCGCCGGCGCTCCCTCGTCCGAGCCGAAGGTCATCCACGGGAGGGCGACCTGCCGCCGGATGTTCTCTTCCGACGCCACGAAGTAACACGCGCCGACGCGGCTCTCGTCTTCGACGACGAGATCGATCGCGACTTCCTCGGGCGACACGGACCGGAGCTTCGCGACTTCGGCGAGGGTCTTCCCGGTGAGCGGCTTGAGGCGCTCGGTCTTGAACGACACGAGGAGCACGCCCTCCGCGCCGCCCGCGGCGAGGTAGAGGTTCTCCCAGTCCTCGCCGGGCGCGCGCATCTCGCGGGCGACCCGCTCGCGCAGTGCTGGATCGCGTAGCCGCGCGAACCACGCCTTAAACCCGCCTTCCTGCACCCAGGGCGGCATCGACGCGTTGAGGCCGGTCGCGCCGGCGGTGTACGTGTACATGTCCGCGGTGATGTCCAGTCCTTCGGCGCGCGCGCCCTCGACTCGCTCGATCACCGCGGAGAGCTTCGACCAGTTCGCTCTGCCCGCTTGCTTGAGGTGGTAGATCTCGCCGCGGACGCGCGCGCGGCGGACGATCTCGACGAGCTCGTCCACCGCCTCGAGAAGCCGATCGCCCTCGTTGCGCAGGTGCGAGATGTACGTGCCGCCCGCCGCCTCGCACAGCGCCACGAGCTCATCGGTCGACGCGAACGTGCCGGGGGTATAGATGAGCGCGGAACCGACACCGAGCGCGCCCTCCCCCGCGGCCTCGCGCGCGAGCCGGCGCATCCGTTCGAGCTCGGCAGCGCTCGGCGGCCGGTCGTCGTAGCCGATCTCGTGCACGCGGAGGGTCGTCGCGCCCACGAACGAAGCGACGTTGACCGAGACACCGAGGCGAACGAGGTGCTCGAGGCCCTCGCGGAGCGTGGTCCAGGGCACGTCGTACTTGATGTCCGTCTGGCGCTCGATGTGGTCCTGTCGCATTTGATCTGTGAGCGGCCCCATCGACGACCCTTCACCGAACACCTCGAGCGTCACACCCTGGCGGACGTCGCTCTGCGCGCGGCCGTCGGCGATAAGCGAAGGGATCGCCCACGAGAGCATGTTGATGAAACCCGGAGCGACCGCGAGCCCTGCGGCGTCTATCTCCGTGCGGCCGCGGTCACCGATCCCCGGCATGACCGTGGTGATCCGATCGCCGTCGATCGCGACGTCCGCGGCGTACGGGACACCGCCCTCGCCGTCGTATACCGTGCCGCCGCGCAGGACGACGTCGTGCATCGCGCGGCCATACTAGGCAGCGGTGGTGAAGCCGCTCGCGGACATCGTCGATCGCTCGACGACCGACGAGCGTTCACTGAAGCGCGATCTCGTCCTCGCGTGCCGCATCCTCGCCGGCGAGGGACAGGCCGACAACATCTATGGGCACGTGAGCGCGCGCTTCCCCGGCTCGGAGGCGCTCTGGATGAAGGGGTCAGGGGTCGGGCTCGACGAAGTCCGTGAGAAGCACCTCGTGCGGCTCGAGCTCGACGGTTCGCGGGTCGACGGGTGGCCGCGCCTTCATGAGGAGTTCCCGATCCACACCGAGATCATGCGCACGCGTCCCGAGGTCCTCGCGGTCGTCCACACCCATCCGCGGTTCAGCCTGGCCTTCGCCGCGCGCGGGCTCGAATTGCGGCCGGTCTCACATGAAGGCGCGTACTTTTGGCCCCCCGGCGTACCCACCTTCACAGAGTTCACCGATCTCGTGCGCACGCCGGCGCAGGGGAAGGCGGTCGGTCGCGCGCTCGGAAAAGCCCGCGCGCTCTTCCTGCGCGACCACGGAATCGTGGTCGTGGGACCGACCGTCGCCGAAGCCTGCTACGCGGCGGTAATGCTGGAGCGCGCCGCGGAGATCCAGCTCCTCGCGCAGCCGACCGCGGACGCCAAGATCCATCACACGTCTGAGGAAGAGGCGCTCCGCAAGAAGACGATCTGGTATCCCGGCGCGATCCGGGCGGCGTTCGACTACCTCGCGAGGAAGCACGGCACGGCGGAACTGCTCTAGCTCGTGTACGGACTGACGACGAAGGAGCTCGCCGCGCTACGCCGTCTCAATACGCCAGAGCGCATCCAGGACTTCCTCGATCGGCTGCCCTACAACACCGAACCGGACGGCGACACGCTGCGCTCGCCGCGTCGCGTGCTTCGCGACCGCACCGCGCACTGCGCTGAGGCCGCGTTCTTCGCGGCGGCGGCATTTCGCGTCAACGGACGTCCCCCGCTTCTCGTCGACCTCGAGGCCGAGGACGACGACGATCACGTCCTTGCGGTCTACCGCGAGCGCGGACTCTGGGGCTCCGTCGCGTCCTCGAAGTTCTCGGGACTCCGCTTCCGTACGCCCGTCTATCGTACCGTGCGCGAGCTCGTGATGAGCTACTTCGAGGCGTACTTCAACTGGGATGGCGATCGATCCCTGCGCGCATACTCGCGCCCGCTCTCGCTCGCGCGTTTCGACCGCATCGGCTGGATGACCGCCGAGGAAGACCTCTGGCCGGTGGTCGAGTTCCTCGCGAAGGCGAAGCACACCAAATTGATCCCGGCCGCGGTCGCACGCCGGCTGACGCGCGTCGACCGGCGCACGTACGACGCAGGTGTGCTTGGTGCTCCCGCGCATTGAATCCGGTAGGCTCCCGCTACCGAAATCGGAGAGGGGAAGGCCGATGCTGCGGACGGTCGCGCGCGTCGAAGAACGCCCCTGGCTCCTTCTTGGACTCGTGTTCGGCATCACCTGCTTCTTCGGCTTCATCCTCCAAGCGGCCGGGAGCGTGTGGCTTCGATTCAACGACGACCCGATCGCCTCGAACTACCGCACGACCTTGTCGTACACGTCCGCGCTGATCGGTGACGCGCTCCTCATTCCCCTGGTGAACGTCTTCATCGTGGGGCAGCTCGCGAGCTGGCGACGGCGACCGCGCGGGGCCGAGATCGCGGGCGCCCTCCTGGGCGGCGCGCTCATCACTTCGGTCGTCCACCTCTATCAGGCGGCGAACGCGCTCCTCAACTGGACCATGACGCAGCCCTATCGCTGGAGCGGCCTCGGCTACGAGCACGCCGCATTCATGTGGGCGGAGATCAGTCTCGTGCTCTTCTTCTGGGGACAGGTCGCGCTCGTCGCCAAGGAGCGCCCGCGCGCGATCCTCTCGCATCGCGTGCTGCTCGTGATCCTCTGCGGCCTCGCGTTCCTGCGACTGGTCTTTGGCGACTACGGGTATTTCGGGTAGACCGTGAAGCCGCCCCGGCGGATGCGATCCGCCGGGGCGCACGCTCTCAACGACCGAAGGACGCGAATGTCTCATCCGGCGCGAAGTCCACCGGGAGTGCGCCGCTGGCTGCGGGACGCGAGCGCGTCAATGCGAACCACTGGAACGCGGTCGCGCCGCCGAGCAGCGCGGGGTCGACGAAAGCCTTCGCCGTCGCGCCGTCGACCTTGAACGACGAAAAGGAGGTGATTCCGAACCCGAGGTGGTTCACGAACGCTTCCCATCGTGGGAGCGGTCCCGGGGCGGCGCACCGCGGGACAGTTCGCTCCGTACACCACCGCACGACGACGACGTAGTCCAACGTCGAGTCGCCGTTCACGTCGGCGAACCAGTTGTATGCCAAGAAGTCGTCGGGTGGAGTGGCGGGAATGGCGGCGGCGAGCTCCGCCGAGAAGTAGAGCGTATCTCTGCCCACCTGATCGGTGACCTTCACCTGGACGAGGTCGAGGTACGCAGGCGAGCCGGCCCGCGCGTCCCCTGTGGCATCTGCCACGACGCTCGAGCCCGCGGACACCGGCGATGACAGAGCGAGCGTGAAGATCGCGAGGCTCACGATGACGAAGCGAATCTGTCGCACCTTCCTCCCCTTTTTGGGACGCGGCAAATCCGCATCCCTGCGCCGCCCCATCGGCCAACCGACGGGGCCGGCGAAAGACTAGTCCCGCGGCCCAAGCAGACTGCCACCCGATACGCGGTCGGCTGGCCAGATCTTGCCTGGATTCAGGATCCCCTTCGGATCCATCACGTCCTTGATGCGCTTCATGATGTCGAGCGCGTCGCCGTGCTCCGCCCGCATATAGGGCGCGCGCACCGCGCCGGTCCCGTGCTCGCCGGTGACGGTTCCGCCGACCTCGATCGCGAGCTTGTGGAGTCGGTCGGCGAGCTCGTCGGCGCGGCGGACCTCGTCGGCATCCTCGGGGTCGATGAGGATCGCGGTATGGACGTTCCCGTCGCCGAAGTGACCGTAGAAGATCACCGCGATCCGTAGCTCCTCGCCTAGCGCGCGCGCGAGCCGGACCGTTCGCGGGATCTCTGAGAGCGGCACGGCGAGGTCCTCGCCGGCGAAGATACGGTGCTTTCCGGGATGCGCGAGCGCCGTCGCGGCGGCCAGGCCGCTCCGCGCGGACCACAGGCGCTGGATGTCCTTTTCGTCCTCGGCGAAACGCGTGACCGTCGCGCGGCGCCGAACGACCCCGTCGGTGTAGCGGACGTTCGCCGCGACCTGATCGGGGGTGCCCTCCACCTCGATGAAGAGGACGGCCTCACCCTCGGGCAGCGCGAGCTCCGGTTTCCAGAGCTGTATCGCCTCGACCGCGCTGCGATCGAGGAGCTCCGCCGTAGAGGGGAGGATCCCGGCCGCGAAGAGATCATCGAGCGATTCGACCGTGTCCTCGAGCTTCGCGTACCCCGCGAGGATCACCGCGCGGGCGGGAGGCCGCGGCTGCACGCGAAGCCGCAGTCGCGTGAAGATCCCGAGCGTGCCCTCGGAGCCGACGAACAGCTTCGTCAGATCGATCCCGCTCGAGGACTTGAGCGCCTTCGAGCGCACGCCTCCGGTCGTGATGACCGACCCGTCCGCGAGGACGACCTCAGCTCCGAGGACGTACGCGGAGGTGGTTCCCCAGCGCACCGCGTGCGGTCCGCTGGCGTTGTTCGCGGCCATCCCGCCGAGCGTGCAGGCGCGACCGCTGCCGGGGTCGGGTGGAAAGAAGAGGCCGTGACTTGCGAGAGCGTTCTGGAAGTCGGCGTAGACGAGTCCCGGTTCGACGACCGCCTGCAGGTTCCGCCGATCGATCTCGCGGATCTCGCGCATGCGCGCGAACGAGATCACGACGCCCCCTTCGGGCGCGATCGCGCCGCCGGTCTGTCCCGTCCCGGCGCCGCGCGCGACGATCGGCGTCCCTGTTTCGTTGGCGATGCGCACGACGGATACGACCTCCGCCGTGGACTGAGGCACTACAACCGCCTCGGGGATACGTCGCTGCCGGAGGGACCAGAACGACGCGTCGTACGCGTATGGAAGAAGAGTGGCGGGATCATCGATGACGCGATCGGCCGGCAGCGCATCGCGCAATCGCGCCGCGATGCCGACGGTGCCGATCGCCATCGTCCGTATGCTAGGCACATCGCCGTTTCATCC
>DASYSC010000224.1:0-6016 GCA_036003765.1 Candidatus Limnocylindria bacterium
CGGCGGCGGAATCCGCGCTAGGACGGCATCATTCGCGACATGCCTTTGACCAGGTCGGTAGCGGAATTCATAAGCGACACTCCGCGAGCCTCGATCCCGTCCTCGGTTCGCACGCTCGGCACGCGTTCCATACTTGACGGCCTAGGTCTCGCCCTCGCCGGGAGTGTTGCGGCGAGCGGCCAGCTCGTGAGGGGCTACCTCCAGGATCTCGCGTGCGCCGGGTCGGCCACCGTGATCGGGACCGGGCTTGTGACGGCGCCGCGTTTCGCCGCCTTCGCCAACGGGATCGCGCTACACGCCGACGACTATGACGACACGCAGCTCGCGACCAAGCCGGACCGCGTCTATGGACTGCTCACCCATCCCACTGCGCCGGTCCTTCCCGCCGTCCTCGCCGTCGCCGAGGCGATCGGTGCGAACGGAGCGGATGTCCTCGACGCGTATCTCGTCGGGACCGAGGTCGAGATGAAGACCGCGGAGGCGATCGACCCCCGGCACTATCGGGACGGCTTCCACAGCACGGGGACGCTCGGTGCCATCGGCGCTGCGGCGGCGGTCTCACGGTTACGTCGCGCGGACCCCTCGAAGACCGCGCGCGCACTCGGGATCGCGGCGAGCCAGTCCGCCGGGCTGCGCGAGAACTTTGGGACGATGACGAAGCCCTTCCACGCCGGGCGCGCCGCCGAGAGTGGTGTGCTCGCCGTCGACCTTGCGCTGCGCGGGTGGACGGCGGCCGAGAACATCCTCGAGGCGCCCCGCGGATTCTTCAGCGCGGCGGGCGGCGGCTACGACGCCTCTGCGATCGAGGGCGCGCTTGGGCGTCCGTGGTCGTTCGATTCGCCGGGCGTCTCGATAAAGCCGCACCCGTCCGGGTCGCTCACCCATCCGGGCATGCGCGTCATGCTTCGCTTGATCGAGGAACATGACATCCGGCCGGATCAGGTGAGGCGCGTACGCGTCGGCACCAACAGCAACATGCCGAACGCGCTGATCCATCACCGACCGCGCACCGAGCTGCACGCGAAGTTCAGCATGGAGTACTGCATGGCGATTCTCCTGCTCGAGCGCAAGGCCGGCCTCGCGCAGTTCACGGACGCTGTCGTGCAGCGCCCGGATGTCCAGAGCCTCATCGAGCGCATCGACTTCAGCGTGGACCCCGAGGCCGAGGCCGCGGGTTACGAGAAGATGACGACGATCGTCGAGGTCACCCTCGCCGATGGTCGCGTCGTGAGCGGGCGAGCGGATTTCGGCAAGGGCAGCCCCGCCGATCCGATGACCGACGCCGAGCTCGAGGAGAAATTCCGCGACTGCGCCGCGTGGGCCGGCGTAAGCGACCCCGACGCCCGCCGCGTCGCCGCGATGGTCTGGCGCCTCGCGGACCTGCGCGACATCCGTGAGCTCACCGCTCGGCTCCGCGGCGCCGCCGTACCGGCCTAAGCGCTGGGCGCCTCGTCCTGCAGGACGACGATGCCGTCGGGCGGAAGATGTAGCCTCACGTCGGGACCGCTTACCGCGCGCTGTGACGACGCTCGCAGCTCGCCCTCGGGCGTGTCCAGGATGTACTCGTACTCCGCGCCGGCGTAGACGTATGACTTGATCCGGGCGCGGACGACGTTCTCGGCGGCATTCTCGCCGTGCATGTCGATCCGCTCGGAGCGGACCGCGAGGATGACGTGGTCACCGGGCGCGGTGCCGGCCGCCGTCGACGCCGCGCTCACGATCGTCCCGCTTCCGGCGAGCCGCACCTCCGCGCGGCCGGATGCCACGCGCACGACCTCGCCGCGGAGGAAGGACGAGCGTCCGATGAACTCCGCCACGAACCGTGAGCTCGGGCGCTCGTAGATGTCGCTCGGCGGGGCGTACTGGAGCACGCGCCCGGCGGACATGACCGCGACGCGATCCGATATCGCGAGCGCCTCGGCTTGGTCGTGCGTGACGTAGACCGCGGTGATGCCGAGACGGCGCTGCAGGTCGCGCAACCAGAACCGCGCCCGCTCGCGCACCTTCGCGTCGAGGTTCGAAAGCGGCTCGTCGAGCAGAAGCACGCGCGGCTGCGCGACGACCGCGCGAGCGAGCGCGACGCGCTGCTGCTGGCCTCCTGACAGCTGGTACGGGTAGCGCTTCTCGAGCCCCGCGAGCTCGACGAGGTCGAGCGTGGCCTTGATGCGCGACTCGGTCTCGGCGCGGGGCACGTTCCGCAGGCGCAACCCGTACGCCAGGTTGTCGTGGACCGTCATGTGCGGCCAGAGCGCATAGCTCTGGAACACCATTCCGAGGTCGCGCCGCTCGGGCGGCAGGACGACGCGACGCGACATGTCCGTGAGAACGTCGCCGCCGACGGCGATCCGCCCGGCATCCGGCCGCTCGAGCCCAGCGACGCAGTTCAGTGTCGTCGTCTTTCCGCATCCGGAGGGGCCGAGCAGCGTCACGAACTCGCCCTGCCGGATCGTGATGGAGACGTCGTCGACCGCGCGCACGCCGCCTTCGAAGAGCTTGACCAGTCCCTCGATCACGAGGTCGCCGGAGCGCTCAGCCACGGAGCCGCGCTCCAAGGAGTCGCTGCCCGACGACGATCGCCACGAGCGTGAGCACGAGCTGCGTCGCGGCGAGAGCGGCCACGGGCCCCGAGTTCCCCTGCCGCCAGAACTCGATCATGGTCGTGCCGATGACCTCGGAACCTCCGGCGACGAGGAACAGCGCGCTCGCGTACTCCTTGAGGAAGCTCACGAACAACAGAACAAACGCTGAGGCGAGCGCCGGCCGAAGGAGCGGGACCAGGATCGCCCGCATCGTCGTGAGCCACGATGCCCCCGCCACGCGGCTCGCGCGGTCGAGCTCACCCGAGATGCGCAGCACCGACGGCATCACCGCGCCGAACCCGATCGGTAGGAACCGCACCGTGAACGCGACGGTGAGCGCGATCAGGGTGTTGCGGATCCCGCCGAGCCCCGGGATGAGCAGCATCGTCCAGAGAAAGCCGATGCCAACGATGATCCCGGGTATGGCGCGCGGATACAGAGCGACGTAGGCGAGCGCGCCGCGCAGCGGAAAGTCAGATCGATTCGTAACGAGCACGGCGAACGCGATGAACACGGTCGCGAGCAGTCCCCCGACCGTCGCGATGATCAGCGAATTGCGGATGCTGCCCACGTACGCGGGCTGCTCGAAGATCTGTTTGAAGTTGTCGAGCGTGAGCAGCTCCAACGGGTTGACGAGCGGCGTGAGGAACGACGTCGACGCCTGCGCGAAGATGCCCAGCAGAGGCAGCGCGACGCCCGCAGCGATGTAGAGCCACAGGAGCGCCGACACCGGCCAGCGCATCGCGCCAAGCGCGACCACCCGGCCGCGGATCGCCTTCCCGCCCACCGTCACGTACCGGCGCTCCGGGCCGGTGATGCGGGTTTGCAGCCACACGAGAAGCGTGATCCCCACGAGCATGGCCACGGACGTGGCCGCGACGATGCCGTAGTCGTTCGGCGTCGACCGCGTCGCCGTCCCGTAGAGGAACGTCGCGAGCACCTGGACGCCGACGGGTTGGCCGAGGACGAGCGGGATCGAGAGCAGCTCGACGGTGGAGACGAGCGTGAGAAGCGTGCCCGACAGGATCGCGGGGCGCAAAAGCGGGAGGGTGATCGACCAGAGCGTCCGGAACGGTCCGGCGCCGGCGATCCGCGAGGCGTCCTCGAGCTGCGGGTCCGTGAGCGCGAGCGACCCGGTGGCATAGAGGTATGAGTACGGGACGAAGTAGACGGCTGCCACGACCGCCATCCCGCCAACGGTGTAGAGCTGCCACGTGGGGAGACCCAGGATCGTCCCGACGCCGATGGTCGCGAAGCCGGACGGTCCGTAGACGATCGCCCAGGCGAATGCGAGCACGAGCGGCGAGACGTAGAACGGAAGGATGACGATGTCGTGGAGGAACCGCCGCCCCGGCAGGTCCGTGCGCGTGAGCAGCACGGCGAACAGCACGCCGAGCGCGACCGAGAGCATCGTCGTCGCGACGGCGAAGGCGACAGTCGTCGCGAGCGTGTCGCGCAGCTCCGTGCTCTGAAGCACCAGCGCGTAGTTCGCGAGCGTGAAGGTCTTGTCGCGCTCGTACAGCCGGTCGCTGAGCACGCTCTGGTAGATGATCGGCGCGAGCGGGACGAGGACGAGGGCGGTGAGGACGATCGCCAGCAGCCACTGCGCGGGCCGGTCGAATGACCGGACTCGCCCAGTGGCGCGAGCGTTAAGCGCCGTGCGCGCGGCTATCTAACGTCCGAGCGCCTTTTTCAGCTTCGCGCGGAAGTCTTCCGCCTTCGCAGAGTCAGCGAGATCCGGATCGAACGAGAACGGCACGAGGTTCTGCGGGCCGACCTCGGCTGCGAACTTGTCGAGATGGATCGTCGAACGGTCCGCGACATCCGGCCGATACGGCGTGAGGCCGCCCTTGGACCACGCGATCTGCCCTTCCTGCGAGAGGATGAAGTCCACGAGCAGCTTCGCGCGGTTCGGCGCCTTTGCCTTCTTGGTGATCCCCATCCCGCGCGTGATGACCGGCGTCCCGTCACCGATGAGCGAGTACCCGAGCACGTCGGTCGCCGCCGGGAACTTCGGAAGGACGGTGATCGCCGATACGAAGTAGCCCATCAGGATCTCGCCGGCGATCGTGCCGTCGACCATGCGCCCGCCGGAGGACTCGAGCTTCGGCTGCGTCGCGCCGATCGCGCTGACGGTCTGGAGCCACTTGTCCTGGCCGATCTTCTTGGCCGTGAACCAGTTCGCGGAAAAGCCGGTCGCGTTCGTCTCGATGTACGTCGTGATCTTGCCGGGCTTGTATTTCGCCTGATCTTTGGTCGCCATCTCGGCGAGCGCCGCGATCGTCTTGGGCGGGCTCGCAACGAGCTTCTTGTTCCAGATGATCACCATGGGGTCGCTCGAGACCGTGTACACGCCATCACCGAGACGCGACCACGCCGGCACCTTGTCGTGCTCCGGGGACTTGTAGATCTCGAGCTCGCCCTTCTTCGCGAAGTTCTGCCAC
Source organism: Candidatus Limnocylindria bacterium (assembly GCA_036003765.1). Taxonomy (GTDB): domain Bacteria; phylum Chloroflexota; class Limnocylindria; order P2-11E; family P2-11E; genus 3-1-20CM-2-70-9. Next base: position 5,024 of record DASYSC010000224.1, read on the forward strand.
GCGTCCATGGCGCTCGACATGATCACGTCGGCCGACTTCGCCCCGCCGGCGGTCTCCGTGTAGTACTTGTCGAACACACCGTACGCATCGTCATCTGTCGCGTCCAGGTCGATGAACGTGTACTTCTTCTTGAACTCGTCCATGACCGGCGCCCAGTTCGTCTTCGACATGATCGAGTAGACCTGCAGCTTGGGCTCGGCCTTCGCGACCTCGATGATCTGCGCGTAGCTCGACGGGTAGTAGCTGGGAAAGCCTGCGAGCCCTGCTGCGGAGGCGCTGGCGGCCGGCGTGCTGCTGGCCACCGATGGCGCTGTGCCGCCGCCGCAGCCTACGATCAGGCCACCGGCTCCGATGCCGAGGAGCTTCAAGGCCTCGCGCCGGCTGATACGGGTCGTGTCGTTCCTGGCCATGCTCATCCCTCTCCTTCGCGCCTTCGCGGTTCGCGTCGGTCGGGAGCATTTTGACCAGTTTCCGTGAGGCCTGTCGGTTAGGTCAGACCCGCGACGCGCACCGCATCAAGGTGCGATTCGAAATCCACTCGCCGTCGCGTCCGAGGCGCTACCCCGCGATCACGTGTACGCGATCGGACCGCACCGAAAGCGCCACCGAGCCGTCGAGGGGAGCGCTCGCGCCGGGATCGGGCTGATCGACGATCCACTCGCGATCGTCGACCTTCACCCAGTAACGCATCGTGTCGCCGAGGAACGCGCGCCGGACGATGGTGCCCGCGAGCGCGATGCCCTCGCGTGCGGAACCTGAGCCCTCGGGCGCGATGAGGAAGCTCTCAGGCCGAACGCAGAGCTTCACCTCTTGTCCCGTGGCGAGGGCGACGTCGGCGGGCCGGCGAACCGACGCGCGGTGAGAGCCGAAGGCGATCGTCACCGCGCCGTCGCCGACATCGGCAACCCTGGCCGGCACGAGATTCACCGCGCCGACGAAGTCCGCGAGGAACGCCGTGCGCGGGTGGTAATAGATCTCCCACGGCGCGCCGGC
>DASYSC010000225.1:0-6773 GCA_036003765.1 Candidatus Limnocylindria bacterium
GCGGACGATGTTCGGGAACGCCTCGGCGGGGTTCTCGATCCCGTCGACGAACTCCACTTCCTCGAACTGCACCTGTCCGTGCGCCGCGCCGATCGAGAGCTGCTTGGCGAAGTAGTGGTGAAGACCGACGTGGTCGCCGAAGAGCGTGTCCGGGCCGAAGGCGACGTGCTCGATGCCCACGAGATCGGCGCAGTACTCGAAGTGCTCCATGTAGCTCTCGATCGAGTGCTTGGGGTGCTTCTTCGTCAGCGTCGTGTGCGGCGCGGCTTCGATGCCGATGACGCCGCCTTTCGCGGCCATCGCCTTCAGCACCTCGTCCGGCTTCATGCGCCTGGTGTTCCAGAGTGTGCGCGCGCCGGCGTGCGTGATGAAGATCGGCTTCTCGCTCGCCTCGATCGTGTCGAGCGAGGTCTGATCGCCTGAGTGCGAGATGTCGATCGCGATCCCGAGCTTGTTCATCCGCCGGACCGCCTGCCGGCCGAGCTCGGTGAGACCGCCATCACGCTTCTCGCGGAGTCCGCTACCGAGCGTGTTCGCCTCGCTGTACGCGATCCCCGATGACCGGATCCCCAGGCCGTACAGGATGTCGAGGCGGTCGACCTCGTTCTCGATCGCCGTCGCCGCCTCGAGCGACGCGATGAAGGCGATCTGCCCGTTCTCTTTCGCGCGGCGGATGTCGTCGATGGTCTCGCCGCGCACGATGAAGTCCTGGTGCGCGATATCCGAGAGGCGCATGCCCAAGTCGAAGATGGTGTCGTCCCACTTCCAGCCAGCCTTCGACGTGATCGTGGCCGTGCCGTCCATGAGGCAATCGAAGACCGCATCGAGCCCCGAGACCGCCATCCCGGCGTAGCCGGTGAAGTCGCGGCCCTGGCGGCGGTACTCGGCGAGCTCGCCGAAATCCTCCGGCACGACGAAGCAGTGGTCGTGCAGCGAGACGGCAAGGTTGGTGTCGAGCAGCCGCTGCACGCGCTCTTCCTGGTTGTCGCTGACCTCGACCTTCTTTGACGGGACGCGGTCGAGCTCCTTCGCGAGCTTGAACTCGCGGTAGTCCGTGCCCGGCTCGAGGTACTCGAAGCTGCGGTACCCCTTGTACTTCGTGCGCTTGCCGACTTCGGTCGTCTTCATGGCGATCCTCCCCTGCGTGCCGACCGATATTACCGACGCCGCCGCGGGTCGAGCGCGTCGCGCAGTCCATCGCCGAGGAAGTTGAACGCGAGGACGACCACCGTGATCGCAAGACCCGGGTAGATCGCGAGCGCCGGCGCCGTGAACACGTACTGCTGGGCGCGCTGCAGCATGTTCCCCCACGACGGGAGCGGCGGCTGCACGCCGAGACCGAGGTAGCTGAGCGCGGACTCGGTGAGGATCGCGAAGGCCACCCCAAGCGTCGCCGAGACCACGAGCGACGGGATCGCTTGCGGCAGGATGTGCCGCACGAGCAGGCGCGGCGCCGGCACGCCCAGCGACTCGGCCGCGACGACGAATTCCGCGACCTTCCAGCGCAGCGTCTCGCCGTAGACGACCCGGGCCACCGGCATCCACGACAGTGCGCCGATCACGAGGACGAGCGTCGCCACGCCGGTGCCCAGGACAGTGATCACGACGAGGATGAAGAAGAAGGCGGGCACCGCGAGCATCGCGTCGGTCAAGCGCATCAGCAGCGCGTCGAGCCAGCCGCCGCTCCAGCCGGCGATCGCGCCGACCACGACGCCGATGAAGAGCGCCGCGAGCATCGCCGCGACCCCGACGAGAAGCGTGACGCGGCTGCCGTGCAGCAGTCGGCTCAACACGTCGCGGCCGAGCTCGTCGGTGCCGAGCGGATGCGCGGCCGAAGCGCCGGCGAGGCCGTGCGCCGGATCGGTCGCCTCAGGCGGGATCGTCCAGAGGAACGGGCCGGCGATCGCGAGTGCGGCGATGGCGAGGAGGACCACGAGGGCGACGATCCCGAAGCGGCTCACGAAAGACGAACCCGCGGATCGATCCGCGTATAAGCGACATCGACGACGAGGCTCGCGCAAACCGCGATCGCCGCGACCACCACGGTGAGCCCGGTGACGAGCGGGTAGTCGCGCCCCTGCGCCGCCTCGAGCGCGAGCCGTCCCATCCCCGGCCAACCGAAGACGGCCTCGGTCACCACCGTGCCCCCGAGAAGACGCGGCACCAGCGCACCGATCGCGCTCACCACGGGGATGAGCGCGTTCCGGAGCGCGTGACGCGCGACGACCGTCCACGGCGCGAGGCCCTTCGACGTCGCGGTGCGGATGTAATCCTCGTGAAGCGCCTCGATCGTGGACGAGCGCGTGAACCGGACCACGGTGGGCAGGATCGTGGTGGCGAGAGCGACCGCGGGCAGGACGAGGTGCGCGAGGCGATCGGCGAGCGTGTCTGATGCCGCTGAGGTCACCCCCGCCGAGGGCAGAACGTTGAGCGAGACCGCGAAGACGAGGATGAGGACAATGCCGAGCCAGAAGACAGGCACCGCGAGACCCACGGCGCTGACCAGGCTCAGTACGTGATCGATCGCGCGACCGCGCCGCAGCGCCTGAACGACGCCCATCGGGATCCCCGCGACGATGGAGATCAGCAGCGCCGATCCCGCGAGTGTGAGCGTGTTCGGCAGTCGGTCGCCGATCCGCGTCGCGACCGGCTCGTTCGTGAGGAGCGAGCTCCCGAGATCGCCGTGCAGTGCCGCGCCCAGCCACTCGACGTAGCGCTGCGGCACCGGGCGGTCGAGGCCCATCGCCTTGATGAGGGCTTCGCGCTGCTCCGCGGTCACGTCGAACCGCATCACCGACGCGGGTCCGCCCGGCGCGAGGTTTACGAAGAAAAAGGTGAGGGCGCTCGCGAACACCACCACGAGCGCCCCCAACGCGAGTCGCTGTAAAAGGAAACGAGTTACTTCTTGGCCAACCACCATTCGCCGAGGTAGTGCATCGAGTCGCGCAGTCCGAGCTCAGGCACGCCCTTGAGCGACGAGCTCAGCACGTCGATCTCCTGCGGGTACCAGAGGAAGAGATACGGCAGTGTCTCGGAGGTGTAGGCCTGCAGTTGCTTGTACACGGCCTTCCGCGTTTCGAGATCGCTCGCGCTCTGGCCCTGAACGAGCAGGTCGTCGAGCTTCGGGTCCTGGTAGCCCGGGATATTGAAACCCTTGCCCGCGGCGCTGGAGTGGTAGTACGGGAAGACGTCCGGGTCGCTCGGATAGGTCCACCAGTTGACCGTCGCCGAGTACTCGCGACGGACGACGTCCTTCTGGATGTACGCGTTCCACTCCATCGTGTTCAGGTCGACGATCACGCCGATCTTCTTGAGGTCCTGCTGGATCAGCGCGTTCACCGGCTCGAGCACGCCACGCTGGCCGACGTCCATTGTGAACTGGAACGGCTTGCCGTCCTTCTGGAACACGCCGTCGGTGCCGGCCTTCCACCCAGCCTGCGCGAGAAGATCCTTCGCCTTCTGCGGGTCGTACGGGTATTTCGACGCGAGCGATGGGTCGTAATAGGCGGCGAGCGCGGGCGTGATCGGGGAGTTCGCGATCGAGCCGTAGCCGAGCTCGACCGACTTGATGATCGCCTGACGGTCGATCGCGTGGACGAACGCCTGGCGCACCTTCACGTCGGTGAACCGCGCATCCGTCTGGTTGAGCGCGAGCCAGTAGTACTGCACGAGCGGGCGCGAGACGACCACGAGACCGCTCGCGCTCTTCACGCGGTCAACCGCCGCTTTGTTGTCCAGGATCATGATCGTGATGTCGCCCGACAGCGCCTGGGCGATCTGCGTGTTCGCGTCGGGCACGACGGTGAACACGACCTTGTCGAGGTATGGCTTCGGACCGAAGTAGTTCTCGTTGCGGACGAGCGACACGCTCTGCCCCGAGGTGTACTTCTCGACCTTGAACGGACCGGTGCTGACCGGCACGCCCTTGTTGAACGAGGTCGTCTTCAGCGGGTCCGCCGAGAGCACGTGCTTGGGGATGATGCCCGCGTTGTAGGCGAGGAACGATGGGAGTGCCGCGAACTTGCGCGAGAGATCGAAGCGCACGGTGTTCGGATCGACGACCGTGACGCTCTTCACCGCGGCATAGCTCGCGCGGTTCTGCGCGCCGAGCTCCGGCTTCAGGACGACATCGTTGAACGTGAAGGCGACGTCGTCGGCCGAGAACGGCTTCCCGTCGCTCCACTTCACGCCGCTGCGCAGCTTGAACGTCCAGCTGAGTCCGTCGGCTGCCGTCGTCCAGCTCTCCGCGAGGTCGGGTGCCGGCGCGAGGTCCTTCCCGGGCTTGGTGATGCCCTCGAAGATCGCCCGGTTGATGAAGAGCGACTCGACGAATGCGTTCGGGCTCCACGGGTTGAGCGTGGGGTCGGCCGTGATCGGGATCGTGACCGTCCCTCCGGCGACCGGTGCGCCCTGCGCCGACGGAGCCGGCGACGCCGCGGGCTGGCTCGCGCCCGTACAGGCCGAGAGGACGAGCGTGCCCACCAGGACGAGCGCGGAAAGGCGGAAGTACGTGCGTGCGAGACCAAGCATGGTCGACCTCCCCCCGTTGCCAACGGAGTCTATCGCCAGCTGCTGGCGACTAATCGGGCGGGCGGAACCGCCCGCGGTAGCTCACATCGAGGATCGCGAGCCGCTCGAGATGCGTCTTTAGACGTGACTCGAAGCTCGCGAGGTCGCGAGCCTCGCGGGGCGACCAGAGCACTTCCGCGAGCGCGACGAGCCGGGGCCACGCCATGTACTCGACGCGCTTGGGATCGGGCATGTACTCCGTCCAGATCTGGCCCTGCGCGCCAAGCACGTGCTTCGCTTCCTCGGCGGAGAGCTCTTTCGGCACGGGTTCGTACGAGTAGACATCCTCGAGCGAGTTGTGTCCGCCGATCCCGGGCGGCTCGGTGGGGAGCTCCGTTTGCGAGTGGTCGAGGTAGGTCGGCTTCTGTGGCGCCATCACCACGTCGTGCCCGGCCTTCGCCGCCGCTATGCCCCCCGCTTCGCCGCGCCAGCTCATGACCGTGGCGCCGGGCGCGAGACCACCCTCGAGGATCTCGTCCCATCCGACGAGACGGCGCCCGCGCTTGGCCAGCCACGAATCGAAGTGCCGGATGAACCAGCTCTGCAGCTCGTCCTCGTCCTTGAGTCCTTCGGACTTCATCCGTGCCTGCGCGGCGGGAGTCTGTCGCCACTCCGTCTTTGGGCACTCGTCGCCGCCGACGTGGATGAACTTCGACGGAAACAGTGCGAGGACCTCGTCGAGGACATCCTCGAAGAAGTGCAGCACGTTGTCGCCGACGCCCAGGACGTGATCGGTGATGCCCCAGTACGTCAGCACCTCGATCGGCTTTCCGGTGTTGCCGAGCTCGGGATACGCCGCGATCGCGGCCATCGCGTGTCCCGGCATCTCGATCTCGGGAAGGACCGTAATCCCCCGCTCCGCGGCGTAGCGGACCACCTCGCGTACGTCGTCCTGCGTGTAGAAGCCGCCGTGCGGCTTGCCCGCGAACTTGCGCAGTGCCGGGTCCTTCGTCCGCGGCGCGGTCATCGAGTCCTTGCGCCAGGCGCCCACCCCGGTGAGCCGCGGGTACTTCTTGATCTCGATGCGCCAACCCTGGTCCTCGGTGAGGTGCCAGTGGAAGACGTTGAACTTGTGCAGCGCGAGCAGGTCGAGATGCTTGAGCACGAACTCCTTCGGCATGAAGTGGCGGCCGACATCGAGGTGACTTCCGCGCCAGCCGAAGCGCGGGCGATCCTCGATCTCAACGCCCGGGATGGTCCAGGTGACGCCGCTCACCGGGGCTCGCCGGAAGATCGCGGTCGGGAGCAGCTGCCGTAGGGTCTGGCTGCCATGCAGGATGCCCGCCGCGCGGGGCGCGTGAATGCTGACTTCTTCAGGCGTGACCGCGAGCCGATACCCCTCCTCGCCGAGATTCGCAAGCGACGCGTCGATCGCGAGCGAGATCCGTGGGCCACTCGCGGACCCTGCGATCGTGAGCGGAAGTCCGGTCGCCGCGCGGAGGTGAGCGCGGAGCAGCTCGGCCTGCGGCCGCAGCTCATCCGGCGTCGATAGCGACGTGGTCGTCGTGAGAACGAATACCCCGGATCGTGAGGTCAGTTTCGCTGGGATGGGGATCAGGGCCGTGGGGGGCACCACGGCATGCTAGCGAGCAACGCCGCTATCGCGCGCTGTCGATGCGGACGATCGTCTGCCCGAACGCGGGGATCTTGAGCTCGCCGAGCTTTGTGCCGTCGCGCGTCCCGATGATCACGATCTTGGCGTTCGCGTTGCTCACCGCGTAGAGCCGCTCGCCATCGGGTGTGAGGGCGAGCGCGTCGAACTCGCCGTCGCTCTGCCACACGGCGCGGGATGACAGGTCCGCTGCGCCCACGACGGAGATGCCCTTGTACGCGGCCGCATAGATACGCATGCCGTCAGGTGAGAGCAGCGCGCCGCCCGTGATGTAGCGCTTCGCGTCCGCGATCGGGAAGAAGAATCCACCCATCCTCGCGAGCAGACCCTCATCGGCGCGGCTCACCGTGATCTGCGCGGTGCGACGGAGTGTCAGCTGCCGCGCGTCGACCTCGTTCACCACGCCGAGCGCGGGATTGATCGCGAATACGGTGCCACCGTCCGGCGCGACCGCGACCGACCAGAGGAGGTACTTCTCGAAGTCCGAGGATCGCTGCTCGATCGGCAACGGGATGGAGGCAGCACGCCGTGAGGCGAGGTCGAGCGCGAGGACGTACGGCGGTGTCCCGTTCGGCGTGCACCTCGGCCCATC
>DASYSC010000226.1:0-17528 GCA_036003765.1 Candidatus Limnocylindria bacterium
GACGATATCGATCTCCAGCTCAAGCAAGTCTTCGACGAACGAATGAGCCGCTTCGACGCACCACCGCGACGCCGGCGTTCGCACGTGTGGCGCCGCCTTGCGGTCGGTGTCGCGACCGTGTCACTGATCTTCGCGGGCGCGGCATTCGCGACTGACGTCAACACCGTTGCCGCGGCAAACGGTGCCGAATGCGCCCATGCCTTCGCGAAGCTCGACATATGGGTCCGATCCCACGCCGGCGAACTCGCGATCCGACACCAGCCGGATGGTGGCGAACATCATCCGAATGTCATCGCTGACGGTGGATGCCAGGGGCACTAACGGGGCCAATCCGGCGACCTTCTTCAAAGCTGCCCCGCCTGAGCCGGTGGAGCGTTAGGAGACGCGCTCCAGCACGACGACAGGGATGACACGCTTCGTCTTCTTCGGGTAGTCGCGGAAGACAGCGAAGTTATCACCGTGAGCCTCGTAGAGCCGATCGCGTTCCGGTCCCTTCGGGATGGGCGTCGCACGCACCTTGAACTTCTCGGTCCCGACCTCGACCTCAGCCTCGCGGTGCTTCACCAAGTTGTGGTACCAGCCGGGATGCGTCGGCGCGCCGCCCTTCGAGGCGGCGATCACGTAGCGGTCGCCATCACGGTGGTACACGAGCGGCGAGGTCTGGACGTGTCCGCTCTTCGCCCCGCGCGTGGTCAGCAGCAACAGTTTGTCGCCGAAGTGTCCGACGCCTTTGCCGCCGGTCGCGTGAAACGTATCGATCATGCCCTTGTTCCAGTCCGCCACGCCTGCTGAACGCGTGAGACGAGTCCTCTATTCCTGGAAGGCCAGCCGCACAGGGTTACTCGATCCGGCCGCGCGCCGCGATCTTCCACACGGTCTCGATCCGGTCGTCATGGACGCCCACCAGGCGATCGTGAAGATTGATGGCACTGCAGACGTGGTTGGGGACGATCGAGACGCGGTTACCCACACGAAGTCCTCTGGCATTTTCTCCGAGTCCCAGCACGCCATGCTCCTCCCACAGGCGCACCACGCGCGTCGCTGGATCCGACGCGACATAGCCGAAGCCGCGTCCAGGCTCCCACGGCCCATCGCTCGAGAGCGTCTTGCTCCCGGCGTCAACGACGGCACGGTCGTCGGCGGGCCGGCTGATCACGGTGGCTCGGGCGAAGAGCGCGACCTCGTCGGCGCGCATCGTCCCCTGCGCAACGACGTTGGCGCAGCCGAATAGGTATTGACCGGGCCGGATCTCGGTGACGCCCCGGACGGTTGCTGCGGGCAGCGCCGTGGGCGTGGATCCGGCGCTGACCTCGACGATTGGCAGACCGATGGCGCGCAGGTCGTCGGCAGCGGAGGCCAGCGCCTCGCCCTCCGCGCGCCCCCAGGTCTCACGCGTCTCGGCACCTTCGGCGAACGCGCGCATTCCGCGGAAGCCGTAGACACCGATGAGCTTGAGGCTGGGAAGCTCCGTGATGCGCTGCGCGAGCTCGCACGCGGCCACACCGGCACGAACGCCGGTCCGCTCGATCCCCAGGTCGATCTCGAGCATGACCGATAGCTCGACGCCCGCGTCGGTCGCGGCCCGCGACAACACTTCCGCTCCCTCGCGGCTGTCCACCGCGCACCGGAGCTGCACTCTGTGGGCAAGTCGGACAAGCCGCTCCAGCTGCGCCCGCGCCACGACCTGGTAGGCGACGAACAAATCGTCGATGCCCTCGTCCGTGAAGACCTCTGCTTCCGAAACTTTCGCCACGGTGACTCCGGCGGCGCCGGCTGCGATCTGAAGGCGGGCGATCTCGGGCACCTTGTGCGTCTTGGCGTGCGGTCGCAGACGAACGCGCAACTCGCGTGCGGCTGCGGCCATCGCGGCGATGTTGGAGTTCATCCGGTCGAGATCGACGTACAGGAATGGCGTCGCCAAGTCGTCCAATGAGGAGGGGAACCCTGCCTTACGTTGCTCGCTCACCGCCTGGATCGACCTGCCTATCCATGAAGTTTACGAAACCGCTGCTCCGTACCGCGATCGGAGCGTTGTCGACCCTGCCTCCCATAAGAGCGTGCGAGCCGGTCAGGCAGCCTGATCGGTAGTCAGCCGCCCAGGTCACGACTCAACCACAACGCCGCCGCGGCTATCTCGCGGCGGACTTCTTTGCGGCGATTGCTGTCAGTTCGGCACGCGCAGCCGCGGCGATGTCGGCGCCGGTGTTGGCGTGCCCTCGGATGCCCCAACCGCCCTCGGGCGACTCGGTGATCAGAACCCATGTGCGCTCGATCAGCGTTGGGTCACCGGCGGCGGCCGCAACGATGTCGGTCAGCTCCCTGACGACGCCGAGCTGCTTGTCGCGATCGAGAACGCCGACCGGAGTGAGGACCTGCACTCGGACGTAGTTGCTGTCACCGGCAACGTTGGACATCGAGTCGGCCGGCAGGTCGTGGATGAACGCTGCGGTGTTGTCCTTGAAGAGCGAGATCTCGGGGACCTTCTCCCACCGCATCACGGCGGCCGCGAGATCCTTGGCTAGCGTCTTACGGTCGCGGAACGTCCCTTCCGTGGCATACACGTCGATCATCGGCATCGGGGTTCTCCTTCGCGAGTTATGACGATTGTCATACCAGCGGACCCTACTCTATGTTGATCGTCATAGTCAAAGGAAAAGAGCGAACCGATAGTCGAGCCAGCATGGTGCGCAGCGCTGCGTCGCTGATCCGCACCCGCGGCGTAAACGCGACGTCGTTTTCAGAGGTGCTGGCGGACAGCGGCGCCCCCCGCGGATCGATCTACCACCACTTCCCGAACGGCAAGGAGCAGCTCGCTGAGGACGCGATCCGCTGGACCTCAGAACGCGTGCTCGCGCACCAACGCACGTGCCGGGCCACGACGCCGGCGGGCGTGCTCGACTGCTTCATCGACATGTGGCGACAGGTCGTGCTGGCCTCGGACGGGGCCGCTGGTTGCGTCGTGGCGGGCGTCGCGATCGACACAGTCGCGGTCGACCGGGCCCTGATCGACGTCGTCCGCGCGACGTTCCGGTCCTGGGTCGATCTGCTGGCCGAGCAGCTCGTGGCGGTCGGTGTTCCCGCTCGTCGAGCATCACGCGTCGCCCTGACGACGGTGGCCGGCATGGAAGGCGCGCTCATCCTGTGCCGCGCCGAGGGGCACAGTGGGCCGCTAGAAACGGTCGCCGCCGAGGTCAAGCGTTTGTTACCACCGGAGGTCAAGAAGCAGGCTGCGGCAGCTCAGTGAGATGAGCAGCGAAACCCCGACAGGCAAAGGCTGATCTACAGTCAGCGCCAGGCTCAAGACGACCGACCTGCGAGTTCCTAACGATTTCGAGGTTCTCAATTACGTCACGAGTCGAATTCCACGAAGAGTCAGTTGCCCATATTGTTCAGCACGGAGCGGGAGGCCTGACCGCTCGTGCCCTGATCGGTGAGAGGTTTTGCAGACCCCTCCGCGGACTTGATCCGTCCTCTACCCGTTTGGACGAGACTCGGCGGCACCAAGAGGAGTCAGTCGCATGACATACAAGGCGTACATCGACAACATCAAAGCCAAGACAGGCAAAAGTCCCGAACAATACCTGGCGATGGCAAGCAAGAAAGGCCTCACAAAACACAGCGAGCTGCTCTCGTGGCTCAAATCGGATATGGGTCTCGGTCACGGTCACGCTAACGCGATCATCCTGTACATCAGGAACCCTGAGCTCGGGAAGAAGAAAATCAGGGAAGACGCGAAGAGGGAAAAGACGAGTAAGTAGTCGAGCCGCCCGGGTTGACGCATGTTCCCCGGGCCTTGGCTATAGGTATGTGCTCCGGTGCTGATCTGTCGTTTCGAAACCACCGCTCGAGCCCCGACGAGAATGTTGTCGACCTCCGACTCAGTCGAGAACTAGCGAGTCGGGTTGGGCGCTGATCGGGAGTCAGCCACCTAATTTCCGGAGAGCCGGTAATCCGCTAACCAGTTACCCGCGGTGAGAGAATCGGCAGCCGTGGCGAACAGCGTGCCGCTTGACAGCCGGCAGGCCCGAATCGCGTGGCAGTTGCTCAGCCAGTCAGCACCCGCCACGGTCGCCTCCATCGCCGCGGAGCTGCGTCTCACGCCGCGCATGGTCAACTACGACCTGCGCGCAGTCGATCCGTATGTCCGGTCGGTGGGGCTTCGCATCGTGCGGCGACGCGGCGTCGGCGTTTGGATCGATGGCGCCGCCGAGCAGCGTCAGGAGGCACTCACTGGGCTCGGCCGTGCCCTCGGGCCGCGCGTCCTCGACCCGGGCGGCCGTCGTATCCGGGTCCTCGTCGCTCTGCTCGATCGCGCCCCCGACGCGGTCCACTCGCACGATCTCGAAGCAGAGGTCGATGCGTCTCGGGCCACCGTCAGACGAGACGTGCGCAGCGCCGAGGGCTGGCTCGAGGAGCATCACCTTCACTTGCAGCGCACGCCGGGCATCGGTCTCGCGGTGCGCGGCACGGAGATCGACATACGCAAGGCGCTCCTTGCGCTCGTCCTCGAAGCCGCGCCTGCCGACACGCTCGTCGGCGCGACAGAAGGTTTCGAAAGGGCGACCATGGAGCGCGACCCGTCGGATCTGGTCGTTCACTTTGCGCGTTCGTTGGATGTTCCGACCTACCGGGCGATCCTTACCCAGCAGCTCCCGGATCTCGAAGCGAACGCGCCGATGACGACGGCGGCGAGCGTGTATCTCGCCATCGTGGCCCGACGCGTCCGGGCGGACCGGCGAGCGCGTCTTCAAAGTGGACAGCTGCGATCGCTGATCGATCACCCTGTGGCGGACGCGGCAGCCGCGATCGCGCGTGCCTTCGAGGAGCGGCTTGGCCTCGCCCTCGACGAAACGGACGTCGCCGCGATCACCGAGTTCCTCCTCGGCTTCGCCGAGCTCGCCGGCATCACCGCGTCCCCGGACGGCGAGGCTGAGCAGATCGAGCGCATCGTCCTCTCAGCGGCGCGGCAGATCCATCCGGCGCTCGCCGAAGACGTCCAGCTCCGCCGGAGCCTCGCCGAACACATCCGCCGACTCCGCGTCCGGCTGCGTTACGGTCTGCCGGTCCGCAATCCGCTCGACGAGGAGGTGCGGCAGCGCTATCCGGACGTGTACGAGGTCGCGACGAAGATCGTCGCGGAGCTGAGCGGAGAAGCCGACGTCGTGATTCCGTCCGAGGAAGTCGGATTCCTGACGATGTATCTCGCCGGCTCGCTCGAGCGGAACCGGCTCCGCCCCAAGGTCCGAGTCACCGTCGTCTGCCCGGCCGGAATGGCCACGGCCTGGATCCTGGTATCGCGTCTTCTGGCCGTTTTCCCCCAGATCGAGGTCACGCGGGTGGTGTCGAAGGCGGCGTTCGAGCGCGGCCGTGACGACGTGGGGACGGACTTCGTCATCAGCACCGTCCCGGTCGGCAACGACGTGGACCCGCTCCGCTCGGTCGTCGTCAGCCCGCTCCTCCGGGAGCGCGATGTCCGCCGGCTCAGCCACGTCCTCGGAGAGCCGACGCACTGAGCCGCCGCGCTCAGATTTGTCAGAAGTCCGTCTCGCCAGATTGGGACTTGTGACAAACCTGGTCCGCTCGAATCATCCCGCGCAAATCAACCACCGGGTAGGGGGAGGCTATGCAAGAACGAGTTCAACGTTTTGGCGGCAATCTCGCCGCAATGGTCATCCCGAACATCGGCGCCTTTCTCGCGTGGGGCCTGATCACAGCGTTCGTCATCCCAACGGGCTGGACCCCGAACGAGACGCTGGCGAAGCTCGTCGGCCCGCTCATCACCTACCTTCTGCCGCTCCTCATTGGCTACACGGGCGGCAAGCTCGTCTACGGGCATCGCGGCGGCGTCGTCGGCGCCATCGTCACCGCCGGGATCATCGTCGGCTCGACCGTCCCGATGTTCCTCGGGGCGATGATCGCGGGGCCGCTCGGCGGCTTCCTCATCAAGAAGTTTGACGATGTCGCCGTGGAGCGGACCCCCTCCGGGTTCGAGATGCTCGTGAACAACTTCTCCGCGGGCATCATCGGCGCGATCCTCGCGGTCCTGGGGCTCATCGCGATCGGCCCCGTCCTCACGGCGGTCTCGAACGCGCTTGGGGACTTCGTCCATGGGATCGTCGCCGCAGGCGTGCTTCCGCTCGCGGACATCCCGATCGAAGTCGGCAAAGTCCTCTTCCTCAACAACGCGATCAACCACGGCGTCCTCGCGCCGCTCGGCGCCGCGGATGCGGCGCGCGATGGCCGAGCCATCCAGTTCCTCCTCGAGACGAACCCTGGCCCAGGCCTCGGACTGCTCACAGCCTTCTGGTTCGCCGGGAAAGGCCTCGCGAAGGCCTCGGCACCCGGCGCGATGATCATCCACTTCCTCGGCGGGATTCACGAGATCTACTTCCCGTTCGTGCTCTCCCACCCCGCGATGATCCTGGCCATGTGGGCCGGCGGGATCTCCGCGGACATCGTCTTCGTCGCCACGAAGGCTGGCCTCGTCGCGACCCCATCACCGGGCAGCATCTTCGCGTACCTCGCGGTGACGCCTCCCGGTCAACACCTCGGCGTCTTCCTCGGCGTCGCGGTCGGCGCGGTCGCCTCGTTCGTCGTCGGGACGGTCATCCTTCGCCTGTACCCGGTCAAGGAGCAGGAGAAAGAGGACGAAACGGCGGCGGCGCCTGGGCGACTGCCCCAGCCCGCTGGCACGCCGGCCTAACGCGCGACACTGTCGTCATCGGCCGGTGAGAACGTTCGCCGGCCGATGACGAAAACAAGGGGAGGGACGCGCGATGACCACCAAACGGGCAGCAGATGTTCGCGTCGTCGCGTTCGCGTGCGAGGCTGGGATGGGCTCGAGCCTCATCGGCGCGAATCAGCTCAAGAAGAAGATCAAGGAGCTCGGACTCGACATCCGCGTGGTGCACACGCCGGTGAACGAGATCCCGGCGGATACCGACGTCGTGATCGCCCACCAGGGATTGGCCGATCGGGCACGCAAGGTCGCTCCCGCCGCCGTCGTTTTGACGTTCCAGAATTTCATGAACAACAGCGCGTCGGAGCGCCTGGTGCGGTCACTCAAATCAGGCGAGGACCTCGTCGCGGATCCGGCTCCCTCGCGGTGACGGAGGTCCTCTCGCCGGCCGCGGTGCTCATCGGCGCCACGGCCGCCGACCGCGACGCGGCGATCGAGCTCGTCGGCTCGATCCTGGTGCGCGATGGTCGTGTCACGTCGGGTTATATCGATGAGATGCGCGAGCGCGAGAAGATCGTCTCGACCTACCTCGGCAACGGGATCGCGCTACCGCATGGCACCAACGAGGCGCGCACGGCGGTCCTTCAAACCGGCCTCGCCGTCGCGCAGTTCCCGCAGGGCGTGCCGTGGGGCGACGACCGGGCGTTTCTGGTCGTCGGTCTGGCGGCGACCTCCGAAGAGCACATCGGGGTGCTGTCCCGGCTCGCGGGCATCATCGACGATGAGAAGCTGTCCTCCCGGCTGGCGCAGACCTCCGACGCTATGGAGATCTACCGAGCGCTGGTCGCGGCGCCGGACGGAGAGGCGCGGCCGGATGGCGAGACAGCAGACGCTGACGAGGTCGTCCTCGCGCTGACGATCACGAACCCCGCCGGATTGCACGCTCGGCCGGCGGCTATCGTCGTCGAGCGTGCGCGCTCTTACGCCGCGGAGATCGCGATCGAGACGCGAGGCCGCCGCGCGAATGCCCGGAGCATCACCGCGCTGCTCTCTCTCGGGGCCGCGACCGGCGATCGGATCCGCATCATCGGACGAGGCGCCGATGCGCGAGCAGCAGTGAACGCGGTCGCCGAGATCGTCACAAGCCCGACGGCGTCCTGAGGTGGCCCGGCTCGATCGCGATGGCCTGCTCGCCTCGGCGATGTCCGCCTTGAGCGCGGTTCCCGACCCCGAAGGGATCTCCGATCTCGTCGGAAGCAAGGGGCATATCAACGTCGCCGCGAGCCAGGCGGAGGTGAGCGCGGCGATCCGCCGGCTTTCGAGTGTCGCCGGATACCGCTGGGTCGTGATCAACGCGGCGGACCTGTTCGCGGTCAACCCGCTCACGATGGGCACCAAGGTCGGCATCCTGGATCAGACGGGACGCGTGCTCAAGGCAGCGGACCTCCCGAGGCCCAAGTGATCTCCACCCGCTCTACCTACGCGGCCTACCACGCGGTGCCGCGCACGATCCCGAAGCGAACCCTCGCGTGGAACGTCTACGGCTCTGGGCTCGAGCGCGTCGGCCGCGACGGACGGCCGGAGTGGGTGGACGTTCCGGAGCCCGCCCCAGATCAGCTCCTCGTGCGCGTCGACGCCGTCGGCCTCTGCTTTTCGGATGTCAAGCTCATCCGCCTCGGCGGCGATCATCCGAAGCTGTACGGTCGCGACCTCTCGCGGGAACCGACCCGCCTCGGGCACGAGACGGCGGTGACGGTCGTTCGTGCGGGCGATGACCTCGCGGGTCGATTTCACCCCGGGCAGCGCCTAGCGATCCAGCCGGACATCTATGCGAACGGACGCAGTACGGCCTACGGATACACGATTCCGGGTGGGCTGATCGGCTATCACCTTATCGGTGCCGAGGTCCTCGCAGCCGACGATGGCGCATACGTCACCGAGGTCGACGATCGCCTCGGGTACGCGGAGACGGCGCTCACCGAACCCTGGGCATGCGTCGAGGGTGCGTACACGCAGCGCCGCCGCCTCGAACCCCAGAGGGGCGGACGCGCGCTCGTCGTCGGGCGGCCGGGTGACGAGCGCCGCTATCACTTCGGGCATGTGCTGGCTGTCGCGCGAGAGATCGTCCTGAGCGAGGTCTCGGCGGACGTCGAGAAGCAGATCCGACACAACGCGTCGCCGGACACGGCTGTGCGGAGCGCCGACGCCGACGCCCTCGCGGCGCCGTTCGACGACGTCGTCATGCTCGGACCGCGGTCCGCTGACGCGGTGCGCCACGCAGCCGACGCCCTCGGCTTTCGAGGTGTCCTCAATCTCGTCGGCGATGAACCGCTCGACGGTCCGGTCGAGGTCGATGTGGGACGCATGCACTACCACTACACGGCATTCGTCGGCACACGCGGCCCCGATGTCGCGGCGGCGTACGGGCCCGAACGAAACAGAGCCGAGCTCCTGCCCGGCGGCACGGCGGTCTTTATCGGCGCTGCCGGTCCCATGGGGCAGATGCACCTCGAGCGAGCGCTACGGCTGCCGAATGGGCCGACGCGACTCGTGGGGATCGACGTGGACGCCGATCGGTTGGCCGCGGCGAGAAAGCGCCTTCAACCCATCGCGGCCGCGCACCACCGCGATCTGCTCATGGCGGTCTCGAGCGGGGACGAGCTCAAGGCGCTCGTCGCAGGCGCCACCGGTGGGCGCGGCGCCGACGACGTCGTCGTGACGGCGCCCGGGCCGAAACCGATCGTCGACGGTGCGGCGATCATGGCGCCAGACGGGATGCTCGTCGTCTTCGCCGGCGTCCCGGTCGGCACGCGCGCCGCGCTCAACCTATCCCCGGTCTTCCTCCAACGCGCGCAGTACACGGGAACGTCCGGGTCGCGCATTAGCGACCAGGAGAGGGTCATCCAAAAGTCGCTCGCCGGCCAGCTCTCGCCGGGTCGAGCCGTCGCGGCGGTCGGGGGCATCGATGCCGCCGCCGACGGCCTGCGCGCTCTCGTCGAGGGGCGTTACGCCGGAAAGATCGTCATCTTCCCTCAGCTGCGCGGTCTTGCGCTCACGTCACTCGAGGATCTCGCGAGTGGCGATCCGGAGTTCGCGGAGGCCCTTGCGGACGGCGGAGCGTGGACATCGGAAGCCGAGGCCATCCTCTTCGCTCGGTATTGGCATCCCGCCGACAACGCATGATCGTCACGCTCACCCCGAACCCGAGCATCGATCAAACGGTTCGCGTTTCGCGGCTCGAGCGCGGAGAGCTGAACCGGACGTCCGCACCTACGTCCGAAGCCGCTGGGAAGGGACTCAATGTCGCGCGCGCGCTCCATCTCCACGGGGCCGAAACGCTCGCCGTCTTGCCGATCGCAGCCGAGTCGGCGACGACCTATCTCAAGCTGCTCGGTGACGCGATGCCGGTCGCGCCGGTCCCGATCCCGGGTCTGGTGCGCACGAATCTGACCATCCTCGAGACAAACGGTACGGTGACCAAGCTCAACGAGCCCGGTCCGGAGCTTCGCGAGGCCGATGTCGAGGCGCTCCTCGCGACCGTCGAGGCGACCGCCGCTCGCTGGCTCGTCGGATGCGGCTCGCTCCCACCGGGTGCCCCGACTGATTTCTACGCGCGGGTCGCGAGGCTCGCTACGGCCGAGCGGCGTGTCGCGGTCGACACGAGTGGCGCTGCGCTGCGCGCCTGCCTGTTGCCGGGTCTCGACCTCATCAAGCCGAACGTCGCCGAGCTCGAGGAGCTCGCTGGGGATCGGTTGGAGACGCTGGGCGACGTGCTCGGCGCGGCGGCATCGCTTGTCGGGCACGGACTCCGCGCGGTGCTCGTCAGCCTTGGCGCGGACGGCGCCCTGTACGTGGATCGCGATCGCGCGGTCCACGCCGAGGCGACCGTGAGCGAAGTGGTGAACACGGTCGGCGCGGGCGATGCGTTGCTCGCGGGGTACCTCGCGGCGGGCGGAGGCCCGGACGCTGTCGCCGCAGCCGTCGCATGGTCGGTGGCGGCGATCCGTTCGACCGGCACGTGGATGCGCCTCGTGAGCGACGCCGACAGGGCAGCGGTCCGGCTTCGCTCCGAGGTCGAGCGCACACGACCACTCCATCGGCAGGTACTGGCGGTCGCCAGGTGAGTGGGTCGGAGTCGGTCCCCGCCCTGGTCGTGCGGACCGGCGCTCGCCGACGACACATCGCCGGCGCACCCGCTTCCCCCGGCGTGGCCCGCGGGCGCTGGCTCCGGATAGAGAGGCTCGAGGTCCCGGCGAGAACGCGCACGCAGTCTTCCGATGGCGAAGCCGAGGTCGCTCGGTTGCTGGTGGCCGCCGCCGCGGCAGCTCGCGCGTCGCTGGCACTGGCGGAGCAGATCCGGCGCGGCGGACACGAAGAGGAATCCGCGATCTTTTCGGCACACGCGGCGATCGCGGAGGATCCGGAGCTCCTCGACGACGCCAGCGGACGGATCCGGCGCGACGGGGCTGCGGCAGCCGACGCGATCCTTGGCGCGGCGCGCGCCGTCGCGGAGCAGCTGAAGCAGCTGAAGGATGAGCTTCTGCGCGGCCGAGCCGAGGACGTCATCGACGTCGCGGAGAACATCGCGCGCCGACTGTCCGGCTCTGAGTCGATCACGCTCAGCGAGCCGGTCATCGTCGTCGCGCGCGACCTTCCGCCGTCCATCACTGCGACGTTGCCTCGGGACAAGCTGCTCGGTATCGCTCTCGAGGGCTCATCGCCGACGTCGCACGCCGCGATCCTCGCCCGGGCCTACGCCATCCCCGCCGTGGTCGGCGTCGCGGACCTCCTCGCGGCAGTCGATGCCGCGGGGCCGGATGTCGAAGTGATGATCGACGGATCGAGCGGGAAGGTCGTGATCGATCCGGATACCTCGGACCTTGCCCAGTTCGCCCTACGCGAGTCCGAGATGCGGCACGACCGTGACCGCGATCGGGCCGACGCGGCCCTCCCCTGCACGACGCAGGACGGAATTGCAGTGATGCTGCTCGCGAACATCGGGAGCCATAAGGAGAGTGAAGCCGCGCTCGCGATGGGCGCCCAAGGCGTTGGACTCTTCCGGACAGAGTTCCTCTTCCTGGAGCGCTCCACGCCGCCATCGGAGGACGAGCAGGTCGAGGCGTACTCCGCGGTCGTCGCCGCGTTCGCACCTCGCCCGGTCACGATCCGTCTACTCGACGTCGGTGGGGACAAGCCGATCCCGTACCTGCCGATCGGGAACGAGGCGAATCCGTTCCTCGGCATGCGGGCTCTGCGTCTTGCGCACGAGCGGCCGGAGCTCTTCGTTACTCAGCTTCGCGCGTGCTACCGGGCAGCCGCCGGCGGCAACGTGAAGGTGATGGCGCCGATGATCGCCGACGCGGATGACGTCGCGATCCTCGTCGAGCTCGCAGCGCGAGCCAGAGAGCAGTTGATCGCGGAGCGTCGCGCTTTCGGCGAGGTCGAGCTCGGGGTGATGCTCGAGATCCCATCGGCGATTCTCGTCGCGGATACCTACTTCCATGAGATCGGGTTCGCGAGCCTCGGCACGAACGACCTGCTTCAGTACACGCTGGCCGCAGACCGCGGCAACGCGAAGCTAGACCGGTATCGCGATGCGCTTCATCCGGCGTTGCTCCGGCTCGTTCAAATCGCTGTGCACGGAGCCGAGCGAGCAGGAATTCCCCTTTCGGTCTGCGGCGAGATGGCGGCCGACCCCGAGGCGGCATGGGCCCTCGTCGGGCTCGGCGTCCGTTCGTTGAGCATGGCGCCCTCGAGCATTCCGGCCGTCCGCCGCGCGATTCGGAGTGTGAATGGCGACCGCCTGACGAAGATCGCGGTCGCCGCGCTCGCGGATCGCTCAGCCGCGGAAGCCCGCGCACGCTTCGCTCGGCTCACCGCCAACGTCGCCGATGACGGTATTGGCTAGAGCGTCGGGCTTGAGCAGACGCTCCATCTCCGCATCGCCGTGCGTGTCAGCGGCCGATCGATGGGAACGCGACCGTGACCGGATGGACCAAAAGCAGTCCGAGCACGCTCGCGATGTGAATGAAGACGATCCATCGGTCCATGCAGGTTCTCCTGTGCTCGCGGTCAGTCGTCCGCGCGCGAAGGTGAGGGCAAACGAACGCAGTCGCAGCGCACGCGCTCTTCGAGCAGCGGCCGGTCCCAACGGCCCAGATCCGCTGCAACGTCATAGGTGCTCTGCAAGAACGTCAGGAGCGCGGCGGCAGGATCGACCGCGGTTCGGACCGCCTCGTACGGCAGGATGAATTCCCCTCGCGCGGCGACCCACTGAGCTGGCTTCGGTTCGATCGTCGCCTCGGCCAATCCGGCCGGGGCCGGCATCGCGTAGGAATAGAACTCGGGCTGAGGCGCGTCGTCGTTGCCGAGCCAGAAGCCGGCGGCGATCAGCTCGTGGGAATACGCCTCGTGCATCACGTGGATGTGGACGTTCGGTGCGCTTCCACCCGCGTACGGCGGCGCGCGCCGACCGGAAAAGCGCGCACTCGCGAGATCGAACCCTCCCCAAAAGAATTGCGGCGGACTCGCCTTGCCGAGGAAGTCCGCGCGGAACCGGTCGAAGACGAACTGCGTCCTGAGGAGCACGGTGTGAAACCGCACCACCGATTCGCGGTCGTACGGACGGACCTCGCGATCGTTCAGAAAGGGGATCGCCGTCGCCACCTCGACGGGAACCGGCGTGATGCGCGGGTCGGGAACGCCGAGCCGAGCCAGTAGCGCCAGCACGTCCCGATAGAAATGCGCGACCGACATGGGACGCAGCGGCATCGCCGAGCGGCCACCGCGGCTCGTGATGACGACCAGCTCATGGTCGACAAAATCGAAGTCGATCTGGAACCCGTCGCTACCGGATGGGATCAGCGACGTCGTCAGGCCCCGAGGCGTGACGGCGAGAGTCGAGTTCCACCAGTGGTTCACCAGGGGCGTCAGCGCCAAGCGGATCTTCCCGACGACCTGAGTCCACATGTGGATCCCATGTAGCGTGTCCTTCCAGTCGTCGTACGCGAGCGATGGCCACGCGACTTCGGCAGCGACCGTCAACGGCATCACAGCCAATTGTCGATGAGTCTGCAGTTGTCGTGCGAACGGGCACGCGGAGGCCGCTAGATCGCTCGGGTCTCGGAGGAGCCGCGCCCGCTGCCTGCGTCACGTCGGCTCCTGACGATCGTTCGCTCCTTGGGTGCCAGGTCAGCGGCCCGCGTTAGGAAAGAGCAGCTCCCCAACGCCGCCGTCGATCCTTCGAACCTGTTGCGTTCCGAGGTCCGCGAGCGCCACTCGGCGGAGGACTGTCGACTCGAAGCCGACATGCGCCACGACGTATGCCGCATCGCCCTCCGATGCGAATCCGAGGATCCGCCCGCGATCCTCAAGCGCCATCGACGCGATCCGCCTGAGCCGCTCTGTGTCGATCAGCTGAAGCTCGTAGCCGGTCCAGCCGTTCGGCGAAGGCTCGAAGCGGTTCGTCACGGCCAGCAGCCGTCGTCCATCCGGTGAGATCGCGAGCTCGGTAGAGGCAAGATCGATCCGGCCGATCTCAGTCATGTCCGTCGTATCGATCACCTGGAGTGGCAACGGCGTCACCTGCACACGTCCGGCGTCCTGTTGGCCCGTGCTCCCGACGAAGTCCCAGCGGAACCCGCTGACATGCAGCCGTCGGCCATCGGAGCTCACGACCGCGCTGCGCTCGCTGCTCAACTGCGTCTTTGCATCGGCCGGAGAGGAGATGAGCCCGAGGAGGCGGTCGAGTAGTGCGGCACGAGGTCGGATGACAAAGGGCCCTCGCATCGCCGCCGATGCAAGGTCGATGACCGCCGCGCGGTCGTCTTCGGCGTCGACCACGTAGAGCCGCGCCCGCGGCAGATCCCACCCGAGCGCGGGTCGAACGTAGCGAGGATCCTCGTCCGCCCTCCTGGGGTCCCTCACCTGGCCGGCGCGAATCCCGGCGAGCTCGAACCTGGCGGCGATCGTGGCCTTCGCCAGATCGACAACGTAGACCTCGACGACGCGAGAAGAGGTGGGCTCGCCGACGGTCCAACCGGCGATCGCCATCCGGTCGCCTACGATCGCGACCCCCGCGAACTCCGGCAGGAACATCGCGGGTAGCGCGACGATGCGGGTGACCTTGTCGGACGCGAGGTCGTACCGGTAAACGCCAGGGTCTGGATTCGTGGCGGGCTCGCCCGTCATCGGGCCTGGACGCACCCAGTAGACCTGTCGGCCGTCCGGACCGAAGAGGAGCTGACGAACATGATCATCGAACGTGACCGTGGTCTTCCGATCAGTCCAACCGACCAGGTCCATGACATGGAGCACGCCGCCCCGGTTCGCGGTCCTGTTCTTCGGCCACGTGATTGCGGCGAGCGTCCGCCCGTCGGGAGAGCGCGCGCCTGTGTAGTTGTTCTCGAGCGAGAGTCGCTGCGTCGCCGCCGTGTCGTGGAGGCTCACGGGGTCCACGGGTCGTACGCGCATGCTCGTGGTGGTGCGGTCGACATCTACGAGCAGCAGGGTCGGAGCCTCGCCACTGGGTGTGACCGTCGGTATCTCAGCAGGGCTCGCAGCCGGCGAACAAGACGTCAGTACCAGAACAAGTCCCAAGAGAGCTGCGGCGCCGGCCGAGGACGCCCGGTGCATCATTCCCACGCTGACACCATATACAGCGCTTTGGTCGACATGGTTCCGACGTCGATAGGTTCCTCGCGCGCGTCGCTGCAGTCCGCCGGCGACGTGGAGCCCTACTTCTTGAAAGTGGCGGTCTGCGAGTAACGGGCCAAAACGACCGCCATCGTGAGATTGGATCCCGAGCACGTGTAGGACCCGGAGAACGGGGGCGCCTCGCTGGTGAAGTCCGGCTGGCTAACACCGTCGACCACGACGTTCGTGCCGGTTGCGATCTGCGGGGGACCGGATTCGGTCCACTGGCCGCCTCGCCCTTGAAACGCGAAGTGTTGCACCCCGCGGCCTAGCCAGCTCATAGTGTGGCCGCCTCCCGCTCCAGTCACCTTCGTGGAGTTCGTGAGGTCGAAGATCTCGGTACCGTCGGCACCGAGGGTCATCACCGTTCCCAGCTGGCCGGTCATCGTCATGGTGACCCCGGGAAATACGGTCGAGTCCGAGATCACGAGGTTGGTCAACGTCCATCGACCGACGAGGCAGGGGTCACCGATCGCGAGTTCCGGGGCCGCGGATGGAGTGACGATCGCTCTCGCAGTCGGGCTCGCCGTCGCAGTGACCGCGAGCTGCGTTGGTGACGCTATAGGTGAAAGAGGCTCGGCGCTGGCGCGCGCCGCGAGTGTCGCCGTTCGACTTGCCGTTGTCGCCGGCGAAGACCCGCATGCGACAGCGAGAACAACGACCAGTAGCACGGGTGCGGTTCTCGTCACTTCAGGGTCCTTGCTACCCCATCCCCGGTGCATTGATGTCGCGGACGCGTCTCGGGCGCGATTCTTCGCTGTTTGCTCAAGGATCCCGTAACGTCAGGTCGCCTGGTACTACGACGCTGCTGAAAGCAGTGCAGCGAGATCCTTCAACGAACGAATCTCGTAGTCGGGCTTGGGTGCTCCCGGCACGTCCGAACTGTGCGGCTCGGCGTTATGCGCGCCGCGAGCAAAGTGGAATGGCGCAAACCGCAAGTCGCCGATTCCGTCTACGTCTCAGGTGATCGACGAACCTCCCAGGGGGACGGAGAGCGTCCATCCCCCTGGTGGCTCGCGCTGGGTGCTACTGAATTGACGGGCAGTTGCTAGGTTGCGGCTCATCGATCCGCCGGGCGGCGCCCCGCGGAACGAGAGACATCACGTACACCACCGTCTCGATGCTCCCTTCGTTGCGGACGAGGTGGACATCGCCGCCGTTATCGACGAACCCCGACCCTGCCTGGACGACGGTTGGCGTGCAGGTGGGATCATCCGCGCGGTAGAGCGTTAGGGCGCCCGTCTTGACGGTCACGAGGCTCGGCCCCGGGTGCGAGTGCCAGCCAAAGCTCCCGCCCGGCGCGATCCTGTTCTCCAGGATCCATACATCAGATTCACCCTTGGTGTTGATCCGCGCCTGCCAACTGCTCGAGAGCGTCTTCGCACTGATCTCGTCGAACTGCCCCACAGCGAGAGTCGTGCTGGTGACGCCGTGCACGGGTGTCGCGAGCACGGTACCGCCGTACGCGGCCACAGCCGCTACCACGATGACAAGCGCCAGCACGAATCGAATCCGCATTTGCGTACCTCCCAGGTGCCTTTGGTCCTCTAGGACGATCGCTGCGGTGCGGGAGCTTTGAAAGCCCAAAAAATGAACTTGCGGGCTAGCGAGGCAAGGCGTTCACTGTGCCGGTGCCGCAACACGTCCAGTTCTGCCCTGTGTCCCGTGGCGCGGACATCTTCGCCGAGCGCTGGACCCCGCTCATCCTCCGCGAGCTGCTGAACGGCAGCCATCGTTTCAGCGAGATCCAGCTCGGGCTTCCGCGAATCTCGCGCAACCTTCTGACCCAGCGCCTCGGCTCACTCGCGAGCGCCGGCATCATCGAGCGACGACCCGCGGAGCGGGGGCGCGGCTTCAGCTATCACCTGACCTCGGCCGGCGAAGAGCTGCGACCGGTCGTTGAAGCGCTCGGAGCGTGGGGCTACCGCTGGGCCGGCGCCGACCTACCTTCGGCGCAGTTGGACCCCGTGCTGCTGATGTGGTTCATCCGACGACGGGTGCAGGTCAAGGCGCTCCGACGCGCTCGCACGGTGGTCCGCTTCGACTTCCGGCGACCGCGACGATCATTCTGGTTGCGGATCGAACCGCCGGCCGTGGATCTGTGCTTCACCGACGAAGGCTTCGATGTCGAGCTCGCGGTCGACGCCGACCTCGC
>DASYSC010000227.1:0-26869 GCA_036003765.1 Candidatus Limnocylindria bacterium
ACAGGGCCGTGTCACCCGAGGGGCGATCCTCGGCGACGCTGAGATCGACCGTCGGACGGCGGCCGGCCGCCTTGCGGCGGTTCTTGGCCTCGTTGGCGACGATCCGCAGCAGCCAGGGGCGAAAAGGCGCGCCGGAACGGAAGCGGGCAAGCGCGAAGTAGGCCTTGGTGAAGCCGTCCTGGGCGGCGTCTTCAGCGTCGCCCGACGTGCCGGTGATGACGTAGGCGGTCCTGGTGGCGAGGGCTTGGTAGCGCCTCACCAGCTCGCCGTAAGCCTCGGTATCACCGTGTTGTGCCCGTTCCACGAGTACTGCGTCCTCCGCCAGCCGGCCCTCCACGGAGTCGGTTCTCACCCCTCGTACAACCGTTCGGCCGAGCGGTTCCCGCATCACGCCGACACGAGCGCCTGGAGCTCCCGCACGCGTGCCTCGATCCCGGCCTCGTCGGCCTGCTCGATGCCGTCGACACTGAACTGCTCGACGGCGAAGGATGCGCAGACGGTGCCGTGGAGGACCGCGCGGCAGAGCGTCCGGTCGTCGAGCGTGCCGGCCCGCGCGAGGTGGCCGAGGAGCCCACCCGCAAAGGCGTCGCCGGCGCCGGTCGGGTCGCGCACCTCCTCCAGGGGGTAGGCGGGCGTCCAAAACAGTCGGGGGGCTCCGCCCCCCGTCCCCCGCATCAGCGCCAATGCGCCATATTCGGCCCGCTTGATAACGACGGCACGCGGACCGAGAGCGAGGATCTCGCGGGCCGCGCGGATCACGTTGTGGGTCCCGCGGAATTGCCGAGCCTCAGCCTCGTTGATGGTGACGATGTCGACGCGGGCCATGACCGTGGTCAGCGCGTCACGCTTCCGCTCGATCCAGTAGTTCATCGTGTCGAGCGCCACAACGACCGGCGCGCGCACCTGCTCGAGCATCCGCAGCTGGATCTCCGGAAGGATGTTGGCGAGAAAGACGAACTCGCTGTCCGTGAAGCTCGCGGGCACCTGCGGCTCCCAGTCGCCGAACACTCCGAGGTCGGTGTTGATGGTCTCCGCGGTCACGAGGTCGTGGTCGTAGCGCCCGAGCCAGCGGAACGATCTGCCTTTGGCTCGCTCGACACCACCGATGTCGACGCCCTTCTTTTGCAGGCGCTCGAGGTCGCTCTCGCGGAAGTCGTCGCCGACCACGCCCATGAGCCGCACCGGCGCGTACAGCCGCGCGGCGAGCGAGAAGTAGGATGCAGCGCCGCCCAGCACGTCGCGCCGGCGGTCGTAGGGTGTCTGCACGTCGTCGTAGGCGAGCGAGCCGACGACGAGGATGTGCGGCACGCGACGCGATGCTAATTGGTGGGCGTCGTCGCGTACGAGACCAGGATCGCCACGAAGAGGGTCGCCGCGGCCGCGATCGCGATCCAGTCGGTCTCGAGCACGCGTTCCTCGACGGGCGGTCCCGGCCGCTGCCGCCAGTATTCGTTGAGCGCGCGCTGTCCATAGACGACCACCGCCGTCCCGGCGAGGACCTCTGCCGCGTTCAGCAGAGCGAAGATCGGCTCCGCCGAGTAGTGGAACCACGTTAGGTACCAGAGCAGGGCCCCGATCGTCGCGGAGAACGGGTCGACCTTGAACGTGCTCCCGACGCGATCCAGGACCGCGGCGATCGCCGCGAAATGCCGATAGACCTGCCAAGAGCCATACCCCGGGACGAATATCGAGAGCGCGTGCCAGGCGGGCTCCATCCGCTCATTCGCCGTCTCGCGGCGCAGCTCGGACCACGAGAACCCAAACCAGAGCGGAAGGTAGATCCCGGCCGAGAGCACGGTGAGCGCCGCGACGAGCCACAACGGGCGGCGCCGCGGAGGCACCTCGCCGGCGGCGATCAGATCGCGCCGTCCGTGCGGAGCTTGGCGACCTCGTCCGGCGAATACCCGAGCTCGGCCAGGACCTCATCGGTGTGCTCGCCGAGGAGGGGCGCGTAGCGCCGTACCGACGCGGGGGTCCCACTCAGGCGCACCGGGATGCCCGGCGCTCTGACGCGCCCCGCGACGGGATGGTCGACCTCGGCGATGAGCCCGAGATGGCGTACAACGGGATCGGCGAAGACCTCGCGAAGATCGTTGATCGGTCCAACGGGAACGTTCGCCTCGCGCAGCTTCCGCACTACTTCGGCTTTCGGCAGCGTGGCGATCCTCGCCTCAAGCTGCGGAACGAGCGCGTCGCGATGCTTCACGCGGCTCGGGTTGTCGGCGAAGCGGGAGTCCTCGAGCAGGTCCTCGAGATCGAGCGCACGGCAGAGCCGCTCGAAGAGCGCGTTATTGGCGCAGCAGACGTTGACGAACCCGTCCGCCGCGCGAAAGGTCTGATACGGAACGATCGACGCGTGCATGTTCCCCTCGGGCCGCGGAACCGTCCCATCCGCGAAATAGCGCGCCGCCTGGCGCGAGAGGAGCGCGACCTGTCCGCCGATCATCGTGGCGTCGATCACCTGCCCTTCGCCCGTCCGATGTCTCGCTTCGAGCGCGGCCACGATCGCGAACGCGGCGAACATGCCGCCCACCATGTCTGCCTGAGGGACGCCCACCATCACCGGCTCGCGTCTAGGCTCGCCGGTGAGACTCATGATCCCGCCCATCCCCTGCACAACGAGGTCGTAAGCCGCCCACGCCCGTCCGGGTCCGTCCTGTCCGAACCCCGAGATGTGGCAGATCACGGCGCGGCCGTTCATCGCGCGGAGTCGTTCGTCAGGGAAGCCGAGACGTGCGAGCACGCCCGGACTGAAGTTCTCGACCACGACGTCCGCCTTCTCGACCAACCTTTCAAGAATCAGCTTGCCGTCCGGGTTCTTCAGGTCGCACGTGATGCTGCGTTTGTTGCGGTTGACCGCGAGGTAGTACGCGGAGACGCCGTTGATGTGCGGTGGCGCCCACTCGCGCGACTCGTCTCCCAAGCCCGGGATCTCGATCTTCACGACGTCGGCGCCGTGGTCAGCGAGCATCAGCGTGCAATACGGGCCCGCGAGCGCCCAGGTTAGGTCGACGACTCGTATGCCGGCGAGTGCGCCCTCAGCCTGGCCGCCGCTCATCGCCGGGAGGAGCTCCAAGGTGTCACCGTCGCGCAGGATCACCGCGTCGTCGACCTGCTCGCCATTCACGACGTAGGCCGCGGTCTCGGCGGCAGGGATGCCGAGCGATGTCACGATCTCCCGCGCGCTCTTCCCTGCCCCCTCGACTTCGCGCCGCTTCGCACCGAATTGCTGGAGCTCGCCGTGCAGGACGACGCTGATCACGGCAGGCAAAGCGGCGGGACAGGTGCATTTCTCAGCACGCGCGCCAGAGTACCGTTCAGTGCCATGAGCGAATTGCTCCCGCTCTTCCCGCTCGGCACCGTTCTCTTTCCCGGCGCGCTCTTGCCGCTGCACATCTTCGAGCCCCGCTACCGGCTCCTTGTCCGCCGTTGTCTCGAGCGGGAGCGTCCATTCGGCGTCGTGCTTATCCGCTCCGGAAGCGAGGTCGGACCGGCCGCCGCGCCCCACGGCATCGGCACGGAGGCCCGGATCGTCGCCCACTCCCCTCTCGCCGACGGGCGCTCGTACATCGTCACGCGGGGCGAGCGGCGTTTTGCCGTCGACGGGGTCGTCTCCGACGCCGAGCCGTATCTCGTCGGTCGGGTCCACTACCTCGATGAGCCGGAGGGCGATGCCGCCTCGAGCCATTTGGACGACGCGCTCGATGCTTTGGGTCGGTACCTCGTCGCCGTCCTCGCGGTCACCGACGACGCCCGCGGCGAGCGCGCGCTCACCGAAGAGCTCCGAACCGTGCCTCCTGTCGACGTCGCGTGGCGCATCGCGGGAAGCCTCGCCGTCGATCCCGCGGAGCAGCAGTCGCTCCTCGAAATGCGGAGCGCGTCGGAAAGGCTCGTCGAGGAGACCCGCATCCTCGTCCGCGAGACCGAGCTGCTGGGCGATCTGCTCGTTCGACTGCGCGCTCGCGGCGAGCGCCAAGAGCTGAATTAGCTAATTCAATCCGCTCGCGTAGCGGACCACACCGTCGGTGATCGTGGCTCGCACCTTGGCTTCGAGCAGATCGTCGTCGCGGAGGTTCGCGAGGTCACGGTCCAGGACGGTGGCGTCGCACCGCATTCCCGGCTCGAGCGTCCCCCACTCCCGTTCGCGCCCGGTCGCGAAGGCCGCCGCCGCGGTGTAGCCGTGAAGCGCCTCGTCGAGCGTTAGGCGCTGCTGCGGGAACCACGCTTCCTTGTCGGACGGTCGCCGCCGCGTCATGGCGGCGTGGATGCCAAGGAGCGGGTCGATCGGTTCGACCGGCGCGTCTGACCCGAAGGCGAGTACGGCACCACGGTCGAGCAAGGTTCGCCACGGGTACGCGCGCGCCGTGCGCCGCGGCCCCCAGTGCCGGTCGGCGAGATCTCGGTCGCTCGTGCAGTGGATCGGCTGCATCGACGCGATCACCCCGAGCGCGCCGAATCGACCGAGATCCTCTTCGCGCACGAGCTGCACGTGCTCCAACCGCTGCCGGAGGTCGGGCGAGGTGACGCGGGTCGGCGCGATCGCCTCGAGCGCTACGCGCACCGCTCGGTCGCCGATCGCGTGGATCGCGACCGCGAGACCCGCCGCCGCCGCGCGCGCGACGTCGGCACGGAGCTCGAGCGGATCGAAAGTGAGGATTCCGCGCTCGTCGGTGCCCTCGTACGGTTCCTCGAGCGCCGCCGTCTGCGAACCGAGTGCGCCGTCGCTGAAGAACTTCACATGCCCGATCTGCAGCCATTCATCGCCATCGCCGGTGCGCATCCCGCTCTGGACGGCCGCATCGAAGTCGAATCTCCCGGTGTCTTTGATCTGCGGGGGCGTCCCGGTCGTCGGGATCGACGAAGCCAGCGAGCGATGCGGGATTCCCATGACCACGCGCGTCGCGAGGCTGCCGCGCTCGCGCGCCCGCCCGAACGCCGCGTACGAGCTGGCCTGCTCGAGCGACTCGACGCCGGTCACGCCCTTCGTGAATGCTTCCTGCTGCGCGCGTGAGATCGCCGCGTCGCAGTCGGCCTCGGTCGCCGCCGGCACGGCGCGGTCGGCCAGCTCGTTCGCGCGTTCCTGGACGATGCCGGTGGGCTCGCCGGACGCGTCGCGGAAGATCGCGCCCCCTTCGGGAACGGCGGTGTCGCGTCCGATCCTTGCCGCACGTAGGGCCGCGGTATTGAGCCACCGCGAGTGCCCATCGCGGCTTCGAAGGACCGTGGGCCGGTCCCCGGTCACGGAGTCGAGCTCCTTCCCGGTCGGCCACCGGCCCCAGTTGTTCTTGTCGAACCTCCCGCCGGTCAGCCACCGGCCCGGCTCGAGTTCTCGTGCGCGCCGACCGATGACCGCGAGCGCCTCGTCCAGCGTTCGGCACTCCCGGAGATCGATCTCCGCCATCTGGAAGCCCCACCACATGAAATGCACGTGCGCGTCGAACCATCCCGGCGTCATCAGGCCTCCGCGCAGGTCGACGCGCTCGGCGCGGCCGGCATCGCGCGCCAGGTCGGCGGCCTTTCCGACCGAGACGACGCGACCATCGCGCTGGAGGAGGGCCTCGGCCGAAACGCCCGAGCGGACGTGGATCCGCCCGCCGTGAAAGAGCGTCGCGCTCAATAGCCAAAGCCGGCGCGCCCGCGGAGCGGCACGAACTTCACCGCGCCGTGACGGGTCTCGCGCCCGTCCGGATGGCGCACCACGAGGTGTTGCATCTCCTCGTCACCGACCGGCGCGACGATGCGCCCGCCGGGAGCCAACTGTCGCACGAGCTCCGACGAGATGCCCGGTGAGGCGGCCGTCACGAGGATCCGGTCATAGGGAGCGTCGGGCGGATACCCGGCGGAGGCGTCGGCGGCGATGACCCGGACACTTTGGTACCCGAGCTCGGTCAGGAGCTCACGCGCGCGCTCCGCCAGCGCCGCATGCCGCTCGACACTGACCACGTCGCGGGCCAGCTCGCCGAGCACCGCGGCCTGGTAGCCGGAGCCCGTGCCCACCTCGAGCACGTGATCCTCGGGGCCAACCTCGAGGAGCTCACTCATACGCGCCACGACGTACGGCTGCGAGATCGTTTGGCCTTCCGCGATCGCGAGGGCGTGGTCGCCGTACGCGACATCCTGATCCTCCTCGCGTACGAATCGGTCCCGCGGGACCTTAGCCATCGCGGCAAGCACGCGCTCGTCTCTGACGCCCATGCGCATGAGGTCTCGGACCATCTCGGCGCGCGCGCGCTCGCGCTCGTATTCCACGACGCCGAAATGATGCGCCGTTATCGCCAGGACGTCGCTACGCTTTCGCGATCAGCGCTAGGTCGGAAGTCCAATGGCGCGAGATCAAGGCGCCGCCCGTCGCGATCGGAGAAGCCGACGGGGATGGCTTTCGGATCCGCGTTGTCTCGCTGAGCGTGCCGCTACCGAACTTCTCTCGCCTGGCGATGGCCGAGGTCACCACGATTAAGGGAGGCCAAGCCGCTCAACACATGACCTTACGGATCCAGGGGGTCGGAGACCATTGGACGGTCACCTGCCGAAACGTTCCGCTGCCGCCGCCGGGAGCTGAGTGGGGAGCATTCCCGGAGTACACGTTCGAAATCGGCCAGCAAGCCCTGCGTGCGGCGATTGCGGAGATAGGCGACTTGTACGTGGCGCTCAGCGCGATGTGATCGCGCGAGGCGAGCTCACGCCCGCCTCGCGCTAGCGATCACTTATGCGGTGCTCTTCTCGATCGGCACTCCGATGAGGCTCCCCCACTCCGTCCACGATCCGTCGTAGTTACGGACGCGCTCGTGGCCGAGGAGGTACTTGAGCACGAACCAGGTGTGTGCGCTGCGCTCGCCGATGCGGCAGTAGGCGATGGTCTCGCCTTTCCCGTCGATGCCCTTCCCGCCGTAGATCTGACGCAGCTCATCGGCGCTCTTGAAGCGGCCGTCCTCGGCGACCGCGGTTGCCCAGGGGACGTTCTGCGCTCCAGGGATATGGCCGCCGCGCTGCGCGCCCTCCTGCGGCAGGTTCTCAGGCGCGAGGAGCTCGCCGGCGTACTCCTTAGGCGAGCGGACATCGACGATCTTCGCTCCGTTCCCGATGACCCGCTCGAGCACGTATTCGCGGAGCGCGCGGACCGACGCGTCGGGTCCGGCGGCGCGATATTCACTCTTCGTATAACTCGGCGCGTCGGTCGCGATCGGCCGCTTCTCCGCGACCCATTTCGCCCGTCCGCCGTTCACGAGCTTGACGTCCTTGTGGCCGTAATACTTGAGCAGCCAGAAGAACCAGGCCGCGAACCAGTTGTTGTTGTCGCCGTAGGCCACGATCGTTGTGCTCGGCGTGACACCCGCTTTCGAGAGCAAAGCCTCGAGCTGCTTCTTGTCGAGCAGATCGCGGACGGGCTGCTGCTGTAGGTCGGTCTTCCAGTTGAGCCCGATCGCTCCCGCGACGTGCCCCTGGTCGTACGCGCTCGTGTCTACGTCGACCTCGAAGACCCGCACGTTCGGATCCTTTGCGTGCGACGCGAGCCAGTCTGTCTCGACGAGAACGTCTTGCGCATAGCTAGCCATGTGCTTCCTCCCCTGAGTTTTTCGGGATGCGACACGTTGGATAAGGCGACCCCCGGGCGGCGCACCGGCGCCGCTACGAGCCGCCTACGGACAGACGCAGGTGAGCCGTGACGAGCCGCCCTGAGGGCGAGGATAAATTCCGACCTGGTGAGTCAACAATCGGTTTTCTAACACCTGCCGTGCCCTCCGGCAAGCACGAAAAGTCCTACGGCCAGCGCTCGAGGACCGCCGGAAGCTCGGTCAGATCGTCGATCGTCGCGTCCGGCACGACGTCGACCTGCTCCTGCGGCGCGCCGGCGAGCGGCCGCCGCCACACCGCGCCGAGTCCAAGGCGCTTCGCGCCCCAGACGTCCTGGCGAAGCCGATCCCCCACCATCACGGCCTCTTCAGGCGCGCTGCCGGAGAGCTCGAGGGCACGCCGGAAGATCGCCGCGTGCGGCTTCTGCCAGCCGACGGTGTGGGAGCTCACGACGTGGTCGATCGCGTCCGCGAGCCCGAAGCGCTCCCAGTCGCGCCGGACCTCTTCATCGCCGCGCCAGAGCGTGTTGGTCACAAGCACGACCGAAAGACCGTGCGCTTTGCACCACGCCAGCGCCTCTCGGGTCCCGGGGACGAGCGAGCCGACCAGGTCGAGAGGGACGGTCACCGCGGTCCGCAGACGATCGATGTGTATGTCGTCGATGCCGATCTGGCTGTTCCGGAACCACTCGGCCGCCCAGCGGTTCGTCTCCTGCCGCAGATGCTCTTCGACCTCTTGCGTGTACGGCGGCGCGATCTCCGCGTCGAGGAACCTCTCGTACCAGTCGCGCTCCCCGAACTCCCGACGTAGCGCCTCGAGCATGAGCGCGCGGTTCTCTTCTTGCTTCCAGTGCTGAACGAGCGTGTCGCCCACATCGAAGAAGACCGCGCGGAGGGGCACGCGGCTATCGTATCGGGGCTCTCATGCTCGATTTCGAACAGCTTGCCTTCATCGAGAAGTGGCGGCAGCGCGCCTCGCGCGGTGTCGTCGTGGCGCTCGACGGCACGCGCGGCGACATCCTCGTCACGATGCGCGTCGGCGAGGGAGCCGATCACCTCGACATGCGGGGACGTGACAACACCGGCGCAGTGCGCAAGTCGCGGCTCACGCTCGGGGATCGCGTGACCATGGCCATCGAATATCGCGCGCGTGACGCCGGCAAGGCGAACGGTCGCGGCGTGTCGGGCGGTCTGGTCGCGCCAGGCGCGAAGGTCCAGGGCGCGGTCGTCAGCACGGGCGACGTCGTGGTGATCGACTGCGGCGCCCAGGTCCTCGTGGCGGGTGAGACGCTGCCGGACGCGAGCCCAGGGGATGAGATCAGCTTCGTCGTCGCGGAAGAGGGCAAGGCATACCTCATTCCCACGCGCTAGCGAGGACGAGACCGGGCGCTTGCGCACGGGTGAGGACGAGCGACGCGCGTATGAGCGAAGCGATTACGCGCTAGGTGACCTTGTTCACCTCGTCGGCGATCTCTTCCTCATCGGGCACCTCGCGGAGCTGATGGACGTCGATGTAGCGGCAAATCCCCTGAGCGTCGACGACGATGATCGCGCGCTCCGGCCGTCCGATCTCCTCGTTGAACACGCCGTAGGCCTGCGACACCTTGCCGTGGGGCCAGTAATCCGAGCAGAGCGGGTACTGCACGCCGCCAAGGGACTCGGCCCACGCCTTCAGCGTGTAGACGGTGTCGCACAGAATGCCCACGACCTGGGCCTTGCCGCCGGCGAAACGCTGCTGCAGCGCGTTCAGCGCGGGGGCTTCGCTGTTTCAGGTGTTGGTGAAAGCGAACGCGAAGAACGCCAGCACAACGGTCTGCCCGCGGAACGCGGAAAGCGTGATCTCGCGCCCATCGTGCGAGCGCAACGTGAAGTCGGGTGCCGGGTCGCCGACCTTGAGCGTCTTGGTCTGGGTCGCGATCTTCGTTCGGCCTTTTGGGGCTGCCACGCACCTAGACTAACTGCGTGGCGACGATCGACCAGCGACGACGCATCACCGCCGACCGTCGCGACTTCAACCTCTACGCGGTCGTCTGTCCGTTTTGCGGCGAGAACGTCGGTCCGAGGTTCGTGACGCGCGAGCATCTGGACATCCCACCCGATCCGCCATACGCCGCGACCGTGCGCTGTCCGCGCTGCAAGGAAGAGTTCGAGGTTATCTTCTCCGCCGATCCGGTGCGCGCTACGGAACGACGGTGATGTAGAGGAAGACGCCCTCGTCTTCCATCCACCAGACGCCGTCGATGACCGGCCGCAGGTGGATCGCGTACGTACCCGGGGTCGCGGGCGCCTTCACCTGGAAGGTGAACGTGCCCGTCGCGCCAGTGGCGACCGTGGCCTCGGTCTGGACCGCCGGCCGGGTGGTGTACGGCCAGTTCACCGCGAGCCCAGCCCACATCTCGTTGTCCAGGTTTACGCCCAGCCGCGCCTCCTGCCCGAGCGTGCCCTTCACCCAGGGCTGGCTTCCGGTGTTCATGAACACGATCGAGAGCGGGCCGGTCACCTGTCCGACCTTGAGCGTCGGGAACGCCGACTCGGAGACCCAGCGGCTGTGATAGTCGACCCGGGTGATCACCGGCACGAAGACGCCCTGGTCTTCGAGCCACGCGACACCGTCGACCACCGGACGGAGGGGGATCTGAACGGTGCCCGCGCTGAGCGGCGCCTTCACCGTGAATGTGAACGATGCGACCGCACCCGGCGCGACCGCAGCCTCATTTTGGACCGCGACGCGGTTCGGCATGGGCCAGCCCACGTTCATGCTCGAGCTGTAGGCGGTGCTGTCACCCCGCACACCGAGCGCGACCTGGCTCCCGACCACGCCTTTGGTCCACGTCTTCGTTCCGGTGTTCCGGAACTGGAGCGTCACCTGAGACTGAGCGGCGGGCTGCATCGCCGGGAGCGTCGTCTGCGAGGTCCACGACGAATGCAGACCGTTGTCAGCGGGTGCCGGCGGCGGCGCCGTGCTCACCGTCGAGCCCGTGCTGAAGTCCCATTCGTTGGTCACGTACGTGCCGGCGACGGTGATGTCGAAGCGCACGTGGTAGGTCGTGTTCGCAACGAGCGGCCGCTGCGGGATGATCACCTGGTAGTCGTACTCGAACTGCTGCGGTGCGTAGTAAATCGGGAGCCTCGTTCCGTCCGGCGCGACCACTTCTGCCGCGCGCATCTGGACGTTCGTGCCAGCCGAGTAGATGACCATGATCGGGTAGCCCACCGGTCCGGAGACACCGGCAGGGAGCGGGTTCGGCGACTCGCGGCCGCTCCACGAGATCGGGATGTTCGTCTGCATGTGCGCGGGCGAGCGCACGAAGTCGACAGCGCGGAAGCCGAAGTCGTAGACGATGTCGCCCACCGTCGTCTCGCGCCCGTTCAGGCTCGAGTGGCCCCAACCGATGTTGGTCGCGTTCGGATGCATCATCCCGAGCCGGTGGTACGGCGCGTCCCAGAGCTGCCGCACGCCCGCGAGACCGGTACCGCCGGTCGCGACCTCGCTCACGAATGAGGTCGTCCAGCCCTGCGCGATGAGCCGATCGCGCGCCGAATAGCCGGTGTAGTACGGAAGGCCCGCGGTCTCGAAGTGGCCACCCTGTCCGTTCGCGCTGCTGTAGTTGGCGTGGTTGATCGCAGCCTGCGTCAGTCGCGGGTCAGCGGGCACAGTCGGCGCGCCCGTCGCGAAGCGCAGCTGGTTGTTGAGCTGCAGCATGTCCGCGGGCGCGACAACATCCGCGTTCGCGGGCGTCGCGAGCGGCATCGCGATAAGTGCCAGGCTGATCGGAAAGGAGACGAGCGAGCCGAGCATGGCGGTACGCGAGAAATCCCACCGCATCTATGTGAGTTAACGGCCCGCCGGCGGAAGTCTTATGTCAGAGGGGTAACAGCGGGACCTTTGTAACGGCGCGCTGGTACTGCGAGTGGCAGCGCCGCCCGCCCGCGGCGCTCCACATGTTAGATAGAGCTACTTCTTCTTCTTCTTTGAGGCCTTCTTCTTCTTTGCCGGCATCAGATCATCACCTCCCTTCCGTGAAAGAGATCGTCGACGCGCATGTCAAGAACGCGTCGCTCGGTCGGGAAGTCGTGGAGGGGAAGGTGCGCCACGGCCCTTGCGTCGTCATCAGCGCGCGAGCATCACTTACGAATCTGCATTGTCCGCCCGCGTGAAGGACTGTCAAGAGCACGCGCAGCGCGGCGCAGATGGGCGAGTCCCTTGCGCAGAAGCTCGCGATGCGCCGGATCGTTCAACCATCGCGACGCGCCGCTCGGATGCGGAAGCGGGATAAACGTCACTCCGCCCTGCACTCGCACGCTGCCGACGGCGCTTTCGAGTGGCACCCTTCCCCAGAACCGTTCGATCGCGAGACCGCCGACGAGGAGAATGACGCGCGGCTCCAAAAGCGCGAGCTCCTTCTCCAGCCACGGTGCGCAGAGCGCGATCTCGGGCGGCGAAGGGCGACGGTCGCCGCTTCCGGTCGGCGACTTCCCTGGGAAGCATTTGGTGATCGAGGTGCGGTAGGGAAGGCGGTCTTCGTCGATCCCCGCATCAGCGAGCCAGCGGCGCAGCTCCGCGCCGGCGCGGCCGCTGAACGGCTTGCCTGTCGTGAGCTCAACTTCGCCGGGTGCCTGGCCGATGATCGCGACCCGATCGCGGACCGATCCGGCCACGATCGGCTGGGCGCGGTCGAGGTACCCGGCGTCGACGCATTTCGTACACGCGCGGATGCGGGCCTGAAGACGCGTGAGGGCGCGTCCGCGATCGATCATGCCAACAACGCTACGTGAGCCCCGGAGCGCCTTAGGGGATCAGAGCGCTTTGAACCGAGTGCTCCTCTGCGAAACGCTGCGCCTCGTTCCGCCAAGGATGCCGTCGCAACACTGGTAGTGCGTCGAGGCTCGCGATCGCATCGATCGCTTGCACCCGTTTGACGGTCCCGAGCCATGGCCAGATCAGCCGCAGGACGTTCAGCGTATCGGCCGCCCCTGCCGCCCATTTGTATGCGTTCTCGTATCCCTCACCGGATGTCGGTCCCTCGATCCAGCCGCAGCCAACGACGCGCTGAAACCGGGTGAGCACGGCGGGCACTGTGAGGTCGCCGCATTGCGAAACCCTGGACCGCAGGTCGAAGAAGGTGCGATCAGCGGAGTGACGCGCGTGAAGTTCGGTGGATCCTTCGCCTTCGAACAGGCCAGCGGCCCACGCCCGGGCCCGCTCCTCGCGCGAGGCGGCCGGTCCCGGACCTGGGAGATCGAACCGCCGAGATCGTTGCGGCACCCGATATCTCGCCCGGACCGCAGCCCACTGCGTGTGGAATCGCCGAAAGGCGGCCGCGGCTTGAGCGCGCTTCACGCCTCCCAGGTTCGGCCAAAGAATCGCGACTACCGCCTGCGCTTCCTCGAAGCTGTCAGCTCGCCATTGGTGTGCGTACGTCCCGCTGCGCGGATCGAAGTACGGCGCGCGGACATATCCCATTCCCCGAACCGCGCGGTGGAACCTGCTAATGACCGAGGGGACGATGTCGGAACTACGCGACTGCTGACCCACGCTTGTAAAGATGCGAACCGCATGGGGCCTGCCTCTGGTGGAACCCGTCCCGGTTGACCCCTCGCCGTCGAAGAATCCGGCGGCCCACGCGAAGCCAAGAGTCACATCGCGCCAGGCTGCCTCTCCCACCGTTCATCCATCATGATAGACCATCCGTTCGATGCCGTAAAGAGTCGCGGACATTCGACGGGAACCGCGCGACTGCTCTGTCGGGGTGGGCAGATTTGAACTGCCGCTCTCAACACCCCCAGTGTTGCGCCTTAGACCGGACTAGGCCACACCCCGATGATCATCGAGTCTAGGACGAGGAGCGGCCCTCAGCGTCAGGCCGTGCTCGGTTGCACCGACGCAGGCGGCGCGGCTCCGATCGGTACGCGCGGCAGCGCGACGTGGAACGTGCTTCCGCCCTGCTCGCCGCTCTCGGCCCAGATGTGTCCACCGTGACGGTTCACGATCTCCTTGCTGATATATAGACCGAGCCCCATCCCCGCCTGATCCCGCGCGGCGCGATCGGGCGAGCGGTAGAAGAGCCCGAAGATCGACTCGAGCTCCTCCGATGGGATGCCGATCCCCTTATCTCGCACCGAGAGCCGCACGCCGCCGTCCTCTCGCCCCACATCGATCACGATCGGCCCACCGCTTGGCGAGTACTTGATCGCGTTCGTCACGAGGTTGTTCAGCACCTGCTCGATGTGGTCGCGATCGGCGGTCACGACCGCGCCGTTCTCGCGCTTCACGGAGATCTGGTGCGTTGTCGTCGTGAGCTGCATACGCGTCGCGACCTCGTCGGCGAGCTCGCCGAGATCCACGTCGCCATACCGGAACTCGATCCTGCCGGTCTGAATGCGGGACACGTCGAGCAGCTCATCGATCAGCCGCGCGAGCTTCCCGGTCTGCCGGTAGACGACCTCGAGCTGTTCCAGGACCGCGCGAAGTCCTTCGCCAGCCGGCTGCCCGCGCTCGCCATCGATCATCCGGCGCACGCGTCGCAAGGCGACCTGGAGGAATCCCGACATCGCCGTGATCGGCGTCTTGAGCTCGTGCGACGCGATCGAGAGGAACTGCGACTTCATCCGGTCGAGCTCCTTGAGCTGCTCGTACCGCTCCTTGAGCTCGGCCGTCGCCTCGTCGATCCGCTGCTGGAGCGAGGAGTTGAGCTCGGCGATCTCTCGGTTCGCGCGCTCGAGCTCGACGATTCGCGACTTCAGCTCGAGTCCCAAGCGACGGCGCTCGATACCGCGCGCGACAGTGCTCCGCAGCTCCTCCACCTCGCTCGGCTTGACGAGGTAGTCGTACGCGCCCACGCGCAGGGCCTGGATCGCCGACTCGAGGCTCGCGTAGCCGGTGAGCATGATCGTCACCGTCTCGGGGAAGCGCTCGCGCACCGCGCGAAGAACGTCGAGACCGTCGCCGTCCTCGAGACGGAGGTCGCTGAGCACGAGATCGAACTCCTGCTCATTGACCATCGTGCGCGCGTCCGCCCCGCTCGTCGTGGTCGAGACGTCGTAGCCATCCAGCTGCAGGATCGCCTTGATCGTCACGACGACGCTCTCCTCGTCGTCGACGACCAGGACCCTAGGCTGCTCGCGCATCCCCTGGTCCCTCCACCGGCAGTGTGATCGTGAACGTCGTGCCCCGTCCGACACGGCTGCGTACGCGCATGGTCCCGCCGTGACTTTGCACGATGCCCTGCGAGACCCACAGCCCGAGTCCCGTTCCCTTGCCCGGCTTCGTGGAAAAGAACGGCTCGAAGATCTGCGCGAGCACATCATCGGGGATGCCCTGGCCCGTGTCCCGGACCTGGATCTGCACGGCGTCGCGACCGAAGAGCTCGGTCTCGGCACCGGCACCGCTCTGCGTCGCCACCGTGATCGTGCCGCCCTTCGTCATCGAGTCCGCGGCGTTGAGCAGCAGGTTGAGCAGCACCTGCTTGAGCTGGTCGGCCGACGCGCGGATGCGCGGGACCGCCGGATCGAGCTGGTTCGCGATGTGGACCCCGCGCTCCCGCAGGCGTTTGGACACAAGGCCTTCTGCCTCTTCGACCAAGGCGTTCACATCGGTCGGAGTCATGGCTTCAGCCGACCGGTAGAAGCCGAGCATCTGCCGGAGGATCCGCGACATCCGCTGCGTCTCCCGCGACGCGATCTCGAGGTATTGCCGGTCCGTGCCCGTCGCGGTCACGTTCTTCTGGAGCAAATACAGCGCGTTCTGCACCGCCTCGAGCGGGTTGTTGATCTCGTGGGCGATCGATGCCGCCAGGCGCCCGGTCGCCGCGAGCTTCTCGGAGTCGAACAGGACCTGCTCCAGCCGGCGCCGCTCGAGCTCGCGCAGGCGTCCGATGTCCTGCATGACCGAGACGATCGCGATGACCGCGCCGCGCGCGTCCCGCACCTCTGTCGCGCTCACTTCCATCTGGAGGCTTTCTTCGTTCGTAGGGTCGAGGAGCACGATCTCGCCGCGTTTGGAGATCGCCGGCTCGAGCCGCAGCTGCGCGAGGAACGACGTGAAGCGCGCGTCGTTCGCGAGCGCGGTATGAGCCGAGCGCGAGATCGCCGTGTCCCGCTTGAAGAACCGCTGCGCCGCCGGGTTCATCGAGATGATCTGGTTGTCGTTGTCGACGACGATGATCGGGTTGGGCACGTTCCTCAGGATGAGGTCCAGGCGGTCACGCTCCATCCTGACCTCTTCCTCGGCCGTCGCCAGACGCTCCCGGCCGCGGGCGAGCTCTTCGCCGATGTGCCGGATGTCAGTGACGTTCTTCAGCACCGAGACCGTCCCGCGCACGCCCACTCTGTAGTTGGTCGCCGGCGTGGTAATGACCTCGTAGATGAGCTCCTCGCCCTCAAAGGGGTCGACGAGGGTGACCTCGCGGCTTGTGGTCGCCTGAACGCGCTCCAGGTTCCACGTCGAGAGCGCCGCGGTGAACAGGAAGTTATTCATCCACACGGCTCGCCGCTTCCCGGCGCTGTCCTCGTCGCCGGCGCGAAACAGAAGCTCGGCGCGGCGGTTCTGAAGGACGATGTCGTTGTTCGAGTCGGTGACCAGGACGGCGTCACCGACGCCGTTCACCATCCACCAGAGCCATTCCTTCTCGATGGCATGCGCTTCGCTCGTTTGCCGAAGGAGCTCGACGTCTCGTTGCAGGCTGAGCGCCTCGCCGGCCTGACGAGAAAAGGGGACGAGCGCGTCGACGTCGGCCTGGGTAATGCCCGAGGCCCGGGACAGTAAGACGACACCGGCCCACTCCCCCCGCGCCTCCCAGCCAGGGGTGGCGATCCCCTTTCCGTCCTGACCCGGGGTCGTGCGCGCGCTGGCACTCCGCAGCGGCGCAGCGATCAACGGTCCGATCCCCAAGCTCGCCAGCGCATCGCGCAGCGGCTGACTGAGCCGCTCGTCGCGCGACACATCGCGGATCCGTTCGGGCACGCCGCCGCGGAGGACGGCGACAATGGGATCATCGGGTTGAGACAGCGGCAGCGTCAGCTCGCGGACCGGGGCGTCGGGGACGCCTATGCCGAAGCTGCCGACGAGCGCCGAACGCTCGTCGTCGTAAAGAAGCACGATCGCCTTCTCGAAGGCGAGTCCACGAAGGAGATCGTCGAGCAGTGGCTCCAGCGTCTCCCGCGGGTCACGGCGGGCGGCGGCCCGCGCCGGCCGCTCGAGGACGTCAGCCACGCGCGGTCACCTCAGCCGTTAGGCACGCTCCGCCGATCGCGCACGGGTCGGGGCGATCTCCGATGCGGCTGTTCCCACCCCGAGAGCGCCGCGCTGGGCGGGCATGAGGCCGAGAGCGTCCGCGTAGCGGAGGTACGTGTCGATCGAGGCAACGACCACGCGTGCCTCGACGGTGATGAGGTCGATGCCCACCAGGGAGACCCGGACCCAGGCGTCGATGATGATGCCCTTGTCCAAGATGCGATCGAGGACATCAATGAGGCTGGTGCCACCTGGTGCACGTTCGACTGGCATGTAGGGTTACCTCCCTCGATTCCGTGACCGCTCGAGCTCGCGCTCGAGCTCCACGATGCGAGCTTCGAGGCGTCCGATCGCGGTCTTGTCGTTGCCGTCTGGGCCGGAAAAGCTGCGGTCGTATTTCCACCAGTTCAGACCGATCTGCTCGGCCTTGTCGATAGAGCAGACCAGCAGGCGGATCCTGATCGTGAGGAGCTCGACATTCGCGAGCGAGATCGTCACGTCGCCCGCGACGACGAGGCCTTTGTCCAGAACGCGATCGAGCAGGTCCGCGAGGGTCGTGGTCTCGCGGGGCATCGCGATCCCCCGCCGCTCCATGGTCATATGAGGTTGCCCAGCGGACCGAGGCCGAGATTCAGGTCCGATGGATCGAGCCCGAACCCACGGGCCATCTCATGCACCTTCTGTTCGAGCCGCATGAGCGCGAGTCCCATCCGCTCTACCTCCTCGTCGCTCAACGTGCCTCCTTCCATGCGCCGGACTGCTTGGCGCTCGAGCAGCTGCCGCAGAAACTCGACGAGGGCGAGCACGAGCCTGGCGAGCCCTTGCTCGACTTCATCCGGATCCACATCCACCCGCTCGGGAAGGATGCCACGAAGTCGCTCCACTTCGCGTCGAAGTTCGGTAAGTTCGTCGGCCAACTCCTGGCTCAATCGACCCTCGCGAAGCTGTACGGCGGCCAGGGGCCGTTGACCACCCCGGTGACATCGTCGAACCCGCTCGCCAGACGCTCAAGCTCCGTTTTGCGCGCCGCTGCGCGCTCGCTCGGCACCAAGACAGCCAAGGAGACAGCCACACTCTCGCCCGTGCAGATATCGTGCCAAACGAGTGCTCGCTCGACCGAAAGCCCGGCGATTAGGCATTCAACTAGCTCAACGGCACGCGCCCGTCGTGTGTCGCGTGCCAGATAGCGAGCGCGGCGTTCTTCCATGAAGCGCCGGCCCGGCCCAACGCCCTCGTCCGGTGGCCGACGGGCAGCGCCTCCTGGGTTGTTCGTCCAGAGAAGAGTGACCGCCAGCTCGCTCTTCCCGGCGACCCGGTCGAGCGCCGCGCGGAGCGCTTGGGCTCTGCTCTCGAGCGATGCACGTGCGGCGTCGTCGGTGGCGAACGCGGTCCCGAAGCGCACCGGCAGGCACGGCTGCGCCGCGCAGATCCGCTCCACGAGCCTGTGGTGCTCGAGGGCGTCGCCGCGGTCGAGCTTCTCGGCCGGATCCCAGTCCGTGCTCCAGAGGCCGATGTCTCCCGCCTCAGACCAGTTGAGCTGCCGGCCTCGAAGTCCTTCCGCATCCAGGGAGGGCCGCGGCGCCGGCGCGATGGCGTGCGCGAGGAGCGTCATGACCGTCGGGGGGATCCGCCCCCCGGCCCCCCGTTTCGGCTTTCGAGGGTCTCGACGGCGGCGAGTACGACGTTGAGGCCCAGATAGATGAGGTCGACACCGGCAACGGAGATCGTCGCCTCACCGGCGAGGACGACGCCCTTATGCAGTAGCCGGTCGACAAGCTCGAGAAGCGACGCGTCGGCGGGTGTGAGCTCCCTCATGCCGATCTCGCGTGCTCACGGGGGAGCCCGCCGAATCG
This sequence comes from Candidatus Limnocylindria bacterium, assembly GCA_036003765.1. Lineage (GTDB taxonomy): Bacteria > Chloroflexota > Limnocylindria > P2-11E > P2-11E > 3-1-20CM-2-70-9. Next base: position 18,657 of record DASYSC010000227.1, read on the forward strand.
GTACGCCGGCCACGGTCCCGAGAGACGCACCCGATACCCGCGCGCGATGCCCGTCGCGCCAAGGCGCCGCACCGCGTCGCCGAGCTCTGCCTCACGTCCGCGCTCCGCGAGAACGCTGAAGCGCGCCACCGCGGAGACGGCGGCATCGTCGATGAGCGGCTCGCGATAGACCCGCTCCCCGATCGCCTCCACCGCCGCCGCCGTTTCCTCGCCGATCGCCGCATCTCGCGCCCGGCGTTCCTCGCGGAGCACCTCGTCGCGGCGCTTGCCGAGAAGAAACGCGCGGCCGGGCGGGGCCGACGCGATCTCGGCATCGAGCTCGCGGAGGGCCTGGCTCTCGGCGGGCGCGAACTCGTCGCGCTCCACTGACACGATCCACTCGGCGCGGCCTTCGACCGAACCCAGCCGGTCGCGTAGCTCGTCGGCGCGCGAGCGCAGCAACAAGCGTACGCCGTCGGATCCGCGATAGATCGCTCCGAAGGCGAGTGGGAGCACCGCCCCGGTCATCTCGAGGAGCTTCGCGTTCACGTCCTGATGCGCGGCCGCGCGCGGCGCGAGCCACTCGAGATCCTGGAGATGCTCGTTGAGCGGACCTTCCTCGTAGTCGGACGCGGGCACGACGCTCGTCGCCGCGAGCAGCGGGCCCTCGAGAAGCGGTTCGACGCGAGCGCCTTCGATGCCCCGCAACTCGCTCGATGCCACGATCCCGGAGCTGCGGGCGTCGGCGATCGCATAGAGATAGCGGAGGGTCTCGCTCATTCGAGCTCCTCGGGCATCTCGATGACCACCGTCCGCTTTTCCTCATCCGATGGCCGGGGGGCGGAGCCCCCCGACTGTTCCTGCGCCTGCTGTTTGCGGTATTCGCGGATCTCGCGCATGCGCGCGAGCAGGACCGCCTCGCGCTCGGTGTATTCGTCCTCGGTGACACGACCTTCTTCGAGGGCAAGCTGCAGCTCGAGGAGCTCCTCGCGGACGGGCCCATCATCGGTCAGCTGCTGCTCGGCGTACTCGACCACCTTGTCGATGCAGTACCGGATCCCCGCCGCCGGTGCGGTGATCGGCAGAGCGAGGAGCTTGAAGAGGATCACGGGGCGCTAGACCCCGGCCGAGCGCTCGAGCTGGAGCCGGATCGTGACGAAGTTGTACGGCGGCCAGGGACCCGTGTAGCGGAAGGTGAGCTTCCCTTCGAAACGCTTGCCGATCTCGTGGACCTTCTGGTCGAAGAGCTCCGACTTGTCACGCGCAACCAGGAAAGCGGCGTTCATGATCATCTTGTCGCCGATGACCTTGTTGTGGCGTGAGGCGATCGCAGTGTCCTGCAATGCGAGGTAGATGTCTCGAACGTACGCGTCCGACTTGTCCGCGAGTGCCTGCTCGACGAGCCGGCCGAGCTGCATTCGCGCGAAGTACGTCGAGGTCTGCTGATTCGACTCGATCTCGGCCTTGAGCCGCCGAAGCTCCTCGTTCTCTTGTTCGACCTCGGCAAGGACCGAGTCGCGATCCCAGTTCACCTTGAGGCCGAACTCGAGCTTGTCCTTCATCTTCTGGAGCACGTCACGAAGCGCATCGTAGGTGTCCTTGAGGAACTCGACGGTGTCTTCCTCCGTCTTGAACAAGGTCCCGAAGCTCATCGGCACCGGCGTGAAACCGTTGTCCACCATGACGACCTCGTTCACCCGCTCGTGGGTCAGCGCATTTTCTCGAGTTGGGTCGTAGACCTGGAGCGCGGCCTGGCTGACGACCGCGGCGAGGTCACGGTACTGGACCGTGTACACGTCGTCGCCGCGCCCTCCGATGCCGATCTTCCCGAACGTACGGGGTTCGGCGCACTCGATGATGCAGTAGACGTATACGCCGCTGGATGTCTGCTGGTCCCCCGGTGCCGACGTGACCTTCGTTTCCATCAGACCTCCGCTGAGTCGGGAGGCTCTGCCCGGCCCCCGACCGTTCCCGCCGGTGCCGTGAGCTGCAGAAATTCTCGGGTGAGCTCGTAGAGCTTGTCGCGGTCCTCGCGCTGCGCCGGACGAAGGCCATAGTGATTGATGACACGGATCTGCGTGGCGAGCCAGTCGCGCCAGCATTCGCCGCAGATCCGCGCTTCGATGTCCTCGCCGAGCGAGCCAGGAAGCCCTACCTTGCCGGCTCCTTCACGCTCTATCCCGCAGCGCGCGCAGCGGACCACAGCCACCCTGTCATGTTATCGGCGGCTGTCAGAGAAGACGGGCTCTCGCAAGAGGTGCGTAGCGGAAAACCGCGCGCCCGACGACATGAGAGAGCGCGACGGGTCCGAACGTCCGGCTGTCGGTGCTCTCGTCCGGACGGTCGCCGAGGAGCGTGTAGCGGCCATCTTCGACCCGGGCGACCCGCTTCAGGACAAGTCGCTCCGGGACCCGCGGATCGCGCGCGAGGACGATCTCCCCCCGCCGCGGAGGGCGCCATAGCGGCGCGACGATGACCCAGTCGCCGTCGCGGAGCGCGGGCTCCATGCTGTGGCCCGCGACCGCGACGCCACGAAACACGGCCTATGCCCGGGCGGCGGCCGCCTTCGGGAGCCGTGTAGCGGTCGGCCCGCCGGCCTTGGTCCAGACGTCGGCGATCTTATCGATCATGTCGAGCAGCGTCTTCGCCTCACCGATCTCGAGCGAGCCCTTCACCTTCGAGCACTGCTTGGCGGCCTTCCAACAGAGCTCGGTGATCTCGGGGTACTTCTGGACGTGCTCCGGCTTGAAGTAGTCGCTCCAGAGGACGTCGATGTGGTGCTTGGCGAGCTCCGCTCGCTCTTCCTTGATAACGATCGCGCGGGCCTTGAAGTGTTCGTCGTTCGAGGCGTGATACTTCTCGATGATCTTGTAACAAGATTCCGCTTCGATGCGTGCCTGCTCGGGGTCGTAGACGCCGCACGGCAGGTCGCAGTGGGCGTACGCGACGGTCTTCGGCTTCAAGAGATCTGTCAGGAACATGAGACTCCCCCTTCGTGTGGATGCGGCCGTTGTATCACGACTCAGGGATTCGCATCCTCGAGCACGACGTCGTAGCGGGTGAAGCCGCTCACCGAAATGTCACGCGGAGCCTGCGAGAGTAAATCGCCGCGCTCGCCGCGACGAGGCGCGAAGACCTCGATCTGGTACTTGCCCGGCGGGACGATCAGGCTGTAGGTGCCGCTGATGTCGGTGTCCGCGCCAACGAGCGGACCGGTGTCGTCGAGGATGTTCAGCGTCGCGGCCTCGAGTGCCACGCCGCGGGTGTCCCGAACGACTCCAGTGATGCGTATTCCCCGGCGCACGGTGAGATCGAGGGTGCGATCGGTATTCCCGAGCGGCACCGCGTCCGCGTCGATCCAGAAGCGCTTGCGCGACCAGAACTCAGTGATGAGATCGCTGCTCGCCGGCGGGACGATCTGCACCACGTAGGTCTCAGGCCGTGTCGTCACCTGGTACGAGCCATCTGAACCGGTCGGCCGGCAGATGCGTCCCGTCGGGAACCGCGTATCGACGCACACGAGCGCCGCCGCGACCGGCTCGCCGTCCGTCGTGCGGACCTTTCCGCGGATCTGGGGACCGGGGTCGAGCGTCACGTCCAGGGAACGATCCCGGTCCAGCGTGAATGAGGACGAGCCGACCCCCTCGAGCGCGTGGTCGTACCACTGCGCCACGAGGCGAACGTTGTCAGGCGGAACGACCCACACGTAGTAGTCGCCCGCCTCCCGAAGGGCCAGGTAGGAACCGTTCTTCTTCGTGCGCTCGCAGTCCCAGGGGAGCGGCGCGGCGAGCGTCCGCATGCAGACCTGCGCGTCCTCGATCGGCCCGTTCGGTCCGCGGATGAAGCCGGTGAGCAGAACCCCCTTCACCAGAGAGATGTCCAGTCCGTGCGCATCGGCCGTGCGGACGTCGACGAGGTCGGCCTCGTCGCTCGAGAGGCGGCCGCGAGCCCATTGCGGAACGAGCTTCCCGCCGGGCGGCCCCGTGACGTCGACCTTGTAGGTATCGGACCGCACGTCGATCTTGTACGCGCCCTGGGCGCCGCTGCGCGCGCACGTCGGCGCCGCGATGCTGCGGGGCGGATGGGCGCAGACATCCGCGTCCGCCACCGGCGCCCCCGCCTCGTTGCGCACCGTGCCGCTGATGGTCGAATGCGGCTCGAGCTGTACCACGGCCGTCGCATCTGCATCGACCACCTCGGCCCAGGTCTGCGCGGCGCCGAGACGCGTTCCCTGGCGCGGCGTCACGTGGACCGAGTACGTCCCTGGATGGAGAGCGAGCCGCGCCGTACCCGCCGCGCTCGTCTCGCCGCACCGCTCCTGCTGACCTCCGACGGTGAAGGCGCAAACGTTGGCACCGTCCACCGGCGCCCCCGCTGGAGCGCTCACGACCACGGCGAGCGTTCGGAGAGGCGCTTCCGTCGGTGATCCGGACACCGGGGCGGTCGGCTGGCACGCGACCAGAGCGACGACGAGGAGCGCGAAGGGAGGACGCAATAGACGGATCAACCCAACTATGGTCGCTTAGGGGCCGTTGCCGCCTCCTCACGCTGTGCCGCCGCGAATGACCCGAGCAGGCGGGAAATCTCGGCCAGCGGTCCTGAGACCTCGTCGCCCTGCTCCCTGTCCATCAGATCGCGCATGGCCGTCCGGATCGGCTTTCCTTCGGACAGGACGAGGTGCGTCTGCTCGGTGATGGGCATGACGACGCCTCGCTTCACCGAGGCTCGGTACGTGGCCTCCGCTGTCGACATTCCCTCGGCGACCTGGCCGCCCAGCCGCTGCGGTATCTCTGCGACAGGGACGCCCTTCGCGAGCAGCTCCCCGACCATGCGGTTGCGGGAGAACTTGCTCGTGCAGGTCGCGATGAGGTCACCGAATCCCGCGAGACCGGCGACCGTCAGAGGGTTCGCGCCCTCGGCGAATCCGTACCGCGCGATCTCGGCAAGGCCGCGCGTCACGAAGCCGGCCTTCGCGTTCTCGCCGTATCCCATCCCGTCGATCGCGCCGGCGCCGAGGGCGATGATGTTCTTGAGCGCCCCGCAGAGCTCGACCCCGACGACGTCGGCATTGGTATACACGCGGAACATCGGTGTCCCGACCAGCAACTGGAAGTGGCGAGCCGTCGCCGGATCGACCGATGCGATCACCGTGGGCGCCGGAAGGCCCGCGGCGATCTCGCGGCTGATGTTCGGCCCGCTGAGCACGGCGACGCGCTCGGGCGCGACCGCTTCAGCCCAGAGCTGGCTCATGCGGCGGCCGTCATCGGCGAGTCCTTTCGTGGCGGAGAGGATCCGGTGCGCCGGACGCAGCAGCGCCGCGACGCGGTCGCGAAGCCCCCGCACGCCCTGGCTCGGCACGGTGACGATGAGGTCGTCCGAGGCGAGGGCGCGCTCGAGATCCGCGGTGACTTCCACGCGATCCGGCACGCGGATCCCGGTGAGGTACCTCCGGTTCTCACGTCGCTGCGCGATCTCCTTCGCCTGCACGGGGTCGCGTGTCCAGAGAACGACGTCCTTGCCGCCGTCACGCGCGAGGATCGTCGCGATGGTCGTACCCCAGGACCCGGCCTGGAGGACGGTGACCGTCAAGACGTGCCGACGCGCGGCTCGACCCCGCGCATGATCCGCTCGATGTTCGCGCGGTGGCGGATGAAGACGACCGCGCCGGCGACGAGGATGAACGCGAGCGTGGCCCAGTTGAATGTCAGCCAACCGGTCGCGGAAAACAGCAGGTACCCGACGAGCGCGCCGATCACCGAAGCGAGCGAGCCCACCGAGACCATCCGTGTCAGCGCGAGAGCGACGGCGAAGAACGCGACCGCGCTGGCCCACGCCGGGGTCGCGACGAAGAGCAGCGCGCCGAAACCGGTGGCCACGCCGCGCCCGCCCCGTCCTCGAAGAAGTGGTGGCCAGCAATGACCGGTGACGGCCGCGACCGCGCCGACCGCCTCCGCGACCGGGCGGCTCGGGCTTCCTGGCGGAAAGAGCAGTTGCGCGAACCCGACTGCGAGCGCCCCCTTGAGGATGTCGAGCACCGCGACCAGCACGCCGGCGCCCGGGCCGAGGGCGCGGAACGTGTTCGTCGCGCCGGTCGAGCCGGAGCCGACCTCCCTGATGTCTACGTTCCGGTAGATCTTGCCGACGAGGTAACCGCTGGAGATCGACCCGATGCCATACCCGACCGCGCCCACGATCAGCAGCCCGACGAGCCCTGCCGGCGAATCGATCACTCGTGCGCTCCGCGCAACTCGATGCGGATTGGCGTGCCGCGGAAGCCGAAGTGCTCGCGGATCTGGTTCTCCAGGTACCGGATATACGTGAAATGGACCGCCGCCGGACGATCCACGAAGAACACGAACGTCGGCGCCGGACCTTTCGCCTGCGTCACGTGACGGAAGCGGACCTCCTTGCCGCGGTCGGACGGTGGCGGATGCGCCTCCACGGCCTCGACAAGTAAACGATGGAGGTCGGCGGTCGACACGCGCTTCCTGCGTTCTTCCGCGATCGCCGCTGCATCGGCGAGCGTTGCCTCGACGTTGCGGCCCGTCTTTGCCGAGACGAACCGGTGCTGGAGCCACGGAGCGAAGTGGAACTCCCGGGCGATCTGGTCTTCGACCGCCGCGGTGTTGTCGGCGCCGCGCTCGACGAGGTCCCACTTGTTGACGGCGAGCACGAGGCCGATATACGCCTCGAGCGCGTAGCCCGCAATGTGCAGATCCTGAGCAGTTATCCCTTCCGTCGCGTCGGTGAGCAGGACGGCGACGTCGGCGCGCTCGAGCGCGCGGATCGTGCGGAGCAAGGCGAACTTCTCGATGCCTTGCTCGATGCTGCCGCGCCGCCTGATGCCGGCAGTGTCGATCAGCCGGACGCTCCGGCCGGCGCGTTCGATCACCGTGTCGACCGTGTCGCGGGTCGTGCCGGGCGACTCAGCCACGACCGCGCGCTCCTCGCCGGCGAGCCGGTTAAGGAAGCTCGACTTGCCGACGTTCGGGCGGCCGACGATGGCGATGCGCACCTCGTCGGTCTCTGCCTCAGTCTCCTCGGCGGGCGGAGGCAGCTTCTCGACGATCGCGTCGAGGAGGTCCCCGGTAGCGGTCCCCTGCAGCCCGGAGACGGCGTACAGGTCACCGAGACCGAGCTCGTAGAACTCGGCGGCCTGCGCCTCGGTGCGCCATGACTCAGCCTTGTTCGCGGCGAGCACGAGCGGCTTGCGGCTGCGGCGGAGGAGGTCGGCGACGTCGTGCTCGACCGGAAGGATGCCGCTCTGCGCGTCGACGACGAAGACCACCACGTCGGCTTCGGCGATGGCCGCCTCGGCCTGCTTGCGAACAGCCGTCTCGATCTCGCCGGTCGCGTCGTCGAGGCCCCCGGTGTCGACGAGCGTGAACTCCCGGCCGCGCCACTCGGCGGTCGCATACAGGCGGTCGCGCGTCGTGCCCGGTTCGTCCTCGACGATGGCCACGCGCTCGCCGACGAGGCGGTTGAAGAGGGTCGACTTACCGACGTTGGGACGACCGACGATGGCGACGAGGCCGCGGCTCACGGAGGTAAGCCTAGGCGGCGAGCTTCTCAGCGCGCTCCTTCACTTCGAGGAGGGTGTCCATCGGCGTCGAGCAGCCGCCGATGAGTCCGACGCGATCCTCGCCCCGCAGCCACTCCGCCTTGAGTTCGTCGGCGTCCTCGATGTGGTACGCGTTGCGGCCCTGCATCTTCGCGAGGTTGACGAGCTCGCGCGTGTTCGCCGAGTTCTTCCCGCCGACGACGATGATCGTGTTGACCTGCTCCGCAAGCTCGCTCGCGGCGTGCTGGCGCTTCACCGTCACCGGGCAGACCGTGTTGAAGACCTTTGTCTCCTGCGCGATCTCGGCGACGTGCGCGACCAGGTCCTTGAACGCCCACGGGGGCTGTGTGGACTGCGAGACGACGCCGGCCTTCTTCATCCGGGGGAGCTTCTCCCACTCTTCCTTCGTCTCTACGACCACCGCGTTCGGCGCGAAGCCGCGCAGACCGACGACCTCGGGGTGCTCGACCGTCCCGAGGATGATCACGGTGTAGCCCTCGTCGGCGAGCTGTTTGGTGAAGCGCTGTGCTCGCAGGACGAGCGAGCACGTTGCGTCGATGCATTCGAGACCTTGCGATTCGATCTTCGCGCGCGTCTCCGGCGGGACGCCGTGCGCGCGGATGACGACGATGCCTTCCTTCGCGTCGGCGGGATCCTTGATGACCTTGACCCC
>DASYSC010000228.1:0-6398 GCA_036003765.1 Candidatus Limnocylindria bacterium
GGCGAGGTCGAGCGGGCGCTCCGGATGATGGAAACGCTCGTGGACCTCGGCCTTGGCTCGCCACGGTGGCGCGAGCAGGCCGCGGCGCGGGTGCGCAGACTGACGCGGAAGAGATGGCGAAGCACGCTTCGGACGGCGAGCTAGCGATCCGGCCGCTCACCGCCGCGCACGTCAACGACCTCAAGGTCGTGACCGCCGGGACGTGGGGCTCGGCATGCTGGGACCTTTACCCGCGCTACACATCGAAGGACAAGAGCGTCTTCGGTGGTATCCCTGCGGATACGGAGGAGCGGCGCCGCGCCGCCGTGGCGCGGCTCGCCCGCAGGCGGAACGCACCGGGCCTCATCGCGTATCGCGGCCGGGAGCCGGTCGGCTGGGTCGCCATCGGGCCGCGCTTCGACTTCGCGCGTATCGCCGCATCCCGGGCGACGCCTGCGGTCGATGAGCTCGCGGTATGGGTCATCCCCTGCATCACCGTGCGGCGCGGCCATCGCCGGAAGGGCCTGGCCGTCGCAATGATCCGCGCGGCGGTTGACTACGCGGCGAAGTTCGCCGCGCCGGCGGTGGAAGCCTATCCGCGCGCGGACAACTCGCGGCTGCACGACGACTTCGTGTTCTTCGGGAACGAGGCGATGTTCCGCAAGGCCGGCTTCCGGCAGGTCCGGGGGGCGCTCCCGGACCTGCCGAAGAGCTGGACTCCGCGCGTGACCATGCGCCGCGTGATCAGGACGCGCGTCGCTCCCGGCCCGCGCCGCGCCCACCGTGGTCGGCCGAGCGTGGACGCACCAGAGCGAGCACCGCGTGCCGCCAGCGTGCGGCCGCGACGATCGCCAGGAAAGCAGCGGTCAGGACAAGCTCGACGAACGGCATCTCGGCCGCGAACGAGAGCGCCGGCTCGCTGACGATGAGCTCGGCCGCGGTCCACAGGATGGCCAGCGCACCGAGCCAGGTCGCCTGAGGGAACCGGTCGAGCACCGTGACGACGAGGCCGCTGCCAAAGAGAACGATCGGTATTGAGAGACCGAGCCCGAAGAGCAGCAGCGGGATGTTCCCGTGCGCCGCCGCGCCGACGCCGAGGATGTTCTCGAGGCTCATCGCGAAGTCGGCGGCAAGGATCGTCACCACCGCGGCCCGAAGCGTGGTCACCGGGCGCAGCGAGGGCCCTTGTGTCGCCTCCGGGCGCACCAGCCGGTACGCGATCACGACGAGCGCGAGGCCGCCGGCCAACTGGAGATAGCGGACCGTGAGCAACAAGGTCACCACCGCGGCCGCCGCAACGCGCAGCAGAACCGCAGCACCGGCCCCGACCGCTATCGCCTTTCGCCGCTGAGAGCGCGGCAGCCCCCGCGCCACCATACCGATGACGAGCGCGTTGTCGCCCGACATGGCGAGGTCGATGAGGGTGATGGCAACGATCGCCTGGAGCGTCTCGAGCATCGCTTACCGAGCGCGGAACTTGCGGACGATCAGAAGGACGACACCCGCGATCCACAACGCCGGGATCGCCAGGAGGAGCACCGTATCCGTCTCGCTCGCGGGCGCGCGGTGATCGGCTCCCAGCGCCATGGCGATCGAGGGGGCGGCGTTCGGAAGCGAAAGCATGCGTGTCAGTATACTGACATCACGTCAGTCTGCTTGCTTTCACTGACATCGTGATAGCGTCGCTGACATAGCTCCCACGACCGATCGCCCGCCGCTCGCGCTGGCGGTGCGCACCGCCAGGGAGCGCTCGCACCTCACGCAGGCCGAGCTCGCGAAGCGCGTCGGTGTTTCTCGCGCGGCGATCGCCGAGCTCGAGGCCGGACGGATCCAGCAACCGCGCGCCGCCGTCTTCGCGCGGCTTTCCGCGGTCCTCGGCATACCCGTGGCGATCCTGCTTGCCGCGACCGGCGTGGGGGACCTCGAGACGGCCGCGCTGGCGGAGCTCGAGGGCGACGACCTGGTCGCGATGGCCGCGGGCATGGTGCGGATGGCCGATCAAGACCGCCGCTGGCTGCGCGATCGTTTCGCCGAGCTACGCGAGCTCCTCGTGCTGCGGCGATCGGGGCGGCCTCGAGGGAAGACGCAGAGGCGCTGACGGCACCCGGCGCATCATGCGCCGAGATGACGACGGCCCTCATGGAGAGCATCGCGCGGTACGACGCCACCGAACCTCGCATCCATGCGTTCACGCGCTACGACGCCGAACCCGCCCTCCTTCTCGACGCTGCTCTCGAGGCCACCGGAGCGACCGGTGCGCTGCTTCGGGTCCCGGTCGGCGTGAAGGACATCTTCGACACCGCGGGCGTGCCGACGGAACGAGGAAGCGCGCTCTATGCGGGGCGCATCGCGGAGCGCGATGCCGAAGTGGTGCGAAACCTTCGCGCGGCCGGCGCGGTCATCGTCGGCAAGACCGTCACCGCGGAGCTGGCCTTCTACCATCCAGGCGCGACGCGCAACCCCTGGGACCTATCGCGCACACCGGGCGGCTCGTCGATGGGCTCGGCCGCCGCGGTCGCCGCGGGGGTCGTGCCGCTCGCGGTGGGGAGTCAAACGAACGGATCGGTGATCCGGCCCGCGGCCTTCTGCGGCGTCGTGGGGTTCAAGCCGACCGCCGGCCGCCTCTCGCGCGAGGGAGTCTTCGAGTTCTCGAGGACGCTGGACCAGGTCGGCGGGTTCGCGCGCTCGGTGCGCGACGCGGCCGCGCTGACGGCCGCGATGGCCGGCGAGTCCATCGAGCGCTGGTGGTCGGATGACGCGACGACACCGAAGCTCGCCGCGCTCCGCACGAGCGAATGGGGTCAGGCGGAGGACGCGGCCCGCGATCGTTTTCAGGCGGACGTCGACCGCCTGGCGGCGGCGGGCGGTCCGATCGAGTGGCCATCCCCACCGATCGGCCTCGACGAAGCGCCGGTGATCCTCCGCACGATCATGCTGTTCGAAGCGGCGCGCGCGATCGCGTTCGACTTGCGCGGTCGCGAGGGCCTCGTCAGCGAGACCGCGCGCCGCGCGCTGGCGGAAGGCGCCGCGATCACCGACGCAAGCTACGGGTCGGCGCTTCGCGAGCGCGATCGGCTCATCGCGACGTTCGTCGCGCTGGCATCGCGCTACGACGCGATCCTCACGCCACCGGCGGTCGGCGAGGCGCCAACACCCGAGACGACCGGCGACCCGCGCTTCTGCTCGCGCTGGTCACTGGTCGGAGCACCCGCGATCGTCATCCCGAGCGGTCTCGGGCCTCATCGCTTGCCGCTGGGGTTGCAGCTGGTCGCGGCGCCCGGCGACGATCGCAGGCTGCTCGCGGCCGCCGCGTGGTGCGAAGCGCGCGTCCCTCCGATCGGGAGCCCTCCGCTCTAGGCAGTCTCAGTAATACTCGCGCGCCGAGTCGCGCCCGCTCTCGCCCGCCGCGGCGAGGGCGAACGCCATCTCGACGGCCTGCTGCGGGGTCTGCGCGAAATGAAGCTCGGCGATCTTCGCCTCGTCGAGGTGCTTGCCTTGATACGCGACCTCGCGGATTCGCGACGACCAGCCGCCGGTCCCCTCGAGGATGACCGTGGGCTTGAGCTCATACGCGATGGTGAGCTCGTTCAATGTCCCGATGCCGCCGGAGATCATGATCACCGCATCCGCCGCGCGGACCGTCAGGGTATTGCGCATCCAGCCCATGCCGGTCGTGATCGCAATGTCGACGTATTCGTTGGCGTCGCGCTTGTCGAACCCCGGCAGCATCCCGACCACCAGACCGCCCGCGCCCTTCGCGCCGCGGCTCACCGCCTCCATCACGCCGGAGAGCCCGCCAGTCACCACCACGCCCTTGCGCTCGGCGATCAGGCGGCCGACCTCCTCGGCCATCCGCAGCGCCTTCTCCGGCACTGGATCGCGCGGATCCTTCGCGCTCTTGCCGATGACGGTGATGAGGACCGGCCGGTTCACCACGCCTCCTAGTGCAGACGCCAGAATTCAGGATCGAGCCCAAGCTCCGCAAACAGCGCGGCGGCCTCGTCCGGCGTATGCCTGCGCCAGTCAAGCACCAGCTTTCTCGCGTACCACGCGTGTGCCAGACGCGCCGCCTGATCGATGCTGAGAACATCCGCGCCTGGCAGATTCACTCGCTTCCGCCACCCGAGCGCGTGCTCCTCCGACCGGAAGAAGTGGATCGTCGCTCAGGTGCGGTAGATGTCCTTCCAGAAATCGCGGGCGGGAGTTCCGACCTGCATCACAGCGTGCTCCGGCGCGCTCGCCGTACCGCCGAGACCGACTTCGATCCGGAGCGGTTCCGCACAGTCCGCGCACCGAGCGTCGATCGTTCCCGTGACCCCAAGCGCCGGGGGCACTCCGAGCGCATCCCATGCGCAGATCGCCCACCAGGTCCGCCGGGCTGCCGTCACAAGGAAGTCCGTCGATTCAGCGCAGAACGGGTTGTACGCGAGGATCTCGGTCGATTGGTCGCGCGGGATGAAGACGCGACCCTCGATCATCCTTTGGAAGGCGGCCTCGATCTCTGAGCGGTCGCGCTCGAGGGAGACCGCGACTTGCGCGATCGTCGGGATCTCCCCAAGGTCTCGGATCGCTGCGGCGATCGCGTTTCGCACGTCGCGATCGAACGTCTGCGCATCGGGGATCACGGCGCCGTCAGCATAGGCTCGCGCTCGAGCAAGGCGCGCAGCGCCGCCGGCCATCCAAACCAGTGACGCGCCGCGACCGTGCCATTCGACGCGTCGTAGGCTTCGGCGAGGAGTCCGTCCCAGGTCTCGACGCGTGTGAGTCGCTCGCGCGCGCGGCGCTCACGGTCCCGATCGCCGGTGACGCGCGCGACGACGATCTCCTGCAGGTCGCCGAGCGTCCAGGGACGCGGCGTGTGCAGCGAGCCGAGTCCACCGTACGGACCTGGGAAGTAGCCCTCGTTGCGCTCGCTCCACGCGAAGGCGATCGTCCCCCGCCATCGCGGATCGTCCGAGGCGCAGAACCCCCAGCCGGGCGCGAAGACCGTCGGCAGATCGTTCGCGTCGTGATAGTGCCGAGCGCCTTGGCCATTCGGTCCGCCGACCGCGTAGGCGAAGCGGCCTTCGCTCGAGAAGTGCTCGAGCGCCGCGGCGCGCACCTCGGCCGCGGCGGGATGCTCGAACGAGCGAAGCACGTGCCAGAGGAGGACGTGGCTCGAAAAGTGGTACGGCTGTCGCAGCGGATCGTCGGCCGGCGATTCGGCGGTCGGCACGAGGCCGAACGCCGTGCGCCTCCCGAGCAGCGACTTCACCGTGTCACGGCACGCGCCCTCGTACCTCTCGCGCTGCGTCCGGTCATGCGTGAGGCGCGCATGGTCGACCACGAGAAGCGGCGGATAGAGCTGCTGGTCGAGCTGGAAGGCGACATCTTTGGCCTGGCCCGACTCGAGCGAGGACCGCGGCCAAGCGCCATCCGGCCGCTCGGCCACCTCGAAGAGCCAGGTGATGAACCCTTCGACCATCTGGCGGGCACGCGCTTCGTGCGGGAGTACGGCAAGCAGCGCTCGGCAGATGTAGTAGGCGTCCCGCGTCCAGACGAGCGGAAGGATCTCGTGGTCGGTGATGACCGCGACCGCCCGGTCGCTGATCCGCGACGCCGTGCAGTCGAGGGCGTACGTGACGCCGCGCCGTACAAGACGGACCTTCTCCCTGTCGAGCTCGGCTCCCGACCAAAGCTCGTGCCGTGAGCGGACCTCGGCGCCCGCGAGCTCCTCGGCATCGCGTGAGAGGACGCTCGCCAGCGCGACGGCCGCCGGGCGGTCCGCGCCGAACGCAAGCGTTGCCACGAGCAGACCATCGCTCTCGGCGCGGAGTTCGATCGGCGCGGACAGCGCGAAGGCCACCGCCGCCTCGAGCTCAGAGTCCTCGATCCAGAGGATCGCCCCGTCGCGCCCTTCGCGAGCCGCGATCGGCGGATGCGGTATGGGTCCGCCCTCGGTGATCTGCGTGTAGTCGGCGCGCCCCAGGCGCGGCCGCCCGGTCCACTCCGGCACAAGGCGCAGCGCCCGGCGAGCGCGGACTCGGATGAGCTGGACAACCCCGGCGCGGCCCGCCGGCGCCACCGTCGTAGCCTCGATCCGCGCGTCAGCGGTGTCGCGGACCGCGCGGGGCAGGGAGTCCTCGACGAGGAACGCATCGGCCGGGCCATCCAGGAGCGAGATCCCGAACGACGGGCGATCCGGCGACGCGAGCGCCGCGCGATGCGCGCGCACCGCGCGTTCATCGCCGCGTGCGGACTCCGGGAACGGTTCAGTCGCGGTCAGCCACAGCCTGCCAATGCCGCGGTGCGCCATCCCGAACGAGAGCCACCGGCCATTCGGGGCGATCGTCCCGGCGACGATTCCGTTGCCGACGTCGAGCGGCTTGTACGAACGGCGCGGATCGAGAAGCTGGGGCGTCATCGGCGCCGCTTGCGAC
>DASYSC010000229.1:0-27337 GCA_036003765.1 Candidatus Limnocylindria bacterium
TTTCGGCGCCGCACTTCGATCAAGCCGCGCCGCTCGAAGTCGGCAAGAAGCTTGTTCACGGTCATGCGCGTCGAACCGATAGCCGACGCGAGGTCGTCCTGGGTCAGCGGCAGCTTTCCGGCTCGTCCGACCTCCACGAGATATTTGGCGAGGCGGCTCGCGACATCGAGGAACGCGAGATCACCGACCTGTGACTCGAGCTTGCGGATGGTCCGCGTGAGCCGCTCGAACATGTAGCGGCGGGCGCCGTCGTTGCGGCCGAGCACGCGAAGCGCGCCGTCGCGGGCGATTTGGAGCGCCGTCGTCGCCACGACGCACACCGCGGTCCCGTCGCGGGGCCCCTGCTCGAACAGCGCGAGCTCGCCGAAGAACTCGCCGCGCCGGTGCAGGGATACGAGGAGCTCGCGCCCGTTCTCGTCGAGCAGGAGCACCTTCACCAGTCCATCGACGATCACGTAGGCGTGCGCGGCCGGATCGCCCTGGTGGTACACGACCTCGTCGGCTTTGAATTTGCGCACCGCCATCGAGTTCCCGAGCTCGAGGCGGTCGGCGTCGGGAAGGATCTCAAGCGGAAGGACGTCGCCCAGCGTGCTGGCGAGCGCGAGGATCTCCTCGGGCCGCATCAGTACCGGACCTGTCGGCGCAGGATGTCCTGGTCCCTTACTTCGATGTGGCGGCGTCCCACGGTGATGGCGCCCAGACCTTCGAGTTCCGCGAGGGCGCGGTTCACCGAGACGCGCGTCGCACCGACGAACGCAGCCAGATTGTCCTGCGTGAGATCGACCTCGCTGCGGTTGTTCGCCGTCGCGAGATCGAGGAGGCACTTGGCGACGCGGCCAGGAACATCGAGGAAGACGAGGTCTTCGATCCGGCCGGACGCGCGGCGCACCGTGCGTGCCAGGAGTCGGAAGATCTCGCGGGTCGCGCGCGGGCTTCGCTCGATCACCCGCAGGAAGTCGTCCCGCGATATGGTCACAACCTGTGTGTCGTCGAGCGCGGTGACCGTCGCCGATCGCGGAGCGTCATCGAAGAGTGCCAGCTCGCCGAAGACCGCGCCTTCGCGCTCGATGGCGACGACGACCTCGTGTCCCTCCTCGTCAGGGATCGAGACCTTCACGGAGCCCGACGCGATGACGTAGAGATGCCCCGCCGGGTCGTCGCGATGGAAGACGACCTCGTCGCGCGCGAAGCGCCGCGGTCGTATGTGCGCGGCGACCTCGTTGCGCTCCGCATCCGTCAGCGCGCCGAAGATCGGCACGCCGCTCAAGACGCGCGCGACCGCGTCGGCGTCCACGGCCTCGGAACGATACGCTCCGAATGGTGGGCTCACGGATCCGCGTGGTGGGTCACCGCGGCGCCACCGCGCTTGCACCCGAGAACACCATCGCGTCGCTCGGGCGCGGGGTGCGGGACGGGGCGGACGAGGTGGAGTTCGACGTCCAGCGAACCAAAGACGAGGTCGCGGTCCTGCTGCACGACGACACGCTGGATCGAACGACGAGCGGGCGCGGACCGCTGCGCGAACGGACGCTGTCGGAGGTTCGGCTGCTGGACGCGGGGAGCTGGTTCGGCGCGGAGTTCTCCGGCGAGCGCATCCCGTCGCTTGCCGAGGTCTGCGCCTGGGCGAAGAGCGCGGGGGCGGACCTCTCCGTCGAGCTGAAGCAGCCCGCTCCGGCCGAGGGCCTGCCGATGGACGATGGTCTCGCGGAGAGTGTCGTCGAGGAGCTCCGCGCCACAGGGCTCCTGGCCAGGGCGGTCATCCACTCCTTCGACCATCCGACGGTCGCGCGAGTACGAGAGATCGCGCCGGACGCGCGCGCGGCACTCCTCTACACCGGCCCGAACCTCGTCGACCCCCTGGCTATCGCGCGCACGGTGCCCGGGATCGTCGCCATCCACCTGCGCTGGTACTGGGTCTCGCGCCAGCTCTGCGAGGCGGCGCACGCGGAGGGCCTGCGCGTCCATGCGTACGGGATCCCCGAGCCGCTCGAGCGCGAGACGGTCCTTCGCCTCACCGGCTTCGGCGTGGATTCGCTCTCCGCCGACGATCCAGGCCAGCTCGTCAAGCTCCTCGCGGCGGAAGGACTGCGGTGACGCCACGCGAGGCCTGGCCGAGTGCGCGCTTCTGGTCGTGCGTCGTCTCGCGTGACAAGACGCGCCGGCGGGAAGCAGCGGTCGCGCCAAAGGTACTGATCAAGTGGTACGGCACCGACCTCACGCTCGGCAGCTTCGCTGCTTGACGCGACCGAAACGCACCCGAACACTTTCGCGTTAGCCAAACGAGTCCGGTTCGGGGAAGGGAAAAGCTGAAGCTCGTAACGATCGCGGCTGTGTTCTGGTACATCGCCAGCTTGTTCGCTTCGATCCCGCAGGAAGTCAGCCCGAGCGTGGCTGCCACGCCTGCCGGGCAATTCCGCGCGTTCTGGGCGGATGCGTTCGGCGAAGGGCTCTTCGACCAGGCTCAGATCGATTCGCTCGTGGCGGCGACGAAGGCCGTGCACGCGAACGCGATCGTCGCGCAGGTCGTGCGTCGCGGGGACTGCCTGTGCCTTCGCGCCGGGCTCCCGCTCACGGATGGGGTCGCGACCGGGTTCGACCCGTTGCAGTCCTTGATCAATGCGGCGCACGCGCAGGGCGTCGAGGTCCACGCATGGGTGATCGCGACGGCGATGTGGAACAACACCACGCCTCCGCGCGACGCGAACCATATCTTCAACGTCCACGGGCCGTCCGCGGTCGGCCGCGAGAACTGGCTGATGACGCGCTCCGACGGTCTGGCGAAGCTCAACGACGACTGGATGCTCGACCCCGGTCACCCTGACGCGGCCGCGTGGGTCGTGAACATGGCGACAAGCATCGTGCGCAACTACGAGGTCGACGGGATCAACATCGACCGGATCCGGTACCCCGACGGGAATCTCGGCACGAATGTGCCGTCGTGGGGCTACAACGCGACGTCGCTCGCCCGGTTCCACGCGGAGACCGGTCGGAGCGACGCGCCTGCCAACACCGATCCTCAGTGGACGCAGTGGCGGCGCGATCAGCTCACCGGGATCGTGCGACGCATCTACCTCGAGTCCACGTCGCTCAAGCCACGCATCCGTGTCAGCGCGGACACCATCACCTACGGCAACGGACCGCAGACGCTCGGTTCATTCGAATCGACGCGCGCGTACGCCGAACAGCTGCAGGATTGGCGCGGCTGGCTGCGCGAAGGGATTGTCGACACCGCGATGCTCATGAACTACAAGCGCGACAGCCTGGCGACGGAACCCGGTAACCAGCGGCGCATGTACGACGAATGGAGCGAGTTCGCCAAGGACAACCAGTACCGCCGCTCCAGCGCGATTGGCACCGCGCTCTATCTGAACGACATCGCGTCGAGCGTCAGCCAGGCCCGACGAGCGATCTCACCAAGCGGTTCCGGCAATCCCTCCGCCGGATGGGTCGGCTATTCGTACCGCACGCCGGACACGCTGGCGAACGCCGGAACGCGCAGCGGAGCCGCAAGTCGAAGCGAGCTCGTCCGCGCGCTCACGCAACCGTCGTCGTACGACACGGTCGCGCCGCCGGTGTTCGCTGACACGCCGTCCGTTCCTCCGATGACCTGGAAGACGCAGCCGATCTTCGGCCACCTCCGCGGCGTAGCGGTCGCGACCGACGGGACGCCGCTCGCCGGAACGGTCGTGCATCTCGTCGACCCGGGGTCGGGCATCGTCGCGCGGAGCGCGACGACCGACGGCACGGCCTGGTTCGGCTTCGTCGACCTTCCGGTCGGCGCGTATCGCGTCACCACGGACTCGCCGCGTGTCACCGGCGGCGAGCTCGGTGAGTCGACGGTCGCCGCCGGGTACGTCAGCATGCTCGGCGCCCCCGCGCCGGTGCCGTCGCCAGCTCCGAGCCCGACGCCGGCGCCATCACCTTTGCCGTCAGCCCCGCCCACGCCCGTCGCTTGCCAGAGCAGCGAGGGGCCCGGGATTGCCCCGCCCGCGAAGGTCACATCCGGGGTGGGTGGCTTCCACGCATCCTGGTTCGGACAGAGCGGGTATCCCACGCTCTGCCCGGGCCAGACCTCGAGGGCGGTGGTCGCCTTCTACAACAGCGGAACGCGAGGCTGGGTGGCGAACAAGATGGGCGACGTCGCGTACCTCGGCACCTGGGAGCCGGAGCCCGGCCAGGACAAAGCGAGCGCTCTGGGTGGCGACGGCGCCGCGGGCTCGCCGGGCACCGGATGGCCTCGCTACAACCGCGTGGCGGTGCAGCCCGCGGACTGGGTCGGCCCGAATCAGGTCGCGTGGTTCCAGTTCACCATCGTCGCGCCGGCGGTCCCCGGCACGTATCGCCTCGCGATCCGGCCGCTCATCGAGGGCGCCCAATGGATGGAGGACTACGGCGTCTTCTGGTACGTGACCGTGCGCGCGAGCTAACGCTCAGCCGGTGATGCGGAAGCTCACCGTCTTGATCACGTTCCCCGCGCGGATCGTCATGAAGTAGGTATCGGGCGGGAACGACCCGCCTTGGGTGCGCAGGTCGAGGTTCACGGTCCCATTGACCGGGACCTCTCCGTTGGCGTAACCGGTGACGACCGCGCCGCGGGTGTATGTCGTCTTGTACGTGGCGGATGAGGGCAGCCCGGTGAACGTGAAGCGGAAGATCGTCCCGATCGGGCCGGCGACGGGCGACACGAAATCGGGCGGAGGCGTGGCGGGTCTCGCCGTCGGTGCGGGGGTCGCCGGTCGGGGTGTCGCGGGACGTGGCGTCGCGACCGGACCGCTGCTCGGCTCCGCCGTCGGGTCGGCGGTCGCGGCGGGCGAGGCGCTCGCGTCAGGTACCGGCGCGGCGGGGTTCGGCGGGGTGCTGGCGTTCGCCGCGGTCGGTCGCGGCGCGGTCGGGGCGGCCGATGCATTCGCAGCCGAGCCCATGAGGCCCGGGGCGGCGACCGCGACGCCGCCGATCAGCGCCACGACGACGGCCGCCGCGACGAGGAACACGAGCGGACTCCGCTTGCGCGGGGCCTTCGTCTTGCGCACGACGGCCGTCTCCGGCACGCGATACGCACCCTTCCATTGCTCCGCCAGCTGCCGGCCCATCGGGCCGAGAACGGTCTGGATCCACTCGTTCTCATCCGGATCAAGGAACCAAGTCTGGATGGCGTGGACGTCGTGCGGTGCCGGCGGTGGTTTCGCAACGCCGCCGCGTTCCTGGACCCACATCTGCTCGACGGGATTCCACGTAAACGTCGGCGTCTCCTGCCGCCCCACCTCGGCCATCACGCCTAGGTTAACGGGCATGCTTCGAAGACTGGTCTGTTCGTGGGTCGCAGTCGGCACCCAATCGGTGGGTGGAGGTACTAGTACTTTGCTCCTAACTCGTCGGCTCGCAGTCGAGCGCTCTCGCAGCTCTCTCCAGGTATCCATCTCGTAGCGCAGGGCCTCATCGGTCAGCGCGCTCCGGCGTGGTGGCAGATCGCGCTGTCGCGATCGCGACCGTGGTCACATATCGGGGAACGATCCATCCGCGTTCGTCATCGCGAGCGGCGCCGCCGCAGGGCTTGCGCTGGGTCGCTAGGACGCGCAGGAGCGGCGCGGGTGGCACGGCGGGAAGGGTTTCTCGCGACGCGCGGGTTCCCCGGGGACCCAGTTCCGCGACCGCGGAGCGGTCGCGGGTTACTGGGGAGGGTGCGCGGAGGCGAGAAGCCGTTCCCGCCGGGACAGGACCCGCGACGCTGACGCGACGGTCAGGCGATGCGTTAGCCCTCCTCAGGCGCGACCGCGGCGACGAACGCGAGATCTTGCGGACGCACTTTCGCGGGATCGAACTTGCGGACGTTCGCGGTCATGCGGGTGAGGAGCTCGGCCATCGTGATCGGCGGCTTCTCGCCCTTCTTCGCCGGGATCCAACGGACCGGGTTGCACCGCGCGACGACCACCTGGCGCAGGTACGGGCTCTTCATGCCGTGCTCCTGCAGCGTCTTGACGTGCGCCGCGACGCGGTCGTCGATGTCCAGGACGCGCACCGCCCACTGCTCCCGCTGGCGGAGCGCCGCCGGCAGCGCCGTCTCCATGAAACGATCCACACGGCGGAGCATCGAGTTGTACGCCGAGCCGGCGAAGCGGTCGCGCTTCTCGTATGCGGCGCCGAGGGTCAGGAACGCCGGCGACTCGAAGCTCACGGCATGCTCGGACTCCTTCGATCGCGGCTGCTCCTTGGCGAGCGACCGCGCCATGCGGATGACCTCGAGCGCGCGGTCGCGCAGGTTGTGCGCCTTCTCGGTGTTGAGCGCGAGGATCCGGTAGGCGAGCGCGGCATCGTCGGTCAGCAGCGCGGTGATCGCGCGCAGACCCAGCTGCTTCGCCGCCGCGAGGCGGTGACGTCCGTTCGGCGACCAGAAGCCGTCGCGGGCGGGGATCGCGATGACCGGATCGAGGAACAGGCCAGAGGCGCCGATCGCGTCGGCGAGGCGCTGCGCGTGCGTTCGTGAGAGGTCGCGCTGGAAGGGCGTCGCATCGACCGAGCCGAGCGGAAGCGACGCGAGCACGAGAGGAAGGCCGGCGTACGGATCCCGGTACGCGGCCAGCACCGAGCCCTTCGCCTGCTCCACCTTCTGAACGAGCGTCGCCACGTGCTCGTCCTCACGCGAGAGGCCGGCGTCGCGAGCCTCCGGGCCGCGGGGCTCGGCCGGCCCTCGCTTGCGGCGCGTTGTCTTCCTCGGGGGTCGGGGGGCAGCGCCCCCCGCTCGCTTCTTTGCGGGACTCATTACTCCCCTCCTGCGTCGGCGGCCTGCGCGATCGGACGCGGCGACGGCGCGGTGAAGTGTCGCAGCCGCTCGGCGCGGGTGGCGACCGCCCCGACCACCGCGGCGACGACGAGCGCGCCGATCGTCGCGGCGCCCGGCGCTCCGACCAGCGCCGTCGCGATGCCCGTCTGGAGCTGCGATGCGTTCGTGAGCCCGCGCGAGACGATCACGATGAGGGACATCACGCGGCCACGGTAGGCGTCATCCGCGGCGAGCTGCGCGATGGCATTCCGCATCGTGCCCCAGGTCGCGTCGGCGAACCCCAGCAGAGCAAGCGCGGCCAGAGACAACGGAAACGACCTCGACCACGCGAACACCAGCAGCATCCCGGCGTAGAGCGCACCCGCCCCCAGCATGAAGGCGCCTTTCCGTCGCACGTCGCCGATCGCGAGGAGGAGGATCATGCCCCCGATCGCGCCGGCGCCGATGCTCGAGAGGAGCAGCCCAAGCCCCTCGGCATCGGCGCCCAGGACGTCTCGCGCGAAGATGGTGATCAGCGCCTGGTTGTGTCCGAAGATCGATAGCGATGCTTCGATCGCGAGGATGAGCGGGAGGATCGCGCTCGCACGCACGTAACGCAGACCACCGACGAGCTCCTGCCGGATGGATGTGCGGGGTCGCGGGGCGACCGCAGGGATGCGCATCGCGAGCAGGCCGAAGATGATGGCGAAGTAGCTGATCGCGTTCACGAAGAACGGCCACGCCACCCCGACGCGCGCGATGAGCAGGCCCGCGACAGCCGGGCCGACGAGATTCGAGCTGCGGAAGATCATCGAGTTGAGCGTGATCGCGTTCTGCATCTGGCCTCGCGGGACGAGCGTGGGGAAGAGCGATTGCCGGCCGGGAGCGTCGAACGCGGCGATAGTCGCATTCAGGAAGTTGATCACGTAGATGTGCCAGAACGCGATCTGCCCGGAGACGACGAGCGCGCCGAGCACGAGCGAGGTCACGACGGATGAGCTCTGCGTGATCAGGAGAAGCCGCCGTCGCTCGACGCGATCGGCCACGGTCCCGCCGATCAGAGCGAGCGCGAAGATGGGCGCGGCGCGAAATAGGCCGCCGAGGCCAAGGAGGAGCGGCGAATCGGTCAGCTGATAGAGCAGCCACGTCGTCGCCGTGAGCTCGATCCAGGTGCCGGACATCGAGACCAGCTGACCGACCCAATAGAGCGCGTAATTCCTATGACCGAGCGGGGCGAGCCCGGGAAGGAGCGCCGTCACGCCATCATCGCTGCCGGAACTGCCGGATGTGCCTGCGCGCGACAGATCCCCGCCGTGCGCCCTTGGGAATGATGCTGATCGACCCGTCGCGCTCGAGATACGCGCCGCTGACCTCCGCAAGGTCGTCGATCCCGTGCTCGCGGGCGGCCATCTTGATCTCGTCGAGATCGACGTTCTCGTCCCGCACGGCCTTCTCGATGACCTTCCCGTCCTTCAGCAGCAGGGTCGGCTCGCCCTCGAAGAGATGCTGGATCAGCGGGATGCGGTGACCGATGCGCGCGAAGACGAGATTCATCGCGACGAGGGTCGTGGCCGCGATGATCCCGCCGATGAGCGAGTTATCGCCCCCGGTCATCGCGTTCTGGACGGCGTTCGAGATGACGAGGATGACAACGAGGTCGACGGGGCTCATCTGCCCCAGCTCCCGCTTGCCGGCGGCCCGCAGGAGCACCAGGACGACCACGTACACGACCGCCGTTCGCAGGATGATCTCCCACCAGGGCGTCGTCAGGCCGAACACCTGCTCAGGATGACAAAACCTGGCGGGCAAAGCGCGAGTCCGAGTCTCCGACCACGGCGAGCGCGGCGCCCGGGTCGATGGCGACCCCGAGCCGCCGGAAATAGGCCGCCGTGCGCTCGACATCGCGTCTCAGGAGCTCCCGCGCGGCCGGATGGACGATCGCGTCGACCGCCTGGGAGAGATCGATGATCACGGGACGCCCCCGCCACCAGAGAACGTTGAAGGCCGAGAGGTCGCCGTGGACGAGGTCGGCCTGCAGGATGCCGCGGATCTCGCTCTGGACCTGGAGCCATGCGCGTCTCGCCGTCTCGACGTCCAGGCGCACCTCGGCGAGACGCGGAGCCGCCTGCTCGCCATCCCCGATGAAGGCCATGCGGTAGCCGTTCTCAATCGGCTCGACCGGCGGCGGGACGCTCACGCCGGCGGCGTGAAGCCGCACGAGCGTCTGCCACTCGTGGGCCATCCACCGCGCCTGTAGCGCTTCCTGGCCGAACCGCGTTCGCTTGCGCATCGCGCGGTTCTCACGGCGGGTGCCCTCGCCCGACACACCGACGTAGAGGTAGTCGTTGCGGAAGGCGCGCTGCAATCGCGGCTTGAAGCGCTTCTCGGCGATGAGACAGGTGCGGGTAGGACCGGTGCGGGAGAGGAGATGGACCTCGCTCTCCTTGCCCGCCTTGAGCAGGCCAAGCTCTCGGTCTTCGTACGGCGCATCGGCGAGCCAGTCGCTCGGGAACAATGCGGGCACGCGTCCTCCGCCGTGGAGGGCCACCGTCGATGGGCGAGCTGCCGCGCGCGACGCCAGATTTAGAGGGTGAGCGGCGCTCCGCTGCCGGGGAGGCCGGCGGCGTCACGTGCGGTTCGAACGCTCATCTTCGGCCTCCTCGAGTGATGTCGACCTCTAGGGTCGCGCGTGAAGAGTAGCAGCGCTCAAGGTACCGACGTACGAGTGGGTCGCGACGGGAACGCCGGGACAACGAGCTCCTGACCGAAGATCTTAGAGCGCGGGGTATCGCTCAGGAACTTCAGGATGCCATCAGCTATTCCGCCGGCGAGCTTGTCAGGATGGTCGAGCATGAGGGCGCGGTCGTCGTCGCTCGAGAGGTAGCCCAGCTCCAGGATCACGCTCGGCGTGTACGGCGAGACCGAATGCTGGTATCTGCTCCAGTTGAAAAAATAGTAGCCCTTCATCGCGTTGCTGATATGCGTCGCGTCGTACTCCATCCCCGTCGCATCGCCGTAGGCCTTCTTGATCGCAGCGAGCAGCGCATCCTCATACGGTCCGCGCCTCGCGCTGTGCGCCATCTTGAATCCGCTCCATTGGCCGACGCCATCGCTATCCGCGTGTATCGCCACGACAGCGTCGGCGATGTAGCCCGGGGGCACCGTCACCGGCAGGATGTCCACCGCGATCCCCTTGCCGCCCAGGATCACAGCGAGCCGCTGCGCGACGTCGAGATTCACATCGACCTCGGTCAGGCCTTCCCACGCCGCCCCGGTCTGCGGGATCAGTCGGCGGAGCTCGTCGGGGGCTTCATCGGTCTTCCAGTGACCGACCTGGATGCCGACGCGGCGCGGACCGGTGGGGATCGTCCTCGGGACGGGGATGCGGATCGTTCCGGTGGCGGAGGGACTCGCGGTCGGACCCGGCATCTGAACGATCGCGCCGCCGGGCGGCGCAGCCGCCGACCACGGATCCGTCGGATCGTCGGGGTCACTGCCGATCATCCCCAGCGGTGCGCCGGCCGGGACGTAGTTGGGGTCTGCGGCCTGTGCCACGAACCGCGTCACGGCGACGCCGGCTCCGGCCGAGTTCAGCACGAGCACCGCGGCGACACCCGCCGCGACAAGCGCGACCAGCCCCGCGAGCGCGCGCGTCAGGATGCCGGCCTCACCTCGTGCATTCTCACGCCGCAACGACCTCCCCGACCCACTTGATCCAGACAAATCCGCGACGACCCGGCACCACGAGACGCAACGGATACCCATGCCCAGGCGAAATGGGTTCGCTCCCCACATGCAACGCGAGGATGGCTCGCTCGGCCTCCGTACGGTCGAACGTCCAGCGGTGACCTGTTACGGAGACGACCTCGACGCGTGTCGCGCCAGCCGACACGCCGGCTCGATCGAGCAGTTCCGCGACGCCGACCCCTGACCAGATCTGCTCGCTCCACCACCCGCCCGTGCAATCGAGGATCACGCTCGCTTCGCGCCGCGGCAGCTCGGCGATATCGGCGTACGACAGCTCCGCGGGTCGGGCCACGGCACCGCGTACGCGCAGGCGCCATTCCGCGACGTCGATCGCGGGCACGGTGTCGAGGCTCCAGATGGTCACCGGCAACGCGTTGCCGGTGAAGGACCCAGCATGCCGAGATCCGGTGAGGCGCCGAGCGAGGGCGATACGGTCGAACGCAAAGGTGAGCGCGAGCGACGTCGCGAGAAGGCCGATCCCGCGCAGCGCCGCGCGGCGGCCGGCGAGCGACACGAGCGCGGGCCGCGCCTCGCCGCGGATGAGCACGTGCGTGACGACAAGCGTGCCGAGGGCGAGACCGCTCATGACATGGAGGTTCATCGCCGAGTACAGAAGCGGCCGATCGAAGGAGACCATGCCCGCGGTCCAGGCGAGACCGAGCCCCGCCGTCGCGAGCGTAGCGACTGCGGTCGCGAGACCGACCACAACCCCGGCGCCACCGACCCCGCGTCTACGCAGCGAGCGGCGCGCGATGGCGTACTTCCAGACGAGCGCGAGGACGAGCGCGATGCCGGCGACGCGGTGGGCGACGTAGAGCCAGCTCGCCGCTGATTCGGGCAGGAGCCACGCAACGATCCCGGTAACGAGGAGCGAGGTGATCGCGGCGAGGAGCACCAGGTTCGCGAGCCGCCGGGGCATACCGCCACCGATGCTAAAGGCCAGCGCTGGCAAACTGGCGCCATGCCAGAGCGCGATCTTTTGGTTTTGAGCGAAGAGCCGCTGAACGCCGAGACCAAGCTCGGCGAGCGCACGGGGACGATCACGCCGGCGGGCCGCCACTACGTGCGCACGCACTTTCCGGTGCCACACGCACCAGGCGCGATCGCCGTCGACGGGGCTGTTGGACGGCCGATGTCGATCACGTTCGATGAGATTCGCTCGCTGCCGGTGAAAACGCTCGCCGTGACGCTTGAATGCGCGGGGAACGGCCGGCGTTTTCTCGAGCCGAAGGTGCCGGGCGAGCAATGGGGCCTGGGCGCCGTGGGGACGGCGGAATGGACCGGCGCGCCGCTTCGCGCGCTGCTCGAGCGCGTCGCGCCCGATTCGAAAGCCGTCGAGGTGCTCTTCCGTGGTGCCGATGAGGGCGTTCCGAAGGATCTCGGGAGGCGCATCGCGTACGAGCGCTCGTTGCCGGTGGCCGAAGCCATGAGCGCAGACGTGCTCGTCGCCCACCTGATGAATGGCGGACCGATCCCCCCCGAGCACGGGGGTCCCCTGCGTCTCGTCGTTCCAGGGTGGTACGGGATGGCATCGGTCAAGTGGCTGTCGCGGATCACCGTGCTGGAAGAGCCCTTCGTCGGTTTCTATCAGACCGATCGGTACGTCCTCGATCGGTCGCCGCTACGCGCGATCGCGCCGCGCGCGATCCTTACCCACCCGCAGGACGGAACGCGACACGAGCGTGCGATCTGGATCGCCGGATTCGCCTGGTCCGGGGCCGCTCCGATCACGCGCGTCGACCTGAGCACCGACGGCGGGGAGAGCTGGGACAAGCTCCCTGACGCGTACCTCGAAGATTCGCCGCGCTATGCCTGGCGCCACTTCAGGTTCGAGCATCTCTTGACGAAGCGATCAGCGGTCCAGCATTGGTCCCTCGCCGTCCGGGCCACCGATGCGCTCGGCAACACGCAGCCCGTGCAGGCTAAGTGGAACGCGCTGGGCTATGCGAACAACGCGATACGGACCGTCCGCGTTGAGGTCCTCGGCTAGGCGGCCTCAACCTCGACGACCTCGTCCAACCGGTCGCTCACCGCATCGAGCATCGGCCCGACCCGCGGGGCGATGTCGGGGAAGAGGGCCTGCGCACCGACGATGTTCGATTCCGCGCCGGAATGCGGGTTCAGCCTCCCGTTGTCGATGCCGTCTTGGACACGACCGTTCTCGCGGTCGTAGACCGGCTTCTCGGCGGAATTGCGTCCGTCGAACCACGCCCGCGCGTGGTCACGCCACTTCGCGTATGCGGCTTCGTTCGTCGCCTGATAGAGCCGATCCATCACGTAAACCGCGGCGGCCACTCCGTAGGGCTGGACCATCGCCTCGGAGAAGCCGGCCTCGATCTGCGGAGTAATCAACGCGGCTGCGCTGCGTCGCGCGACCAGGAGCAGCTCGGGCCGATCGAGCACGACCGCGGCCTCGGCGAGCGCGCCTTCCTGCACGTGACCCCAGAGGTGCGGTGTGCTGCGCTCGTCCGGGCTGTTGAGAAGGACATCACCCGTCCGGCATTCCGCGATCTCGTCGCACCAGCGCTCCAGCGTTTCGCGCACGACCGGTGTGAGGCCCACGCGGAGGAGGTCCAGCGCCCCGAGTACTTGGATAGCCCGCACATCAGGGGGAGCTGGATTCTCGGTCGCGAACGCAAAGCCGCGCGCCAGCGGCGCCGCGAACCGGTCATCGCGGAGCGCGAGATGCGCTTTGGCGAGCGCACGGACAGCGCGCGCTTGCCAGAAGGTGCTACCCGGATAGGAGGTCGGTCCGTCCGTATTGACCGTGCCGGCCCAGTCGTGGACGAAGTTGTGGAAGCGACCGTCGTCGCGCTGCAGGTACAGAACGAAATCAAGGAGCCCGATGGCCCAGTCCCGGAGCCGCCGATCGCCGGTATCGCGCCAGAGGTCGAGGAAGAGGACCACCGCGCGCGCCGCGTCGTCGACGCAGGCAACACCCTCGAAGCCGCTCTCGCGGGCCGCCAGCGCGCGATCCTGGTCGTTCGCGTAGATCCCGATGGCGCAGGCCCGGGTCCCCGCGGCCGGCACGCGACGCGTGAGGCGCGCGAGCTGCCTAAGCGTGGTGATACTCCTCGAGGCTCGCAAGGATCTCTTTGATCGAAAAGTCGGCTGCCGCGACGCACGAGTCCGCCGCGCCGTAGTACATGCGGATCCGGTCGTCGTCCAGCGGAACGACGCCACACGAGAAGACCGTGTCGTTGAAGAGACCGAGGCGCTCATAGGCGGTCCCGGGTGCGAGGATCGGGGCAGGCGAGCGCGCCAGCACCTTTCGCGGATCATCCCAGTCGAGGAGCACCCCGCCCATCGCGTAGCGGTGGTTGCGATTCACGCCGTGGTACAGCTCGAGCCAGCCCTCCCGTGTCTTGAATGGCACCGCGGACGCGCCGGTGCGCAGCTCGTCCCATTGGTCCCAGCGCGGAAGGCACACGGTCTCGTGGCCACCCCACTCGATGAGGTCATCCGAGAAGGCGATCCAGATCCCGAAGATCCGACTGAACGACCCGGGCATCGGGCGCGTCAGGGCGACGTACTTTCCGCCGATCCTCTCCGGGAAGACGACGACGTCCTTATGGTCCGGAAGAAGGATGACGCCGCGCCGCTCGAACGAGCGAAAGTCATGCGTCGTCGCGAGGCTCGTCGTGATCCCCCACCGTGAGACCGAGACGTAGGTGATGTAGAAGAGCCCATCCATGAGCGTGACGCGCGGATCCTCGACTCCGTACTCCTCCATATCGACGTGCGGTGCGATCGCAGGCACCTCTTCGACCGTGAACTTGATCCCGTCGGCGCTCCGTGCGACCCGAAGGTGGCTCATTTGCGCGAGGTAATCGGTGTAGCCCTCGTTGGTCACGCCGATCACGCCGGTCCGATTCCGATAACGGATGGACCGAGGGTCGCGGAGATCGAGGCCGGGGAGGTCCTTCGGTACGTACGCGACCACGACGCGTGGCCTGTCGCCGCTTGCATCGAGAAAGCACATGCCGATGACGTCGTGCCTCGTGTAGCCGTTCGGCAGTGGACGGAGGATCGGGTGCGGCCCGTCCAGGTCGAGCGTCATGGCGCCCGGTGGTGGATCGATATCGCTGCGCGGACGCTCCGCGACGCGGAGCAGAAGGATCGTCTCTCCGTCGAGCTTCGCCGTTCCCGCGTTGAAGGCCGAGACCACCTCGAGCTCGGGCTGCGACGGCCGTACGTCGCGCGCCGTTATCAGCGGGTTCTGCTCGAGGCGGCGGCCGAGGGTGGTGCGATCCAGGCGGGCAGTCGTCATGCGCTCGGGACTGGAGCGTCGATCTCGACTGGTTCTTCAGAAGGCCGCGGCGCGCTGCTCGGGATCTGGGTCGTCCGATCGAGCACCTCGCGGGTCAGCGCGACGACGCGGCGGCCGACGTTCGGCCAGGCCATCTCTTTGCCATACTCGTACGCCCGCCGCTCCAGCTCCGCCTTCAGGGCCCCGTCTCCGAGGATCGCCAGCACGGCGTGCGCGAGTCCGGCTGGGTCGCGCACGTCGACGAGCAGGCCACGCCCATCCGCGAGCGCCTCGGCGGCATGGAGATAGCGGGTCGAGACGATCGCCTTTCCGGCGCCGAGCGCGTACGCGAGCGTGCCACTGGTGATCTGGTTCAGGTCGAGATAGGGCGTGACGTAGACGTCGGTCGCGAGCAGGTAGTCCACGATCTCGCGCTGCGTGAGGTACTGGTTCACGAAACGGACGTGGTCCGCCATATCCGCTTTCTCGATCTGGGCCACGAGCTCATTCCGATAGCGTTCGCCTTCCTTCCGCTGAAGCTCGGGGTGGGTCTGACCCACGATGAGGTAGAGCACGTTTGGATGACGGGCGATCACCGCCGGCATGGCCTCGATCATGTACTCGAGGCCTTTGCGGGGGTCGACGAGACCGAAGGTCGAAACGATCGTGCGATGCTCCATGCCCAGCTGCCTCTTCAGCCGATGACGGCCGCGGGGCACGATCGCCGGCATCCCGTGCGGGATCACGACCGGGCGCTGCGCGACGCCGTAGACGTCCGCGAGCAGATGCGCGGCCGTCTCGGCCATCACGACGATCGTCGTGCTCCGGTCCGCTATGCGGCGCACGACGTCGCGGATCTGCGGTTCCGGCTTCGGAAACACCGTGTGCAAGGTCGTGATGACCGGCTTGTGCAGCTCCTCAAGCAGGGGCGCGCAGTGGTCCTCGTAGATGCCGTCGCGCCAGACGCCAAAGATGCCGAACTCGTGCTGAAGGTTCACGACGTCCGCCGACGACTCGTTGATCGCGCGAGCGGCACCCCGGTAACTCTCCCGATCCCCTTGCTTAATGCGCCACCGGACCTCCGGCCCGTACGCGCGCGCGGCATTCGGCTCGTCGATCGCGGCAGCGATGCAACGGACCGCTGGGTCGGCCGTCTTTACAGCCGCCATGAGATCGGCGGTGAATGTGGCGATGCCGCAGCGGCGCGGGACCGCGGAGGCGACAAAGGCGATTCGCACAAGACCATTCTGCGGTGCCAGCGCTATCTCGGCTGGCAACGCAAGGCTCGAGGAAAGGACAGGGGGATCGGCCACTCGCGTTTGGCCGGAGCAGGACGCGTGCCCCTAACTCAAGTCTCTCGGGAGATCGGAAGGCCAGCGCCACGCCACGCGGTGAAGCCCCCGCGTATGTTCGCGACGTCACGACCCGCTGATTCGAGAACGCTCGCCGCGAGGCTCGAGCGGATTCCGCCGGCGCAGTAGGTCACGATGGGTCGGCCCGCTGGGATCTCCCCCGCGCGGTCGCGAACCTGCTCGTACGGGATGTGGATCGCGCCCGGAGCGTGGCCCGCGCGCCATTCCGATTCTTCGCGTACGTCGAGCAGAACGGCTCCGTCGCTCGCGCGGCTCGCGGCGGCGCGAGCGTCGAGTTGCTCGATGCGCAGTGGCTCGTCCCCGGCAGCGGCTTCCGGCGACATGTACCCGCGTACGTCGTCGAAGCCGATGAGCGAAAGCTGCGCTCGCAGTCTCTCCGCCTGCTCGGGGTCGACCGTAAGCACGACGACCGGCGCCGCGAACGGAACGATCGCGCCGACCCGCACGGCAAACGAATCGTTGCCGACGACGTTCAACGCCTCGCGACGGTGCGCGGCGCCGAAGAGATGAGGCGGCCGAGGATCGATCAGCACGGCGCCGCGCGGCGCGTCGCGAAGAAACGGGAGCGGTGAGCGCGACGAGAGCTGCGCGCCTCTCGCGTTCATCGCACGGACGTGTGGGTAGTACGCCGGCGCGACGGGAAGACCTTCGGCGATCGTCGTGCGGAACGAGGCGTAGTCGCCGGATGCGGCGCGCGCCACGTGGTTGTGGCGCCGCTCGAAGCCGAGGGTCGTCCAGCGCGATCCCGCCACCTCCGCCGTGCAGGCGCTTCCCCCGCCGTGCGTGGGGAAGACCGCGACGTAGTCGGCCAGGGGAAGCACCCGCTCGCGGAGGGTCTCGTACGCGGAGCGCGCAAGCGTCTCCTCCACATCGGGCCCTAAGAGATCGACGCGCGCGATATGGCCGACCAGGAGCGCGCCGCCCGAGAACAGGTACTGCGGATCGTCGGCTCGGCGCAGGTCGGACACGAGATACGCCACGTGCTCGGGGGTGTGACCCGGGGTCGCGACGCAGCGGACCGCGAGCTCTCCGACCCTGATCACGTCACCGTCCGCGTGTCCCTCGTGCGGGTATGCCATCTCGGCCAATGCACCGGAGTGCACGACGATCGGACGAAGCTCCGCGAGGGCGCGCGAGCCCGCGACGTAGTCGTTGTGGACGTGCGTCTCGAACGAGTCGGTGATCAGCACGCCCAGGCGAGAGGCCGCCGCGAGGTACGCGTCGATCTGGCGGTCGGGGTCCACCAGGAACGCGACCCCCGCGTCGGGGTCGGCGACGAGATAGCTCGCGTGTCCGAGGCCGGGGTCGAAGAACTGCTCGATCAGCACCGGAGACGCATTGTGCGCGCCCCCTGGGCGCGGGCTACGGGCGCTGTGGGGTCCGCGTCGCCTTCGCCTCTTGTTCGAGTACTTCTTCGCCAGGCCCGGGCAGCTCGTCGTGCGGTGCGATCACGGACGGGATGCGCTCGTCGACGCTTTTGCTCTTGGCCTCCGCTTCTTCGAGTGAATCTTCCGGACGAGGCTTCTCTTTATCCATCTCCATGCCGGAGGGCGTGGCAAGCGCCGTGCCGCGGTTACGACCCTACGCCGGCGAGACCGAGCGCATGCGGTAGGAGCGAGCCGAAGATCCATCCACCGACGGTCGCCGCGAGCACCAGCCCAACGATCTCGAGCCCGGACCGCACCGGGTTGCGCCCGGTCAGCCGCGACTTCGCGACCCCGAGGAAGAACATCACAACGGCGGAGAAGATCACCGCGATCACCAGCGCGGTCGGCACCGGGAAGAAGAAGAACGGCGAGATCGGCACGAGCGACGCGACGGCGAACGTGAGCGCGAGGACCAGCGCGCCTTGCAGCGGGCTATGACCCTCCTCGACGGCGATGCCAAGCTCCTTTTCGACCATTGTCTTGAGGAGGACGTTCGGCTCGCTCGCGATCTCGGCCGCAGCGCGCTTCGCGGACGCCTCCGGAAGGCCCTCCTGCTCGAGCATGTACGCGACTTCGGCCTCGGACTCGCCGGGACGATCCGCGACCTCTTGACGCTCCTTCTCGATCTGAGCGAGGAAGATCTCGCGCTGGCTCCTCGAGCTCATGTACTCGCCCGCTCCCATGGAGATGACCTCGGCGAGCGCCGCCGCGATCCCCGCGACGAGCACCGCATACTGCTGGCTCGTGGCCGTCGCGACGGTGATGACGACGGTGAGGATGCTGGTCACGCCGTCCTGCGCACCGAAGATCGCCTCGCGGACTTCGCTCAAAAGATCCGCGGACCGGCGCTCTTCGGTGAGGTGCTCGGCGAGCCAGCGCTTGCTCAGATAGTCCGGCGCCTGCGTCGCGCGCTCCGCCATCGTTCCCCGAGGGTACCCGCTAGATCACGCGACCGGCGCCGCCGGTCTTGGCGACCAGCGGCAAGCCCGACCGGGCCCAGGCGGTGACGCCGCCCTCGAGGTTCTCGGCCTGGTAGCCACTCGCCTGCAGGCCCTTCGCGGCTCGGTCGCTGCGCGAGCCGCTACGGCAGACCGCGACGACGACGCGACCCTTCGGGACCTCGCCGAGGCGGTCGCCGAGCTGACCGAGCGGAATGTGCTGAGCGCCATCGATGTGACCCGCGTCCCACTCGTCCTGCTCGCGCACGTCGAGGAGGTGCAGGTCGGAACGCCGCTTGCTGACGTCCTGTGGGAGCACGGGCCAATTCTGGCGCACGGAGGCGAAGGTGGACCAGAGCGCGATGCGCGAGCGCCTGCTGCGCGAGCGCGCCGACCTCGACCGAACGGTGGAACGCATCCGCGAACGGCTCGCGGTGCCGCAGCGCGACAGCAGCGGGGACCTTTCCGTCGTCGATCAGCATCCGGCCGACGCCGCGAGCGAGACAGAGGCGCGGGAGCTCGACCTTGCGCAGCAGACCATGTTCGAGGCGAAGGTCGCGCTCATCGACGAAGCGCTCGCCCGGCTCGAGCGCGGCGAGTATGGACGCTGCATCGTCTGCGGCAGACCCATTCCCCAAAAGCGCCTCGAGCTCGTACCCCAGACGCCGTACTGCGTCGAGGACGCGGAGCGGGAGCAGCAAAGCTCAGCACGTTGAGGCCGGGCACAATGACCGCGTGAGGCCGCCGTTCCCCCGCGAGATCCCACCGCTGCTCCCAGACTTCCTCAACAAGCGCCGCTCGAAGATGACGTTCCCCCTCAAGAAGATCGAGGAGCTCGGCCTCGACCGGCCATCGTTCATGTGGGCGATCAATCTCTCGTATCGCGGCCCGAAAGGCGGCGCCCCCGAGCCCGGCGATCTGATGAGCGCGTACGCGACGATCCCCGACCGCTGGCTGCCGCAGGCTGCCGCGGCGCGCGGCGCGGGACTCGTGGCGGAGCGCGACGGACGCTGGCACCTCACCGAGAGAGGCCGCGGTCTCGCCCAGGCGATGCACGAGGCGGCGCGCGCGCATTACGCGACGCTCGCAGTGCTGCCGAAGGAGGAGCTCTCCGAGCTCGCGCGACTGCTCGATCGCGCCTTCCTCGCGGCGGCGAAGTCGCCCGAGCCGCGCGAGCGCAAGCACACGTCGTTCGCGTTCGCGTATCGCGGCGACGACGACCCGCCCACGGGGTCCTTCGCGCAGCTCGACGCGGCGATCTACGGACTCTGGCAGGTGCGTGACGACTGTCACTTCGCAGCGTGGCGTGGGGCGGGATTCGCGGGACCCGATGTCGAGGTGCTCACCCGGATCTGGCGGCATGAGGCGGTCGACGAGACAGCGCTCGCCGAGCTGCTGCCGCATCAGCGTCCGGAGGACGTGCGCGCGTCGGTCGCGCGACTCCGAGAGGACGGCCTCGTCGCGCCCGACGTCCTCCGCACCACCGAACGCGGCGCGCAGGTCCGCCAGCGGATCGAGGACGAGACCGACCGGCTGTTCTTTGCGCCGTGGCCGGAGGAGGTCGGCGCGAAGGGCGATTGGATCGCTGAGAAGCTTGCTCTGCTGAACGCCGCTCTCGCCTAGCACTCGCGAAACAAGGCGAAAAAGCGGCCGAGCGGGCGCTCGTCTTCACACATGGCATGCCACATGCCGGGCCTTTCGTTACACATGATTGAACAAGAAACCGCTCCGGCCCTACGCGCAGCGGCGCTCGGGGGCCGCATCCTCGTGGTCGACGACGATCGGGACGTGGCGCAACTGGTCGGCACCGTCCTCACCGAGGCAGGGCACGAGGTGCGCACCATCACCGACGCGCGCCAGGCGATGGACAGCTTCAACGAGTTCCACCCGGACCTGGTGACGCTCGACGTCCTCATGCCCAGCGTCGACGGCATCAGCCTCTGCCTTCAACTCCGGCACAACTCCGATGTTCCGATCCTCTTTCTGTCCGCGAAGGACGACCCTCCTGATCGGGTCGTCGGTCTGCGGATCGGCGCGGACGACTACCTGGGCAAACCGTTCGACAACGACGAGCTCGTGGCGCGGATCGAGGCGCTCCTGCGTCGTGACCGCATCCACGGCGATCACGAGAAGGCCCGGCAGCTACGGTTCGGCCGGTTCATCGTCGATCTCGCGAGCCTGCAAGCGATCGCGGGCGACAAGCAGCTTCCACTCACGCCCACGGAGTTCAAGCTCCTACGGACACTGGCGGGCGAGCCGGGTCGCGTGTTCACGCGCGACGATCTACTGGTCGGCGTGTGGAGCTACGAGCCCGGGAGCGATACGCGGCTCGTCGACGTGCACGTCGGCCGGCTCCGGAAGAAACTGGAGCAGGCCATCGTCACTGAGGTGTCGATCGAGACGGCGCGGGGCTTCGGCTATCGGCTGATCGAGCGCCAGCGGTAGAGGCTGCGGCGCGGCGCGCGCGCACCGCCGTCGCGAGCTCTCGCAGCACGTCGACCGTCGTCTCCCATCCGATGCAGGCGTCGGTGATGCTCTGTCCATAGACGAGCGGCTCCGTGTCGGCGTCCTGACGCCCTTCGACGATGAAGCTCTCAGCCATCACGCCGATGATCCCGGGCTCGCCGTCGGCGATCTGCGCCGCGACCTCGCGGGCGACGGTCTGCTGCCGGCGGTGGTCCCGGCCGCTGTTGCCGTGCGAGAGATCGATGACCAGGTGAGCGGGCAGACCCGTGGAGCGGAGCGCCTGGAGGGTTCGGCTGACGCTCTCACGTCCGTGGTTGGGACCCGGCGTTCCGCCGCGAAGCACGACATGCGAGCTCGGATTTCCTCCGGTCTCGACGATCGCGGCGAGCCCCTGCTCGGTCACCCCCATGAAGCTGTGCGGCTCGCGCGCCGCCCGCACCGCGTCGATCGCGACCTGCACGCTGCCATCGGTGCCGTTCTTGAAGCCCACCGGCATGGAAAGGCCGGACGCGAGCTCGCGATGCACCTGACTTTCGGTCGTGCGCGCGCCGATTGCCGCCCAGGCCACGAGGTCGCTCGTGTACTGCGGCGAGATCGGGTCCACGAACTCGCAGGCCGCGGGAACGCCGATCTCCACCAGATCCAGGAGGAGCCGGCGAGTCATACGCAGGCCGTCGTTGATGCGGAACGAGCCGTCGCGGTGAGGGTCGGACACGAGCCCCTTCCAGCCGACGCTCGTGCGCGGCTTCATGAAGTACGCGCGCATCACCACGACCAGGTCGGCGTGCAGCTCGTCGCCGACGGCGCGCAGCCGCCGCGCGTAGTCGAGGGCGGCGATCGGGTCGTGGATCGAGCAGGGACCCACGATGGCGATGAGCCGGTCGTCGGCAAGGTCGAGGATGCGCGCGAGCTCGTCGCGCCAGCCGGCGACCGCGCGCGAGCCGCTCTCGGTGAGCGCAAGCTCTTCGAGGATGATCGCCGGCGGAACGAGCGGGCGGTAGCCGGTGATGCGGAGGTCGCGGGTCTTCATCGCACTATTGTTCCCGACGTGCCGCTTTACGGCTACCGCGGGAAGACGCCGAAGGTCGCCCCCGACGCCTTCGTCGCCCCTACCGCCGTGCTCATCGGCGACGTCACGGTGCAGAGTGGCGCGTCCATATGGTTCGGGACGGTCCTGCGCGGCGACATGGATCGGATCGTCATCGGCGAGCGTACGAACGTCCAGGACAACTCGACCATCCACACCGACGAGGGCGAGCCCACCCTGGTCGGCCCGGACGTCACGATCGGGCACAACGCGCTCGTCCACTCGAGTGTCATCGCGCGCAACGTCCTGATCGGGCAGGCCGCGGTGCTCGTCGGAGGGAACGTCATCGGCGAGGAGACGATCGTGGGCGCCGGTGCGGTCCTTCCGGAGAAGTTCTCACCGCCCCCACGGTCGCTGGTGCTCGGGGTGCCGGCGAAGGTGGTGCGCGAGGCGCGTCCCGAGGACGCGCGGTGGACCGTGCGGGCGGCAGAGCACTACACCGAGCTCGGCCGCTGGTACCGGGAAAACTTGAAATAGCCACACTCCGCCTCACCGGGCACGACCTCTCGATCGCGGACGTCGTCGCGGTCGCGCGCCGCGACGTCGCGGTGGGTCTCGATCGCGCGGCGGAACGCCAGGTTGAGCAGGCGGCCAGGCTCGTGGCCGAGATCGCCCAGGCCGACGACCCGGTGTACGGCGTCAACACAGGATTCGGCGACCTCGCCACGGTCCGCATCGCGCACGACGATCTGCGCGCTCTGCAGCGCAACCTCGTGCGAAGCCACGCGGTGGGCGTCGGCCCGTCCCTTCCCGAGGACGCGGTGCGCGCGATCCTGCTGCTTCGCGCGAACACGCTCGCGGCGGGACATTCCGGCGTACGCACGGACGTCGTCGACCTCATCTGCGACATGCTCAACCGGAGGGTCCATCCGGCGATCCCGCGCCATGGCAGCGTCGGAGCCTCGGGCGACCTCGCGCCGCTCGCGCACGCCGCGCTGGTGCTGATCGGCGAAGGCGAAACGGTGGCCGAAGGCAAGCGCCGCACCGGACAGGACGCGCTCAAGGCCGCGGGGCTCAAGCCGATCGAGCTCGCGCCGAAGGAGGGCGTCTCACTGATCAACGGCACGCAGGTCATGACCGCGATCGGCTGCCTCGCGCTGCACGATGCCGAGGTGCTGGCGACGACCGCGGACGTCGTGGGGGCGATGTCGGCGGAAGCGCTGCGTGCGACGGACCGCGCGTGGGACGCCGAGCTGCACGCGACGCGCCCGCACCCCGGACAGCAGGCGGTGGCCGCGAACCTGCGCTCGCTCATGGTGGGAAGCCCGAACGTGGCGTCGCACCGGGTCGACGATCCGCGTGTGCAGGACCCCTACTCGATCCGCTGCATGCCGCAGGTGCACGGCGCAACGCGTGACGCCCTCGCGTACACGCGGCGCGTGCTCGAGATCGAGATCAACGCGGTGACCGACAACCCGATCGTCTTCGCCGAGGATCATCGCGTGGTGAGTGGCGGCAACTTCCACGGCCAGCCGATCGCCATCGCGCTCGACCTCGCGACCATCGCGGTCGCCGAGCTCGCGGACATCAGCGAGGCGCGCGTCGATCGGATGACCAACGGACACACCAGCGGCCTGCCGCCGTTCCTTACGCGCGATCCCGGCAGGAACTCCGGCTTCATGGTCGCGCAGTACACGGCCGCTGCGCTCGTGACCGAGAACCGCCTGCGGTCCTTCCCCGCGTCGGTCGAATCGCTCCCCACGTCGGCGGGGATGGAGGACCACGTGAGCATGGGAGTGCACGCCGCTCACAAGCTCGTGGACGTGGTGCGCAACACGCGGGAGGTGCTCGCGATCGAGGCCCTATGCGCGGCGCAAGGGCTCGACCTGCTCGAGACCAGGACCGCTCCAGGCGTCGAGGAGGCGCGGCGCGTCGTTCGCGAGCGCTCGCTGCGCGTCGACGAGGACCGTTCGCTCTCCAGTGACATTTCGGCGATGGCCGATGCCATCGCGCGCGAGGTCCTGATCGCCGCGGTGCGCATGCGGCTTCCCGAGCTTTCGTGAAGCTCGCGCTCACGGTCAACGGCGCTCGCCACGACGTCGACGTCCCGCCGAACACGACACTCCTCTCCGTCCTGCGCGACGACCTCGCGCTCACCGGCACGCGGTTCGGATGCGGCCGCGGACAATGTGGCGCGTGCTACGTGATCGCCGACGGGAGGGCGGTCGCGTCGTGCCTGCTCACTGCGGATCAGGCCGCGCGGATGGAGATCACCACGGTCGAAGGGCTCGCCAGGGGCGACCAGCTGCATCCCGTGCAGCGCGCCTTTGTGGAAGAGGACGCGATGCAATGCGGGTACTGCACGAGCGGGATGCTCATTTCCGCGGCCGCTCTGCTCGCCCGCGATCCGGAGCCGGACGAGACCGCGATCCGCGACGCACTTGCCGGCAACCTCTGCCGCTGTGGCGTGTACGGGCGCGCGATCCGCGCGGTGCGCACGGCGGCCGGCTGATGTGGGATCGGAAGGACCCGGAGCGGCTCGAGCAGCGCATTCGTCTCGAGCGAGACGGGACGGTGACCGCGCTCTCCGGCAAGATCGACTTCGGCCAGGGGCTCCGCACGGCGTTCGCCCAGCTCGTCGCGGATGAGCTCGACGTGCCGATCGAGCGGGTGAACGTGGTGCTCGGCGACACCTCGCAGGTGCCGTTCGACTTCGGCACGTTCGGTAGCCACTCCGTCGCGCAGGAGACGCCGCGACTGCGCAAGGCTGCCGCGTTCGCCCGCCGGCAGCTGCTGGAGCGCGCGAGCGCGAAGCTTCGGGTGCCCGTCGACCGGCTCGATACCGATCGCGGCCTGGTCGTCGACGGGGGCGAGCGAAGGATCCCGTACGTGGAGCTTCTCGACGGCACGCCGCTCTCCGGGACGGTCCCGGACGAGCTGCCGCTCATGCCCGAACGGCGCCGGCGCTACGCGGGCCGGCCGATGCCCCGCGTCGAGGCGCGGGACATCGTCACCGGCCGCGCGACATTCGTCGCGGACGTGCGCCTTCCCGGGATGCTGCGCGGAGCGATCGTCCGTCCACCCGGCCGCGGCGCGAAGCTCCGATCGCTGAACGACGCCGCCGCGCGGAAGATGCCCGGGGTGGTCGCGATCGTGCGCCAGGGGGACGTCGTCGGTGTCGTCGCCGAGCGCGACGACCAGGCCCGCGCCGCCGCCGCGACGGTCGAGGCCGAATGGCATCTCGTGCCGGTCGAAGGGCCGAGCGCCGACGTGCCGATGCGATCGGATCCCGGCGTCGACGCTCGGCTCGCCGGCGCCTCGCTGCGGCTCGCGCAGGCGTACATCCTGCCCTCGATCGCGAACGCGCCGATCGGACCGAGCGCGGCGGTCGCGGACGTGCGGCCGGACGGCGCGACGATGTACGTGGGGACACACCGCCCCTTCGGCGTGCGCGAGCAGGTCGCGAGGTCCGTGGGTCTGCCCGAGGACAAGGTCCGCGTGCTGCCACAGATCACGAGCGGCTCGTACGGACGGAACAGCCACGCCGACGCCGCGCTCGA
Organism: Candidatus Limnocylindria bacterium; assembly: GCA_036003765.1. Taxonomy (GTDB): domain Bacteria; phylum Chloroflexota; class Limnocylindria; order P2-11E; family P2-11E; genus 3-1-20CM-2-70-9. The sequence goes on from DASYSC010000229.1 coordinate 25,545, forward strand.
AGCCGCGATCCTCTCGAAGGGCGCCGGACGCCCCGTCCTCCTCCAGTGGACGCGCGAGGAAGAGTTCGCGTGGTCGCCCTCGCGGCCGGAGGCGCTGCTCGAGGTGACCGCCGGGCTGGACGCCGACGGCCGCATCGTCGCCTGGAAGTACGACGAGCACACCAACGTGCACACCGCCGCCGGTCTCGATCCGCAGGTGCTTTCCGGCACCTCCGGACGAAACGCGGTCCCGCCGTACACGCCGTTCGCGGCGAAGGTGACCCTCCACATAGAGCCGACGCGCCTGCGCACGGCGAACTTCCGATCGCTCGCCGCCGCGGAGAACGTCTTCGCCATCGAATCCTTCATGGACGAGCTCGCCCTCGCGTCGCGACAGGAGCCGCTCGCGTTCCGCTTGCGACACATCAACGACCTTCGCTTCCGCCGGGTCGTCGAGCGCGTCGCGGAGTGCAGTGGCTGGGGCGCGAAGCTGCCGCCGCGCCGCGGCCGGGGGATCGCCTGCACCATCTATCACGACACCTACGTCGCGCAGGTCGCCGAGGTCGAGGTCGCTGCCTCGGGACAGGTCCGCCTGCTGAACGTGTGGTGCGTCGTCGATCCGGGGCAGACCATCAATCCCGAGGGGGTGCGTAACCAGATCGAGGGCGGCATCCAGCAGTCCGCTTCCTGGACGATCCTCGAGGAGCTGCGGCACCGAGACGGCCGCGTCACCACCACCGGCTGGGACGCCTACCCAATCGCGACCTTCAACGATGCGCCCGCATCGATCGAGGTCCTGGTCGAAGGCGACGCGACCGCACCACCGACGGGCGTCGGTGAGCCCGGCGCCGTGCCGACCGCGGCGGCGATCGCGAACGCGGTCTTCGCGGCGTGCGGCGCTCGCGTGCGGCAGCTTCCGCTGACGCGCGACCGCATACGAAAGGCGACCGCCAGCTAGGTCACGGGTTCTCGGTCTTGCGCGGCAGCGGAGGCGACGGCGGCGCGTACGGGAGTGGAATGAACTCGACCCCCGGGCGCCGCTGGCTCGTCTGCGGAAAGAGGTCCATGAGCTCGTAGACCTCGCGTGGCATCTCTTCCTGAACGGCGACGCCCAGCGCGCGCAGCTCCTCCACGTCGAGCGCGTAATCGTGGGTCCATTCCCCGGAGGCGAGCTTCGTCGCTATCCGCTCGGCGTCGGCTTCGGAATGGTGCTCGAGGAGCAGTCGCTTCGTCGTCGCTTTGACCTGGCGTAACGCCTTCTCGGCGAGGTCGCCGAGGATGAGCGTCTGATCGTCGCGATTCGGGTTCGGCTGGGCGAGCGCCTTCAGGATCGACGCCGCGGGAAAGGCCGCCTGCTGGGTCCCGAGCTGCGGATCGACCGGGCCAAGCACGGCGTTGGGATCCATGACGATCTCGTCGCCGGCTAGCGCGATCAGCGCTCCGCCGGACATCGCGTAGTGCGGCACGAAGACGGTCACCTTTCCCTTGTGGCGCTTGAGCGCGAAGGCGATCTGCTCCGCGGCGAGGACGAGTCCCCCGGGCGTGTGTATGAGCAGATCGATCGGCATGTCCGGCGGCGTGAGCCGGATCGCGCGCAAAACCTGCTCGGAATCCTCGATGTCGATGTAGCGCGCGATCGGGAATCCAAGGAAGCTCATCGTCTCCTGGCGGTGGATCATCGTGATGAGGCGGGTCCGCCGGCGCTGCTCGAAGCCGTGGAACTTCCGGGTCCTCTGAAGCTGGAGCATCTGCTTCTGGTACAGGGGAATGAAGAACTGGGCGAGGATGAACAGCCAGATGAGCCAGGAGAGGTC
>DASYSC010000230.1:0-25209 GCA_036003765.1 Candidatus Limnocylindria bacterium
CGTACCCGTCACGGTGACCGAGGTCCCGCCGAGCGTGGATCCTCCGCTCGGAGCCACCGAGGTCACGGTGGGCCCCGGCGCCAGGTAGGTGAAGCACGCCGCGCAGGACCCGGTCTGGCTGTCGGGGTTGGTGACCGTCACCGCGACCGCCCCGGCGGCATGAGCCGTCGTCGTGCCGGTGATGGCCGTCGAGCTGACAGTCGAGACGGTGAGGGCTGAGCCACCGAAGGAGGCGGTCGTTCCAGCCTGGAAGCCGGTCCCCCCGATGGTGACGGCGGTACCACCTGAGGTCGATCCGCTGTTAGGAGTCACGGAGGTAACGGTGGGCGGCGGCGGTGGGCCAATGTACGTGAAGCAGCCGGCGCAGGTGCCGCTTTGGCTGTCGGGGTTGGTGACCACGACGTTCACAAGGGCAGCGGCATGCGCCGAGGTCGTGCCGGTGATGCTCGTTGCCGTCACGGTGGAGACGGTCAGCGCCGAACCTCCGAATGACACGGTCGCGCCGGGTTGGAACCCGGTACCGGCGACACTGACGGAGGTGCCCCCCGTCGCTGGCCCGCTGTTGGGGGTGACGGACGAGACCGTCGGCCCCGGCGCGACGTACGTGAAGCAGCCGGTACACGCGCCCGTTTGCGCGTCCGGGTTGGTCACGACCACGTTCACCGTGCCGGCGGCATGCGCGGTCGTCGTCCCGGTGATGCTCGTCGCGGTCACCGTCGAGACCGTGAGCGCGGAACCGCCGAATGAGACCGTTGCTCCCGTCTGGAACCCGGTCCCGGTAACAGTGACGGCGGTCCCGCCCGCGACCAGTCCGCTGTTCGGGGTGATCGATGTCACCGTCGGAGCGGACCCAATGGCGCGCAGCGCGACCTGCTGAACGGACCAGGCGTCGTTCGCGCTCAGGTTGATGGTCGCGGCCGGCAGGGTTCCGGTGCCGATGCTCAAGTTGTCCGCGACGTAGCCGCGCTCGTAGTTCACGAGGGCCCACCGCTGCGTGAAGCCCGCCGGATACGTAACGGAACCGCTGAACGTTCCATCGATCGTGAGCAGGAGAAGGGCGACACTCGGCGCTGTGAGCGTCACCGCCGGCGCGGTCGCCTTGTTGTTCGAACCCGTGGCTCCCGAGGAGCCGTTCAGCGGGTTCAGCGGATCGACGCCGATATAGGCGGCGATGCCCGCCACTCCGGCGACCACCTGTCCGGACTTCCAGGTGTAGCTCGCGGGTTCGCTCGCGCCCGCGACCCGGTAATAGCTCCAAAGGCGAACAGAGCCTTTGTTGGTGTTCCGGATGAGCGTCCAGCCCGTCGGCGCGGTGACCGCGCCTCCGCCGTTCAGGCTCAGCGCAGCGACCATCACGTCGTTGGCCACGACCCCCGCAGGCGTCGGGATCGTGTACGTGTTCGTGGCTGCGGCCGGAGTCAGGGTGGATGTCGACCGCAAGGTGACCGGACCCGCGGCATTCGCCTGATAAGGAACGACCGTACCGCCCAGGGCGATGGTCACGGTCAGGACGACGGTGCTCAGACTCGCGAACCAGCGGGTCCTCATTCGCTATTCCCCGCTTGCACCACGGTGGCGGGCGCTGGTCTTGCCTGAGCCCACCGTCCGCGACCCGATCCCAGAGCGGCGCGCACGACGATCACAAGCTTCCAGAGCACATAGGCCGGCAACCAAAGACCGATACGCAGGAGTTCTCGCGACTGCAGGCGGGCCAGCAACAGCCCGCGCGCGACGTAGACGCTGCAGCCGAGCAATGCCGCAACGCCGATCACGACGAGGCCAGTGTCGGCGAGGGCAGCGCCGAGCCCCGCCGACACCAGGCCCGCCGCGAAAAGGAAGGACAGCGGCGGGATCGCGAGCTCGTATGCGGCCGCGACGAGCGCCACGTCGTGCGTCCGTACACCGGACGCGATGAGGCGCAGTCCCTCCCGGAAGTGATCGAAGCTGCCGCGTTCCCAGCGGACGGCCTGACCGGAAGCTTCCGTGAAGCGGACCGGCATCGTCGACCGGACGATCGCGTCCGCGGCAAACCGGACCTTAATGCCGTCGGCGACGAGCCGAAGGTGGAGCTCTCCGTCCTCGACCACGGACCGTTCGTTCCACGCGTACCGCTCGAGGACCGGTCGCACGAGACACATCCCGTTCCCGTGAAGGCCGGCGGAGAGCCCGAGGCGTTGGTAGGCGAGCGGTCGGAGCTCGCAGATGAGATGGAAGGCCAGGTCGCGGAGCAACGACAGCGGAGCCGTACGATCGACGTCGACGAGATTCGCTGTCTGAACGACCAACGCGCCTGAGGCGAGCTCACGCCGAAGGCCTAGGAGGAATCCGCCCTCCGGTCGCGCGTCGGCGTCAATGACGACGAAGGCGTCGCTCGTGCGGTCCTCGGCCAAGACCTGCGCGGCGAGCCAGTTGAGCGCCGCGGCCTTTCCGGGCCGAGTCGGGTCATCACGCTCGTGGACGCAGGCTCCGGCTCGCCTCGCGACTTCGGCCGTGCGGTCGGCGCAGTTGTCGGCTACAACGTGGACGGTCATGTCCTTACCGCCGTCCGCCTTGCGGATCGCCGCGATCGTCCGCTCGAGCGCCGGCTCCTCGTCGTGGGCCGCGACCAGCACGGCGAGACGCGTGAGGGGCCGCGGGTGCTCGGGCGATGAGGCTCGCGGCAGCAAACTGATCAACGCCAGCGCACCCAGGTAGGCGCACGGAACAAGCACCAAGGTCGCGGCGACGAGCTCGAGCAGCACGAGGCCGATCTCGCGTGTCGTGATCACGGCGTTTCCCTGGCGCCTCCAGCGCTTTTGATCATCCGGCCCCCGTCCCATGCAAGACGGCCGGAAGCGTCAGCGCGAGAATCCGCAGATCCAGCCAGAGGTCGCATCGGTCGGCGTATTCGACGTCGAGTCGGAACATGTCGCGGGGGCCGATCTCTCCACGGCCGCTCACCTGCCAGAGTCCGCTCATGCCCGGCGTCACTTCGAAGCGGCGGTACATCCATGGCTCGTAGTGCTCGAGGGCGTAGGGCACCTCGGGACGCGGCCCACTCAGGCTCATCTCTCCTCGAAGCACGTTCCAGAGCTGCGGGAGTTCGTCGATGCTCGAGCGGCGAAGGAAGGCGCCCACGCGCGTCACGCGAGGATCGCGCGGGACCTTGTAGATCCCGTTCGTCGCGGCCGCGTGGCCGCGCATGAGCTCCCGCAAATACTCCGCGTGCACCCCGGGATCGGCGTCGGCCCGCATGGTCCTGAACTTGAGGCATCCGAACGTGCGTCCGCCCCGGCCGAGCCGCTCCCCGACGTAGAGGACCGGCCACCCGGTGTCCACGACAATGGCGATCGCCGCAGCGAGGAAGAGCGGCGAAAGCAGGAGCAATAGCACCAACGCTCCTGCGGTATCCATCGCTCGTTTGAAGGCCGTGTAGATGGGACGCGAACGCAGCTGGATCTCGATGCCGGGCAGCGCGATGATCGAGGTCGCGAGAGAGACGGACGTGCCGGTGCGCGTAGCCATGACTCAACCCACCTTTTCCCTGCTGAGCGCGATGCGATAGGTGCGACGTGGCGCGACGAGCGTTCGCAGAACACGATCGAGTCGCGTGACCAGAACGTCCCAGTCGTAGCGCTGCTCGACCAGCCGTCGGGCGTGGGCGCCGAGCCGGAAGGCCAGGAGGTCGTCGGAGAGGACCTCGCACGTCGCCCGAGCGAGGCCTGCCGGATCATCGGCGATGAGGAGGTCGCGTCCTGGGATGGCGTCGATTCCCTCGGCGCCGATGCGGGTCGCCACGACGGGCTTCGCCGTGGCCATCGCCTCGAGGATCTTGAGGCGCGTGCCTCCGCCGATCCGGAGCGGGGCGACGACGACGGCCGCCGCCTGGATGTATGGCCGCAGATCGTCGACCGGACCGATCGTGACCACTCCGTCGCGGGCGCGATCGCCAAGTGCGCGGACGGCGCTGCCGACAACGACGAGCCGCGCCGACGGCCGTTCGCGGCGGACCAGGGGCAGCACCTCGTCCGCGTAGAAGCGCAGCCCGTCGATGTTCGGATAGAAATCCGCGCCGAAGAAGAGGATGTCCGCACCGCGCTCGTTCCCAGCGGGCACGAACTCGCGCGTGTCGACACCGTTCGGGATGACACAAAAATGGCCCTCCGGTAGCGCAGCGCGGGCGACGTCTGCGTCGCGCTCCGAGGTGAAGACGCACACGTCCATGCGGGCCCACGCCCGCTGCTCCTCGCGACGGAGCTTGAGGTACTCCAGGTAGCTGTAGAACTTTCGCACGACGCCGGACTCGCTCCGGTAGGTGCGGTGGACGATGTCGTACTCGACGTTGTGCGCATCGAGAACGGCGGGCGTACCGCGCGGGAGCTGGTACTCGGCCATCTGCGCGAACTCGACGAGGGTCAGGTCGAATTGGGTATCGCGCGCGACGCGATCGATCGCGCGCTGCATGTCGGGTGTCCGGTGGCGCGCCGTCTCGTAGCTCCAGCGCGACGCGATCGACCGCAGCTGCATCTTTCGTCTGGCGGCGACGGGGGCGCCGAGCGCCGGATTCGGAATCGCCACGAGGCGCTCGCACATCTTTCGCGTCTCATCGATCGCGCGTCGTGGGGTCGCGGCGCCGACGAAAGCGGCGAGCGTCACTTCGTTCGTTCGCCCGAGGCGGGTGAGCAGCGCGTGGATGCGCCGGCGGCCTCCGGTATCGGGCGGCGCCGGGATGTAGGGCGCGAGGACGAGGATCTTCATGGCGTCAGCTCACTCGAACGCAGGCCGGTAGTTGAGCTCGTAACCCGGCTGGCCCCGCCGCTCTCCGATGCGGCTTGCGGGAACGCCACCCACGATCGCGAACGGCGGAACGTCCTTCGTTACGACGGCACCCGCGCCGATCACGGCGCCGCGGCCGACACTGATGCCGGGAAGGATCATCGCCTTCGATCCGACGAACGCGTAGTCGTCGATGTTCACGGGCGCGAGCACCTCGGGGAATGCCGGATCGTTGATGTCGTGCTCATCGGTGAGGATCCACACGCCGCGCGAGACGCTGACGTTGTCACCGATGCGCAGTCCGCCCCGGCCATCGAGGTGACAGTTGGCATTGATGATCGTGTGGCGACCGATCTCGATGCCCGGCCGCTCGGGCCGCGGTCTCCCGCGGACCTCGATGTGAAGACCCATGAGCAGTGATGAGCCATCGCCGATCTGCAGACCGAGCACGCGCGTGTACCAGAGGCTGCGGAGAGTGTGCGAGGGCACGTGCGCAACGACGCCGTTGGTGAGATAGCGGACGAGCTGCATGGCGAGGGCCTTCATGGGATTCGGACCAATGGCGCCACCGCCGCGAGGTATTCGCCGGCTTCGAGGTCGAGCGGACAGGTGACATCACCGACCGACTTCAGGATCCGCGCGGGGTTGCCGACGACGACCATCCCGGGCGGCACGTCATGGGTGACCACGGCCCCCGCGCCGACAAAGGCGCGCTCGCCGATGGTGATGAAAGGCAGGATCGTCGCATTCACACCGATCCGGGCGCCGCGCTTGATCGTCGGCCCGCGCATACAGAGGTGGTTGGCGCTGCCCGGATGGGGGTCGTTCGCGAGGGTGACTCCTGGCGAGAGAAAGACGTCGTCCTCGATGGTGGTGAGCTGCGCGATATAGCAGTTGGAGTGGATCTTCACCCGATCGCCGATCGTGCAGCCGTAGTCGACGACCGCGTTGTTCCACACTTTGAAGTCGGAACCGATCATGTTGTCTTCGCGGATGACGACGTTGTGGCCGGTCTCCAGGCCGTCGCCGATCCGGCTCCCGGCGTACAGCACCGACCCGCTGCGAACGATCGCGCGACGCCCGACATGGAGCGTCGTCGACCGCAGTGGACGGCCAGGTCTCGCGGCGAGAATGACGCTGTCGTCGATGAGACAACCCCTCCCAAGGACCACATCAAGCGGAACCGGGCGGATGGGCTGAGGTCGCTCCGCGGACGCGCGAAGCCCGGGTCCTGCCCTCGCAGTGACCTGCGCGTGGCTACCCGCAGCTCCCCGCCCCACCGGCATCCCTTTGCCCACCCCTCCCGGACAGGAGCATTGAACGCGGGCGGGCCTTGAGTGCTCGTAGCGCGCGGGCTTAAGAATCCTGCTCGTTAGATATGGCGAAGGGCCGAATCGTGAGCGCGAGGAAGGCGAAACCTCAATCCGGCCTTAGCGATACCTCAATCTCCCCTCCGTAACGTCCGCTCGAACGCGCGCGCTTTCGGGAAGGGTGGGGTGATCGTGGAGCGTTACCTGTACACGGCCATGCGATACCGCTGGGTCATCGCGGCTGTGCTCCTGATCCTGGCGTCGTCTGGTTCCGTGTCGGCCTACGGGGAATACGTCATGACGTACGAATCGGCCAGCACGATCTGGGTCGAGCGGACGACCCAGAACATCCTGACGACGGTCAACCTCGGCACCGATCAGCCCCAGCTCCCGAACTTTCAGACCCCCGCGAACGAATTTGCGGAAGTCCTCGGGCAGCTCGTGCAGACGCAGACCTTCCTCCGCGATGTGATCGCCCGTACGTCGTCGAAGGACGGCTTGGCGAGCGCTTCAGACCAGCTCGCCTATCTCGACGACGCGCGCAAGCGCTTTCGGGTACAGGCGCTTGGGATGAACCTCGTGAAGGTGTCGTTCCGCGCGCGGTCGCCCGAGCTGGCGTTCGAGATGGTCTCCGCTGCTCTTGCCGTCCGGGACGAACGCACGACCGAAGCGCAGCTCAATGCGCAAAGCGTTACGTCTGCCTTCTATCAGAAGGAGTTCGAGCTCGCGCAGGCCGAGGCGCTTCGCGCCGGGCAGCAGCTCGACGCATTCAACAAGGCACACGCGGCCGTTCTGAACAACCTCAACGCCGCCGACGATTACACCCAGCGCCAGCTTCGTCTGGGGTCCGACCTCGCGCAGGTCAGGTTGAACGACCTGAAGACGCGGATCGATCGCGCGGGCATCAGCAGTGCCCTGCTCCAGCTGACCAGGGGCGCCGACATTCAGGTGATCGACCGCCCGCAGGTCGAGCCGCGTCCATCCGGCGGTCTTCGGCAAGCCGCGTTCCTCTTCGGAGTTGCCTTGAGCGGGGCGGCCATGCTCATCGGCCTGATCGTTGTCCTCGGGACGTTGCTCACGGCCAGCGTCACGAGCGAGGCCGACATCGGCCGGCTGGGACAGGTGACGTTGCTCGTCGCGATCCCGCAGGTCGGGCGAGGTCGCGGAGGCGCGAGAGCCGGAGGCTTGCTCGCCACGCTCGCGACCGTCGCCTTCGGATCGGGCGCGCATACGAGACCTGCGGATACGACAGCTGCGGAGGTGGCATCGTGATCGACGCTTCCTGGCCGACCAGCGCGATCTTCGACGGCGTGGCGGCTCGCATCCACACCAGCAACACGCCGACACGCTCTCTCGCGGTGATGAGCTCGCTGCACGGCGAAGGGGCGACCACGATCGCGCTCGGCCTGGCTCTCTCGCTGACCGGATACGACTCGAGCGCCGTGCTGTTGATCGACGCGAACTGGATCCGTCCGGTGCTGAGCGAGAACGCGGATCGGCTCGAGGCTGCCGGGCTCGCGGAGTGCCTGCGCGGTGAGCGATCGCTCAGCGAGACCGTTGTAGCGGCGGCCAGAAAAGGCCTGAGCCTGCTGCCGGCCGGCGACTTCGGCGCGGAGCCCCCGCCGCTCGGTCGGCTCAGCGCATTCCTCGCCGGCGCGAGGGCTTCCTTCGGAAAGGTGGTCATCGATCTCCCACCGGTACTGGTCGCTCCCGCGCTCGTCGTCCCGTGGACGAAGACCGTCGATCAGTCGTACCTCGTTGTCCGTCGAGGAGTGACGCCCGTCGCCGTGATCCGTCGTGCGCTGGCCGAGATCGGCTCGGAGCGTTCGCCGCACCTCGTTCTCAATCGGACACGGGTGGAGACGGCCGGCTGGGCCTCGCGCCGGGCCGGATGAGCAACGCCGCACTGGTGCTCGCGGTGATCGTCGCCGCGGTGCTGATCGGGGCCCGGCGCTCGGACCGCGGACGCGCGGCCGAGCTCCCGATCGCGATGGGCCTGGCCGCGGTCGTCGTCGCACTGCAGGCGGCGCTCGAATTCGCGCGATGAGCGCGACCGTTCGCTACGGCACCGGTCTCTGGCCGAGCAGCGAGCAGATCGCCGCGCGCGACCGACGCGTCCGCTACCTGGTCGCCGCCGGGGTCATGGCCCTCGCCGCCGCGTACGCGGTCGCGGTGGTCGCGGCCGAGGGTTCCGCCCTCCTCGTCGCCCCTTTCGCGGGGGCACTCGCCGGCATCGTCCTCTTCGTCTGGCCGCGAAGTGGCGTCTACGCCTTGTTCGGCGCCGCCCTGCTATTCGAGGAGTGGGGCATCGCCGGTCTCAGCCCAGTCACCACGCTGACCCACTTCTTCCAGAACCTCTCCGGATTCTCGGAGATCCCGGTGCGCCTCTCCGCCGCAGATCTGCTCGTGGTGCTCTCCGTGCTCGCGTGGCTTTTGAGGCGGCTCGTCGGCGCGAATCCGCCGGCACGGATGGGACCGCTCGGCTGGCCCGTGATGGCCTACGGAGCGTTCTTCGTCCTCGGGATGGTCGTCGGGATCGGCCGCGGGGGAGCCTGGAACCAGACCGCGGCACTCGCCGAGCTGCGAGGTCCGCTCTTTCTCTGCGTTACCTACTTCCTCACGGTGAACCTCGTCCGCGAACAGCGGCACATGACGATCCTGCTGCGGCTGCTCGTGGTGCTCACCGTCGTCAAGGCGGTGCAAGGGCTCTGGAACTACGTCGACATGGTCAACGGCCCGGTCTGGCTAGACGCTGTCACCGCGCACGAGGACGTGGTCTTCTTCAACCTCGCGCTCGTCTTCGCGCTGGCCGCCCTCGTCATCGACGCGCGCGGGCGCCTGTCGTGGATGCTCTACGCGGCGGTTCCGTTCATCGTGGCGACCGAGCTGGTCACGCAGCGGCGGGTCGCGTTCGTGGCGCTGGCCGCGGCCCTCGTCGTTCTCGCCGTTCTCCTCTCCGTCGAGCGTCCGCGCCGCACCGCGCTCTTCTTCGGCGGCAGCGTTCTCGTGTTTCTGGCGTACGCCGCGCTGTTCTGGGACCAGCAGGGGCTGCTCGCGCAGCCGGTCCGCGCGATCAAGGGGATCCTCGATCCGACCTCGCTCAGCGCGCGTGATCTCGCATCGAACTGGTGGCGCCAGATCGAGGACCTGAATGTGGCAAACACGATCCGGCAACTACCGCTGACCGGGGTGGGGTTGGGGCAGGAGTACCTATTCGTTCGCGAGCCTCCGGCGCTCACGAACTTCATCTATTGGCGATACATGACGCACGACGCGGTGCTCTGGGTCTGGCTGAAGGCGGGTGTCGCCGGAATGCTCGTGTTCTGGACGCTCGTCGCGCAGACGGCGATCGTCGGCGCGAGGCTCTTCAGGCGGCTGCCGTCCGCGAACCTGAAGCTGGTCGCGATGCTCCCGATCCTCCTCGTGGTCATCCAGGTCGTCTTCTCGACGGTGGACCTCGGCCTGACTTACAGCCGCAACATGATCGTTCTCGGGACGGTCCTGGGCTTCACCGGCTACCTCGAGTCGGTGAGGCGCGCGTCATGACCGCGCTCCGACGGATCCTCCGCGATGCCGCGATCGTCTTCGGCGGCCAGGCGGTGACGTGGGTCGCGACGATCATCTTTGTGGTCGCGCAGGCCCGCTTCCTCGGACCCGAGCGCTTCGGCGAGCTTTCGCTCGCGCTGAGCTACGCCGCGTTCTTCGCCATCGTCGTCGATTTCGGCGTCGGCACCTACGTGACGCGCGCGGTCGCGCAGCGGGAAGACGCCGCGGGGGCGATCGTCTGGACCGCGGTCGCGACGCGCGCGGGACTCTGGCTCGCGGCGCTCCCGGTCGCGTGGGCGATAACGGTGGTCCTTGGATACGAGCCCGAGCTTCAGGCGACCATCCTCATCCTCGTCGACTCCCTGCTCTTCGTCGGAGTGGTCGGCACCCTCTCCGCATTCTTCCAGGGCCGGGAACGCTTCCTCATGCCGACCATCGCGAACACGATCCAGCGCGTCGTCGGCGCCGGCATCGGGATCGCCGTGCTTGCGGCCGGGCTCGGAGTCGTGTGGGTCGCCGCCGTCTACATCGCCTCCGCCGCGGTCGCCGCCGCGTTTCTCGTCCTCGGGCTGCGCGGCACCGGGATCGTCGCGCCGCGCTTCCAGCCCCGGCCGATCGCTCACCTCGTCGGCATGACGCTTCCGATCGGACTTTATTGGATCGTCGGAACCTTCTACTTCAACGTCGACATGGCGCTCATCGAGCGCCTTGCGCCGCGCGAGAGCCTTGGCCACTATGCCGCGGCATATCGCCTATTCGTGGCGCTCACGATCGTTCCGGCGATCGTCTGCGGCACCATCCTCTATCCCGTCTACTCGCGCCTTTCGACCGAGTCCGTCCAGGCGCTGCGGCCGGCGGTGGAGAAGACGATCGGATACCTGGCGCTCGCAGGCGTTCTCGTCATGGTGCTCTGCGTGACGCTCGCGTCCCCGATCATCGCGGTGCTGTATCCGCTTCCCGCGTACGCGCCGGCGGTGAGCGCCCTGCGTCTTCTGGCTCCGGGTCTGCTGTTCCTCTATCTGAACTCGGTCCTCGCCTCGGCGCTCTTCGCGTTGCACCGTGAGCGGCGGCTTCTGCTCATTGCGGCGCTTGGCGCCGTGCTCAACACCACGGCGAATGTGCTCGCGATCCCGGTCTTCGGCCAGGAAGGGGCGGCCGCGATCACGTCCGTCACGGAGCTGGTTCTGCTCCTCGCACTGCTGGTCGCTGCGCCGCGCGAGCTCGTCTCGGCTGAAAGCGGCCGCAGCGTGATGCGCGCTGCGGTCGCGGGAGCCGTCGCGGCAGCGGTGGTCCTGCCGCTGGGCGACGCGCCGGTGATCCTCGCGGGAGCGCTCGGGTCGATCGCTTTCGCCGCGGCATGCGTGCTCCTGCGCGCGATCCCATCGGATGACGCACACGAGATGCTTGCGCTCCTGCGAGGAGGTGTCGCTCGTTTCGGGCTCCTTCGGGCCGGGTAGGTAGCTAGTTAGGTGGAGGGATAGGGGATATGGCGCGGGTCTGCGTAATCCGTCAGCTCTATTACGCGAACGATCCACTGCTAAGGCGCGAGGTCGGCGCGCTGCTGGCCGACGGCCATCAAGTGGACGTGCTTTGCATGCGATCGCGCGGCGAGCCTTCGTTCGAGCGGAGCGGCGCGCTCACGATCAGGCGTGTTCCTCTGGGCCACATCCGCGGCCCGATCTGGCGGTATCTCTTCGAATATGCCGCCTTTTTCTTCCTCGCGGCGATGTTTGTCACGGTCCTCCACCTGAGGCGCCGGTACGACCTTATCCAGGTGAACACCCCGCCTGATTCGCTCGCGTTCAGCGCGATCGTCCCGAAGCTGCTCGGAGTTCCGGTCCTGCTGCACGTCGCCGAGACGATGCCCGAGTTCTTCGCGACCAAGTTCAAGACCTCGCTCGGCCACCCGGGCGTGCGGCTCCTCGGCCTCATCGAGCGCCTGGCAATCGGCTTCGCCGACGGCGTCCTCACGTGCACCGACCAGATGCGTGACGCCTTCGCGAAGCGCGGCTCCGATCCGGCGCGGATCAAGGTCGTACTGAACGCCGCCGACGAGTCGGCATTCGACCCCACGCGGTTTCCGCCGCGGGAGCGAAAGGATGGGGAATTCGTCCTCATCTCACATGGAACGATGGAGGAGCGGTACGGCCTCGACACTACGATCGAGGCGCTCGCCTTACTTCGCGACGAGATCCCGGGACTCAAGTTGCTGCTGTACGGTGGCGGGTCCTACCGGCTCTACCTCGAGCGCCTCGCAGTGGAGCGTGGGCTCTCCGCACGGGTGAGCTTCAGCAATGGCTTCGTGCCGCTGGACGACCTGGTCCAGGCGATCTCTCAATCCGATGCGGGTGTCGTGGCGATGAAGCGCGATGCCTTCAGGGACATCACGCATTGCAACAAGATGTTCGATTTCATCGCGATGCGGAAGCCCGCGATCGTCTCCCGCACGGAGTCGGTGGACGCGTACTTCGGGGCCGACAGCTTCGAGCTCTTCGAGTCGAACGACGCGGTCGATCTTGCCCGTGCGATACGGGCGGTGTACGCGGATCCCGCGCGGCGCGAGAGCCTCGTCGCTCGCGCATCGGCGCGCAACGAACCCTATCGCTGGCCGCTCCAGCGGGAGCGTTACCTGGCAAGCGTCCGCGCGCTCATCGGCCGCCGGAGGTTCGCACGGGCGAGCCGCGTGCCCAGCGAACCGGCGACACAGGGTGAGCCGACATGAACATGGCTTTGACACTGAGGGCGAAGGGGCTCGCGGGTCTCGCGACGCGCGCCGAGACGATCCGCAGCCGGTTCGGCGTGGACGATGAGAAGACGCGCGCGGCCCTCGATCGGTATCTGGACATCGTCGGTCCCGCCGGCGTTGGCCCGACGCTGCCCATGACCGCCGTCGTCCTCTCTCGGCACGCGCGCCTCGCCGCTGAGTACTCGGACCGTGGCGTGGAGTTCGCGGTACACGGCCTGGTCCACAGCGATCACGCGAATACAGGGCTCGAGAGCCAGCTCGCGACCATCGCCGAGGCCGCCGATCGGTTCGCCGCCGCGGGCGTCCCCTTCTCAGGGTTCCGCGGACCGTACCTACGCGAATCGCCCGACACGCAGCTGGCCCTTCGCCGCCTCGGCTTCAGGTATGACTCGACGCAGGCGCTGCACTTCCCGGTGCTGGACGCATCGCTCCGCTCCCGGGACGGATATCGCCGAGCGCTCGCCCTCTACCGAGCGCTTCCGACCGACCGCTACGTCGCGCGGCCGCGGATGCGCGACGGTCTGGTCGATATCCCGGTCACGGTCCCGGATGACGAGATGTTCGTGGAGCGGCTCGGCCTCGGACCGGAGGAGCAGTCCGCGGCTTGGCGCGCGATCCTTCGCGAGACGCACCGTGAGGAGGAGCTCTTCACGGTGATGCTCCACCCGGAGCGCATTTTCGACTGCGGCGCGGCTCTCGCCGACGTGCTTGCCGAGGCGCGCGCGCTCCGCACCGTGTGGATCGCCCGCCTCGACGAGGTCGCCGACTGGTGGCGCCGCCGGAGCCTTACCCGCGTCGAGGTCCGTGAGGTCGAGGCGGGCCGGTTCCGCGCGATCTCGATCGGCGATCCCGAGGTGACGCTCTCGTTGCACCGACCGCCCCACGGCGCCGAGCGCATTCCAGCCGAGACCGGCGTTGAGTTCCTCTCGCCGGTACGCCCGCTGGTCGGCGTGTCGCCGCTCGCTCCGCGCGAGCTCCTCGACTTCCTCCGTGAAGAGGGCTATCTCGTCGAAGCGACCCGCGACCCGCTGGCCTACGCCGCGTTCATCGGTATCACGGACGAGACCTGGTCGGAACGAGGAGTGCTCGCCACGATCGCCGACGCGAAGTGGCCGGTCGCGCGGCTCTCACGCTGGCCGGCCGCGGCGACGAGCGCGCTTGCGGTCAGCGGCGACATCGACTCGGTGACGCTTCAGGACTTCTTCCTTCGTCTGTGGGAGACACGCTGATGCGTACGCAACAGCCGATCGTCGTCGTCGGCAGCGGCCCGTACGGCCTCGCCGCGGCCGCCGAGCTGCGGCGCGCGGGAGCCGACGTGCGGGTCCTGGGGCGGGTCATGTCGTTCTGGCGAGAGCACATGCCCGCCGGGATGTTTCTTCGCTCCACGTGGGACGCCTCGCACATCGGTGAGCCGCGGGGGCCGCACAGCCTCGCGGCGTTCGAGGAGGCGCGCGGTCGTCGGCTCGCGCGCCCGGTCGCCATCGCAGACTTCATCGCGTACGCGGAGTGGTTCGCTCAGCAGGCGGTCCCTGCGGTGGACGAGCGCGAGGTGGTCGCGATCACGCCCCGCGACAAGATGTTCGAGATCGCGACGTCCGACGGAGCGGTGATGCTCGCCGGTCGCGTGGTCGTGGCCGCGGGCGTCCGCCCCTTCGCCTGGCAGCCCGACGAGCTCCAGGGTCTTCCGGCCGATCTTGTGAGTCACTCGTCCGACCACGCGGATTTCGCTCGTTTCCGCGGCCGCCGGGTCGTCGTGGTCGGGGGAGGCCAGAGCGCGGTCGAATCGGCGGCTCTCCTGGCGGAGGCCGATGCGGCCGTCGAGCTGCTCGTGCGTGGCGAAGGAGTTCGCTGGCTCAACCGCAGGCAGTGGCTCCTTCGACACGCCGGGATCGTGCGGCCGCTGCTGTATCCGCGGACCGACGTCGGCCCGGTCGGACTCAACCTGCTCGTCGCGAATCCCTCGCTCTTCGCGGGCTTCCCGCAGGTACTCCGACGCCGCATCGCTCGCCGCGCGATCCGGCCCGCGGTCGCACCGTGGCTGCAAGACCGCGTCAGCGGCATCCGTGTGACCACCGGCGTCCGAGTCCGAAGCGCGTCCACGCTCGGTAGCGAGGTCGCGCTGCGCATCGATGACGGAAGCGAGCGACGCGCCGACCACGTGGTCTGCGCGACGGGCTTCCAAGTCGATGTCGCCGCCTACCCCTTCATCGGTCCAGAGGTCCGGGATCGACTGGTGCTGCGGGAGGGGATGCCCGTGCTCCGGTCTGGTCTGGAGTCAAGCGTTCCCGGGCTGCACTTCATCGGAGCGCCGAGCGCGTTCACGTTCGGGCCGGTCATGCGATTTGTCTCCGGAACAGCGTTCGCCGCGAACGCGCTCACCCGCGCCGTCGTCCAGGCGAGAGATGGACGCGCATGGTCGCTCCGATATGAGAAGCCGATCGCGCTGGTCGACAAATGAGAGCACCGGTGCCCGACTACAACACCGCGGAAGGCGTGTCTGCGCCAATGACCGTTCGCCGAGCGGGGGCGCTGGTGCTGGGTGGCGACTACCGCGCGCTCGGCGTGGCGCGAAGCCTCGGCCGACGGGGCATCCCCGTGTGGCTCGTCACCGACGATCACTGGCTCGCGGCGGCTTCGCGCTACGTGTCGAGGCGCTTCCGCTCACCGGACGGAGGCGAGATCGCGCAGCTCCAATTCCTCGAGCGGCTCGCCGAAGACGAAGGTGCCTCCGGCTGGATGATCGTTCCGACGACCGATGGCGCGGCGGAGCTCCTTTCGAGGCACCACCGTCGACTCGCCGAGCATTACCTCGTAAGCGTGCCTCCGTGGCAGACCCTTCGCTGGGCCCACGACAAGCGGATGACGTACAGCCTCGCCGACATGGTCGGTGTCGACTATCCCTGGACGCTCACACCCGCGAACGAAGGCGAGCTCAGGAGGGCCGCGGGCCACTTCCCGGTGATCCTCAAGCCCGCCTTCAAGCCGGCGCGCAATTCGTTCACCGACGACAAGGCCTGGCGAGTCAACGATGAGGCTGCACTCGTCGTCGCCTATCGCTCAGCGTGCGAGCTCATTCCCCCGTCGGCGGTCCTCGTCCAGGAATTCGTCCGTGGAGACGGCTCGGCGCAATTCTCCTACGCCGCGCTCGCCGTCGACGGACGTCCGGTCGCCTCGCTCTGCGCGCGACGCCTGCGCCAGTGGCCCAGGACCATCGGACGAACAAGCACGTATGTCGAGACGGTCGAGTCTCCCGCGGTGGAACGTGCCGCGGAGCGTTTGCTCGAGGCGATGCGGTTCACCGGCCTCGTCGAGATCGAGTTCAAAAAAGACGCGGCCGACGGCCGCCTGAAGCTGCTCGACATCAACCCACGGGTCTGGGGCTGGCACAGCATCGGTCGGCGGGCCGGCGTCGACTTCTCGTACCTCCTGTGGCGTTTCGTCCACGGCGAAGCTGTCGAGCCCGTTCGTGCTCGAGCGGGGACGCGCTGGATGCGTCTCGCGACCGACCTGCCCATGGCGTTCGTGGAGCTCCTCAAGGGCAGGCTCGGTGCGACAGAGTACGTTCGGTCGCTCTTTGGGCCCGTCGAGGGCGCGGTCTTCGCCGCCGACGATCCTCTCCCCGGACTCTGTGAACTGCCGATGATCGGAGCGCTCGTCCTGAGGCGGCACCGCATATGAGCATCGAGCTCGAGGAGATGTCGCTCGCCGATCAGAGGTGGCGCGCCTTCGTCGCGGCGGCCGCCGACGCGACGCTCTTCCACCGGGCGCAGTGGATCAGCGTGCTGTCGGAGACCTATGGCTTCAAGTCCTTCGCGATGGTCGGACGCGAGCGCGGCGAGGCGGTGGCCGGCGCGCCCTTTCTGAAGGTCGGGCGACCATTCCGGCGTCGCTGGAGCTCACTGCCCTTCACGGATGCCTTGACTCCTCTGGGCGAAGGCGGTGCAGCGGAGCGCTTCATCGCCGCGCTGGGACGGACCCCACGTTCCGGCATCTCGAGTGTGGAGGTACGCGCAGCCTTCGACGTCTCGGGCGGTCATCTGCGCGCGGCCGGTGTCCGCCACCTCCTGCCGCTTACGGACGGTCCCGATGCGGCGCTTCGGCGCATCGCGCCCGCACATCTTCGGAACGCCCGCCACGCGGAGCGGGCCGGCGTGGAGATCTCGGTCGGCAACGCGGATGCGGATGTCGAGGCCTTCTACGGGCTCCACGTTCGAACACGACGGCGTCTCGGACTTCCCGTG
Source organism: Candidatus Limnocylindria bacterium (assembly GCA_036003765.1). Taxonomy (GTDB): domain Bacteria; phylum Chloroflexota; class Limnocylindria; order P2-11E; family P2-11E; genus 3-1-20CM-2-70-9. The sequence goes on from DASYSC010000230.1 coordinate 16,599, forward strand.
CAGCCTGCCCGCTTCTTCCGCAACCTCGCCGCGGAGATCATCGCCCCTGGGTTCGGCTACGTTGCGACGGCCCGACTCGGCCGGCGGCGACTCGCGGCCGCGGTGTTCCTGTGTTCGGGACGGACGCTCGTCTACAAGTACGGGGCCTCGGACGAACGAGAGTGGTCCCATCGGCCGAACGATCTCATTTTCCGCACCGTCATCGGCGACGCCGCGTCACGCGGGTTTCGAGATCTCGATTTCGGCAGAACGGACCTCGAGGACGCGGGCCTGAGACGCTTCAAGTCTGGTTGGGGCGCGCACGAGGAGCCCCTCGTCTACACCGTCCTCGGGGACTCGGCCCACAGTTCGGCGGCCGGCGCCGTTCGCCTCATCAGCCCGCTCATTCGAAAGGTGACGCCATCCTTCTCCCGCGCGCTCGGCGAGGTCCTCTACCGGTACAGCGCCTGATCAGGAGCGGGGCCGGGGAAGCGCGACGGCGCCGTTACGGTAGTACGCACCGACGGCCGCGCGCAGAAATCCCCCGTCGTCATCCGGGACCTGCGCCGTCGCGGTGTTGCAGCGGTCACAGTCGAAGGCGATGGCGGGCTCCGGGTTCGTGATGCCGTCCTTCCGCGCGTCCGTGTACCACGTCGCGTCGGGTATGCCCGGGCCGAAGAGGACTGCGGCGATGCCCGCGGCCGCGAGCCGGTCAGGATGGGCGAGGAAGTACTCGGCGCGGGTGTCCTGGTAGTGACCGGGGCTGTTATCCATCGTCCGGAAGCGCTGATTGCCGAGTGGCACCTGCCAGACGATGATCCGCCGGTCGAGCGCGACCGAGAGCGCGTGAACGTACGAAAGCCAGCGCGCGAAATCCGGGACACTCTGGTCGCGTGGGTCCCACCACGCCCTCCGGCCCGGCATCTGAGCGCTCATGGCCGCGTCCCGATCCACCGTGTCGTGGAAGACGAGATCCCATCCGCCCGCGGCTCGATCGAGCGAACGGAGGAATCGCGCCGCCGCGGAGGCCAGGGGTACGGGGTCGACCTCCATCGTGGACACCACGATGTCTCGGCCCGCGCTCCACGCCGATGCGTGGATGGCGAGGAGCACTCGTGGCGCGTACCGGGCGCGAATATCGAGAAGGGCGTGGGCGAATCCGACCGCCGTGTCCGGCTCCCGCGCGGCGTCGGGATGTCCACTCGACCTGACGCTCACCGCGATCCGGTCGGCCGCAGGACTACGTTGCTGCATGTAACCCCAGAGGTCCGGCTCAACATGGACGACCGGCGGGCGCGGAGCATCCGCGAGCGCGCGCATGAGCGTGGCGAAATCCTCGAAGTAGGCGCGCATCGTGGCGGGGTCGGCCAGGTTCGCGAAGTCGCGTTCCATCTCCGTGCCCCCTCCGGGTCGCGACTGCTGAAGCTGGTAATAGCTGAAGATCGGCACATAGCCCGCAGCGGCGCTCGCTCTCGCGTACGTCGTGGCGTACTCGCCCGGCCGCGCCGACCAGGTGGTCCAGCCGGCTCCGGTGTTCACGCCACCGGCCAAATACGTGTACCGCGCCGCCCAGGGCACTCCGCTGTCGATCATCCATTGGAGGTCGTCCGGGTCATTGCGGAGGCCGAACGCGAGTCGGTCGCCAAAGACCGTGGTCGCCTGGCCCCCCGGCGGGCTGTCCGGTCGCACAGAGGTTCGTGCGCCCGTCGCAACGCAGCTGGTAGCCACCAGCAGCGCCACCAGCGGGAGACCAAGCCCGCGCCGCGCGATCACCCGAGCCCGGCTGGCGGACGACGCTCTGATCGTCGCTCTCCGGCTACCGCGGTTTGATCGCCGTTAGTAGGCCGGTTTCGGCACGAGCGTGCGTCCCTCGGTCGACTCGCGGGGCCGCGCGCTCGGGGATGGCCCCGCGCGTTCGACCATCAGCTGAAAGCGGTAGCCAACGCCCGGCACCCCGGTGATCGCCGCTCCATGCGATCCGAGCTGGACCTTCGTCCGCAGATGGCTTATGTGTGTCCTGAGTGTGTTCGGATCCCCGCCCTCGTACCCCCATACGTAGGCGAGCAGACGGCTGGTGGTCACGGTCCGGCCCGCGTGCATCGCCAGGATGTGGAAGATCCTGAACTCCGTGGGGGTAAGCCGTACGTACCGGCCCGCCCACGTGATCTCCTGCACCTCGGGGTCGATGTGAAGATCGCCCACGTTGAAGTTCGGCTCTGCCTGTTCGAGGGGTTCCGCCGCGACCCTTCGGAGGATCGCACGGATCCGCAGCGCGAGCTGCTTTGCACTGAACGGCTTGGAGACGTAATCGTCGGCTCCAAGATTGAACGCACGGAAAATGTCCTGGTCGGCCGTCTTGCCCGAGAGCACGACGACCGGTGTGAGGTCTTTCTCGCGGACACGTTGAAGGACTTCGAAGCCGTCGTGCCGGGGAAGACCGAGATCGAGAGCGATAAGGTCGGGCCGGTCGACCTTCCAGCGGTGTAGCGCCTGCGCTCCATCCGTCGCTTCGATCACCGCGAATCGCTCGCGACGTAGCGAATAGGCCGTGAGGTCCAGAAGGTCGAGATCGTCTTCGACGAGCAGGATCTTCATGCGCGTTGGCTCACGACGTAGGGCTGAGCCGGCAGGAAGAACCACACTCGCGTCGCGCCATTTGAGCGGCTGACGCCGACCCTTCCGCCGTGCGCTCGTACGACGTCACGGACCACCGCGAGGCCAAGCCCGACGCCATCGCGCCCCGAGCTGCGCGCCGTAGCGGTGCGGTAGAAGGCGCGGAAGATCGCGTGCCGCTCCCCCGGGGGTATCCCCGGGCCATGGTCGATGACCGACACCACTATTCCCGCCGCGCGCTTGCGGACCGTGACGCGAAGTCGATCTCCTCTTGGACCGTACTTCGATGCGTTGTCGATGAGGTTGAGCACGGCACGGGCGAGGCTGCCGTGGTCGCCCCGGATGCGCGGTAGCTGGGACATCGCCTCGATCGCGATCGTTTGGCGGCGTGCTCGGAGGAGAGGCTCAACGAGCGCTTGGGTGTCCTCGACCAGGGCCACGAGGTCCACCTCCTGCCGCGGTCGCGGTCTGCGCGCGACGGATGCGTCGAGGACTTCGCCCATCCATTGGACATTGCGGCGAAGGGCATCGAAGATGCGCTGCGCCCGATCGCTCGTGTCGTCGGTCAGCTCTAAGAGCGCATCAATCCCTTGCATCACCGTCGTGAGCGGAGTGCGGATGTCGTGAGCGGCTTGATGCAAACTTGCGGACGCGTTGAGCCGCACAGCGGACGCGGGTTCGCCGAAGATCACGCTGGGTTCGCCCACCATCACGCCCCCACCAAAACAACCCGTCTCGACCGAATGCACTTTGCCAGAACGCTTGCACGGCAGCGTAGCAGGTAAGCGGCCCGAATGAGGCGAGAGGTCGGTGAAAGTTCTCGCCTGTCACCGCTGGCCAGCGAGCGTCTGCGCCGCTGGCAAGCTGCGTGATTCAACGAGCAAGTAAGGCTGAACCGCCGAAGCTGCCAAGAACCCACACCCATCCCCCGTATGACCGCGCTCTTGAATAAAGTGATCGAAGCGCGTTAAGAACGCATTGAGGCCGATGGGGGGTAGGTGCGGCTATCCGACCTGCCGCCGCTCGGCCGGGCCGACCCGCCGGTCCCGCCCGCCGCGACGCTCGGACGCCAGGCGTCCGGCTGCGCCGATCCGGCGTTCTCTCCGCCGTCGACCGCCGAACCGATCGCGTATCTGGGTGAGCGGGACCGCGGTCTCCGCGTCAACGCTCGGCTCGAGGCCGAATCTCCAGAACTCAAGCCGCTCCTTGAGTTCCTCGAGCGCGTCGGGCGACGCGTCTGGGGGCGGCCGGATCTGACAGAACCAACCGACGGGCTCGACATGAAGCACGTCCACGCGGACCTGGTCGACGGTGAAGGCTTGCTTCAGCGTGACCGTCCGGCGCACCTCGCGGAAACCGAGAGCCAGGAGCGTGTCCTCGACCGGGCCGGCCGCGAGGATCCGGGCGGCAGACTTCGCGTCTGGCTTGACCCCCTCGAGCCGGATCTCGCTGAAGCCGTCCGCGAGGCCGAACCTGATCGACAGCACCGCGCCACGCTCGAGCAACGCGAGGCCGGGATGGTCCAGGACGACCTCGGCCTCCGCGTCGGCGCTTAGCCACTCTCCATGCAGGGTGAGCTGCTCGATCAGTCTCGGGACCGCAACCTCGGGAAGCCGATACATGAGTGATCGATCGCGGGCAATCGCCTGGAGGCGCACGCCCGGAGGCTGAACCCTTGCCCTTGAGAACCCGTTAAGCGGCGCCGCTCCGGTGGCACGCCGACTGGACCCCGGATCCAGGGCTTAATCGCCGGCGGCGGTCGGCTGAACGACGCAGACTCCCTTGCCGGATGACCAGACGGATCGTCGCGTGCGGTGGCCAGCAGCTCTACTACGCCGCGCTGACGCGCTACGTGCTGGGGCTCACCGGACGCTCGCACCCGAAGATCCTCCTCCTGCCGACCGCCTCGGGGGATGACCCTGCGCATCTGCTGACCTTCTATCAGCAGCTCGCGGGCGTGGAGTGCACGCCGTCGCACCTCGCCCTGTTCAACCGAGCCGTCGCCGACGTCGAACGGCTCATCCGAGCGCAGGACGTGATCATGGTGGGCGGCGGGAATACCGCGAACATGCTCGCGATTTGGCGTGTGCACGGCGTCGAAGCGGCGCTCCGCATGGCGTACGCGGACGGCACGACCCTCACCGGATGGTCCGCGGGATGCATTTGCTGGTTCGAGTCCGGCATCACCGACTCGTTCACGCCTGAGCTCGGTGCGCTCCGCGACGGCCTCGGGCTCCTCGCAGGAAGCGCGTGCCCACACTACGACTCCGAGGAGCGGCGCCGGCCGGTCTACGCGCGCGAGATCGCCGCGGGACTGCCTCCCGGGATCGCACTAGAGGACGGCGTCGCGGCGCGCTACGAGGACGAGCGGTTGGTCGAGACAGTGACTGCTCGCCCAGATGGCCGGGCATTCCGTGTGGATGCCGCCGGCGAGCACGCCCTCGAGGTGCGGGCGCTGAGTTAGGGCAGGGCCATCGAGCCGGCCGCGTAGTACGCCGCGGCCCGCTCGCGGAAGTACCCACCGTCGTCGTCCGCGTTCAGTGATTCGCGCGTGTTCGCGCCGATCGGTGCCGGATTCGTGACCCCGTCCTTCGCCGCGTCGCAGGCGCACGTACTGCCATCGCCGCCGCGGCCGAAGAGAAACGCGATAACGCCGGCCCGTACATAGGCGCTCAGATTCGCACGGCCGGGATCGTCGAAGATCCACTCCACCTTGTTGTCCTGGTAGTGATTCCACGTGTTGTTCTGAGCACGCATCTTGGTGTTGCCCAGCGGGATCTGCCACATGACGATGCGCTTCTGGGTGAGCGCCGAGAAACGCGTGAGGTAGCGAACATGCCGCGCGAAGTCGTCCGTGTGCCACCACGGGTCGGACGTGCCGCCCGCCTCCGCTCGGGCGCGGGCCGCGTCCCGGTCGGAGAACTCGGCGAACGAGAGGTCAAAGCTCGCCCGCAGCGAGGTGAAGAAATTCGCCGAGCGCGTTGCGAGCGCGTCGGTCTCGGCGTCGGTCGGATCCTGCAAGACCGGGTCGACGTTCGTGCCCCAGAGGGACAGCTGGTACGCGAGCAGGACGTTGGGCGCGTACGAATCGCGCAGCTTCACGATCGCGCGCGCGAGGCCGGACGCGTTGTCCGGAAGGCCCGCGAGCTCGGAAACGCCGGTCGCGGCCACCTGCACCGGGGCGGCCGCGGGGTCGTCACCGTAGCGCTGCTGGATGAACCCCCAAAGGTCTGGCTCAACATGGAGGACCACGACGGTCCCGCTCTGCGCTCCAGCACGCTGGAAGAAGAGCTTGAGGTCGGCGTAGTACGCCGACATCGTCGAGGCATTCCGGAGATTGGCGATGTCGCCGTCGGCCTCGGCCATCGCGTTCCCTGGAGCCGACTGCCTGATCATGTAGTAGCTGAACACGGGCGTCAGCCGGTTGTTCACGGACTCCTGTATGTAATAGGTGGGGAACTGCGCGTCGGCATCCCAGGTCGACCATCCGTTGCCGGTGTTCACTCCGCCCGCGAGGTAGTCATAGCGGAACGCGAACGGCGCGCTCGCGCGCATCGCGGCGGCTCCGCCGGGCGTGTTGCCGATGCCGATCTCGAGCGCGCGGCTGGGCCACTTCGCGGGAAGCGGCGCGAGCGACCCAACGGGCGCGGCGCCCGCGACGATGACGAACCAGAAGACCCCGTAGTCCTCCATCCACTGCGCGCCTTCGATGAGCGGCCGGATGGAGAGGCGGTACGTGCCGGGGACTTGCGGCGCGATCACCGCGAACTGGAACCACGCGACCTGATTCGGCCCCACCCACGCCGCCGGCTGCAGGGCGACGCGGTTGTAGCGCGGCCATCCGGTCGCGGGTGATCCCTGCGTCCCGTCGCCGCCGAGCGGGCTAGGGCGGTCCTGTCCGGGATCCGGCTCCCACGTGCCGAGGTACGCGACCTCCCCGATCTTTCCCTGGACCCACCCGCGGGTGCCGCTGTTGTAGTAGGCGACAGTCGCGGTCGAGCGCCCGCCCGGGCAGAGCGTCGGATAGCCGCTTTGCCCGTACCACGCGGCGTGGAACCCCGGTAGGCCGGACGGCACGCTCGCCGGCGGGGGGATGCCCGGGCCTACGCTCGGGACGCAGTCGGCCGCGGCCGGGCTGGTCGCGTGTGTGGACGCGCTCGCGGGCGGCGGGACGAAGCCGATCAGCACGACGAAGATCGCCGCCGTGCTCCAGCGCCGGAGGCTAAGCAGTCCTGGGCTCGGGCTTTGCGGGATCAATGCCGAGTTCGGCGATGGCCTTCGCGACATCTGCGGGACCGTACTGCTCGCACAGCGCGAGCGCATGTAGCGAAGCGGTGGCGATGCTCTCGGCGTCGATTTCGAAGTGGCGGCGCAACGCCTCGCGCGTGTCGCTCCGCCCGAACCCGTCGGTCCCGAGCGGAACGAACGGGCTGCCGACCCAGCGCGCCACCTGATCGGGCACGGCCTTGAGCCAGTCGGATGCGGCCACGATCGGGGAGTGCCCGCCGAGCACGGCCGTGACGAGCGGGATCCGCGGGTCGGACTCCGGATGGAGACGGTTCCAGCGCTCCACCGCGAGCGCTTCGTTCCGCAGCTGCTGAAAGCTCGTGACGCTGTACACGTCCGCGCTCACGTCGTAGCGCTCCAGCAGCAGCTCCTGTGCGCGGAGGACCTGGCGCATGATCGAGCCCGATCCGAGGAGCGTCACGCGCCGCCGCCGTCCCTCCTCGCCCGGTTTGAAAAGGTAGATCCCCTGGACGATCCCTTCTTCGACGCCCTCGCGCATCGCCGGCTGTGGATAGTTCTCGTTGTAGAGGGTGAGGTAATAGAAGATGTCCTCGCCGTCGCCAAGCATCCGCTTGATGCCATCACGAACGATGACTGCGGTCTCGTAGGCGAACGCCGGGTCGTAGGCGCGGATGTTGGGGAGCGCGGTCGCGAGCAGCTGGCTGTGCCCATCCTCGTGTTGGAGGCCCTCGCCGTTGAGCGTCGTCCGTCCCGCGGTCGCGCCACACAGGAACCCGCGGCCCCGCGCGTCGCCGAACGCCCAGATCTGATCGCCGGTGCGCTGGAGCCCGAACATCGAGTAGAAGACGTAGAAGGGCAGCATCGGCTCACCGTGCGTCGCGTAGCTCGTGCCCGCCGCGGTGAACGAGGCCATCGACCCCGACTCGGTGATGCCCTCCTCGAGCACCTGGCCATCGATCGCCTCCCGATAGGGCATGAGCGTCTCGGCGTCGACCGGTTCGTAGCGCTGCCCAAGCGGCGAATAGATTCCGACCTCCTTGAAGAGCGGATCCATACCGAACGTGCGCGCCTCGTCGGGAATGATCGGGACGACACGCTTGCCGATGTTCTTGTCGCGAAGCAGATTCCGTAGGAGGCGCGTGAACGCCATCGTGGTCGACGCGGCCGCGCTTCCGGAGCCCTTGGGGAACTCCGCGAAGACGGACTCGTCTGGAAGCGGTGTCGGCCTCGCACGGACCGCGCGTCTCGGGATGAAACCGCCGAGCGCGCGCCGACGCTCGATCATGTAGCGGACCTCGGGGCTCTCCGGCCCCGGGTGGTAGTACGGCGGGTCGTCGGTGAGCTTGTCGTCCGAGATCGGAAGCTCGAGCCGATCGCGGAAGATCTTGAGTTCCTCGGCGCTCATCTTCTTGGCCTGGTGCGTGATGTTCCGCGCCTCGACCGACGGGCCCAGGGCCCATCCCTTGACGGTCTGCGCGAGGATCGCGGTCGGAGCCAAGGTGTGCCGTACCGCGGCGTGGTACGCCGCGTAGACCTTGCGGTAGTCGTGACCACCGCGGCGCAGACCGCGGAGCTGCTCGTCGGAGAGATGCTCGACGAGCGTGCGGAGCCGCGGATCCGGGCCGAAGAAATGCTCGCGGATATATGCGCCGTCGGCGATCGTCATGCGCTGCGATTCGCCATCGGTCGTCTCGGCCATCTTGTTCACGAGCACGCCGTCAACGTCGCGCGCGAGCAGGTCGTCCCACTCGCGCGACCAGAGGACCTTGAT
>DASYSC010000231.1:0-3957 GCA_036003765.1 Candidatus Limnocylindria bacterium
GCGCCTCCGGGACGCACGATGTCGAGCGCCGAGCGCCGCGTCGCCGTCGCGCCCACGGCGTCGATCACGAGATCGGCGTTTCGCTGCCGCGCGAGCTCGGCAGCATCGGCGTACGCAGCACGCGCTCCGGCCGCAAGCGCCACAGCCCGACGATCTTGATGCGGCTCGACCACGCGCACGTCCGCGATGCCCGCCGCGCGCGCGGCGTGGAGCGCGAAGAGGCCGATCGTCCCCGCGCCGAGCACGACCGCGACCTCGGCCGCGACGAGCCGGCGCGCGAGGCCGACGGCGTGGACGGCGTTGGCGAGCGGCTCCACGAGGGCGCCGGTGCGCGCATCGACGCCGTCGGGCAGGGCCAGCAGGTTCGCGGCGGGGACGGCCACCCGCTCCGCGAAGCCTCCCGCGAGGTGCACGCCGATGAGGCGCCGCTCCGCGCAGAGGTTCCGCTCGCCCGCCTTGCACCGCGCGCAGGCGCGACAGGAAAGGAGCGGGTTGACCGCCACGCGACGTCCGGACCACTCGCGACCCGCTCCGACTCCCGCGGCGATGACCGTCCCGGCGAACTCATGCCCCATGACAAGCGGCGGAATGCGGTTCGGCATCCGTCCGAGGTAGCCCTCGATCTCGGAGCCGCAGATCCCCGCAGCCTCCGGCTGCACGAGGACCTCGTCGTCGCTCTGCCGGGGCTCATCGACGGTCTCGACCGCGATCTGTCGCGGACCACGCCAGACCAGCGCGCGCACCGCCGCAGGCTAAGGCAGTTGACGCATGGTGGGCCGGGAACATACTCGCGGCGACATCCGCGGTGGGAGGTTCTCATGCTGCGGCGAGAGATCACGACGGCGACGGACCGGCTCTTCTCGCGACGTCGCTTCATCTACTACAGTGCGGCGCTAGCCGCGGCCGTCGCGTGCGGTCCCGCGGCGACGCCCGCGACCGGCTCCCCGACCGGCTCGGCCGCCGGCCCGGTGCAGCTGAAAGGCACCAAGGTCGCGCTCCTCCACTGGACGAGCTTCGTACCGGATGAGGACAAGTGGTTCAAGGAGACGCTCGTCAACGACTGGGCGAAGCCCAATGGCGTCGATCTCACGGTCGAGCTCGTCTCGGCGAACGAGGCGCAGCCGAAGATCGTCGCGGCGCTCCAGGCAGGCGGGGGCCCCGACGTGATGCTCCTCCAGTGGACGTGGGCGCACCTCTATGCCGACAAGCTGAGCGACGTGGGGGCGGTCGCTGAGAAGGTCGGGAGCGACGGCGGCGGCTTCTACGACGCGATGAAGCAGAACGCCCAGGTGCAGGGCGTCTGGCGCGCCGTCCCCTTCGGTCTTCTCGGGAACGCGATCCATTGGCGCGAGAGTGTCCTGAAGCAGGCGGGGGCGGACAAGTTCCCAGGGACGTGGTCCGACCTCGCGAAGGTCGGCGCCGACGCCAAGGCGAAGTCGAAGCTCTTCCTGGGACAGGCCATGGGCCACTCCTTCGGCGACCCGCCGACGTTCCTGCAACCGTTCCTGTGGTCGTACGGCGGAGGCGAGACCGACGAGGCCGGAAAGAAAATCGCAATTAACAGCGCCGCGACGAAGGACGCGCTCGTCGCGTTCAAGGACCTCTTCGACAAGACCGCCGACCCGCAGTGCCTCTCGTGGGATGACTCGAGCAACAACCGCGCGTATGCGGCGAAGCAGATCTGGGCCACGCTCAATGGCGCCTCGATCTACCTCACGGCGGTCAAGGCCGACCCCGACCTCGCCAAGGACACGCAGCTGGCGCTCCTGCCGGCCGGTCCCAAGGGGCAGGTCCTCCTCGGCGTGCCGTTCCAGTACGCGATCCCGAAGTACGTGAAGGACCCGGGGCCGGCCCGCGAGCTGGTCGCCTACATCATGTCGCCCAAGACCTACGGCGGCTTCATGAAGTCGGGCAGCGGCTACACGCTCGCTCCGTATAAGAAGGGCGAGGGCGACCTCTGGCCCTCCACGGACCCCAAGTTCGATGGCTTCAAGAAGTTCGGCACGCTCACCAAGTGGTACGGCTACCCAGCCCCGCCGAGCCCGGCCGCGGCGGAGTCGGGCTCGAAATACATCGTCGTGGACATGTTCGCCAAGGTCGCGCAGGGCGAGACGCCCGAATCCGCGATGAGCTGGGCGGAGGGCGAGTTGAAGAAGGTCTACAAGCTCTAGCCGTTAGGCTCGCTCAGGTGCGGGCGGAAACGCGCGAGCGGCCCGTCACCGCGGGGCAGCTCCCCAGCATCGGGGAGCTCCTCGACCGACAGGGCGTGCTCGCCTACGTCCTGCTCCTGCCCGGCCTGCTGATCCTCAGCGCGTTCATCGGCTGGCCGTTCGTCACCTCGCTCTGGCTCTCGGTCACGGATCAGTCCGTCTCGACAGCCGTCGTGCGGTTCGTCGGCCTCGATAACTTTACCGACGAGCTCCGGAGCCAGATCTTCCTTCAGACCGTGCGGAACACGTTCGTCTACACGGGCGTGACCGTCGTCTTCAAGCTCGCCTTCGGGATCGGCCTCGCGGTCCTGATGAACCAATCCTTCCGCCTGAAGAACATCGCGCGGGCGGCGCTCCTGCTGCCCTGGATCGTGCCCACCGCGCTCTCGGCGATCGCCTGGCTCTGGCTCTTCGACGCAACCTTCAGCGTCTTCAACTGGGCGATCGTGCGAAGCGGTCTCGCGGATCGCGGGATCAACTGGCTCGGCGAGGGCATGTGGGCGATGAGCTCGATCATCATCGCGAACATCTGGCGAGGAACACCGTTCTTCGCCATCAGCATCCTCGCGGGCCTCCAGACCGTCGACCGCGAGCTCCTCGACGCGGCGGCGGTCGACGGCGCATCGCCGTGGCAGCGTTTCTGGCGCATCACGATCCCACTCATCAGGCCCGTGGTGCTCATCGTCGTGCTCTTCTCCGTCGTCTCGACGATCTCGGACTTCCAGCTCGTCTACGTGCTGACCCGCGGTGGTCCGGCAAACAGCACGCACCTATTGGGCACGCTGGCCTATGACGTCGCGGTGCGGGCGGGGCAGCTCTCCGAGGGCGCGGCGATCTCCCTCTACATGTTCCCCGTACTCATCGTCTGCGTCGTCGCGCTGCTCCTCTATCTCAGGCGGTCATCGACGTGAGGATGACCGCCTCGCGCCGGGCGATCACGATCTACCTGCCGCTGTCCCTGGCGACGATCATCTTGCTCTTCCCGTTCTACTGGATGCTGATCACGTCGATAAAGACGAACCGCGAGCTCATCGACCTGAGCGGACTGCCCTTCTGGGTCTTCGAGCCGACGCTCGAGCATTACCGGTACCTCTTCGCCGAGACCGGGTTCCTGCGCTGGGCGCTCAACACCGTGACGATCTCGGTCGTCGCGACCGCGATCTCGCTGGCGTGCAGCATTCTCGCCGGCTATGCGCTCGCGCGGCTCCGCTTCCGGGGTGCCGGAGCAATGGCGGGGGCGATCTTCGTCACCTATCTCGTTCCCCAGACCCTGCTCTTCGTACCCCTCCTCGAGGTCGTGCGACAGCTCGGCCTCTCGAACACCCTGTGGTCGATGATCCTCACGTACCCCACGATCCTCATCCCGTTCAGCACGTGGCTGCTCATGGGCTACTTCCGCAGTATCCCGCGCGAGCTTGAGGAAAGCGCGCTCATTGACGGCGCGAGCCGCCTGCGCGCGATGGCGCAGATCGTCATGCCCCTCGCGCTCCCCGGCATCCTCTCTGCCGCGATCTTCGCCTTCACCCTCTCGTGGAACGAATTCATCTACGCGCTCGTCTTCACGAACTCGACCGACATCAAGACGATCCCGGTCGGCGTCGTGACGGAGCTCGTGAAGGGCGACGTCTACTTTTGGGGCTCGCTCATGGCCGGCGCGCTCCTCGGCTCGGTCCCGGTCGCGTTGATCTACTCCTTCTTCGTGGACAAGTACGTTGGCGGCCTCACCGCGGGTGCGGTGAAGGGGTAA